>CAZGSX010000065.1:0-16105 GCA_964528475.1 uncultured Anaerolineales bacterium
GTTGCAGTGGAGCTCCCCCGAGGCGGGGGAGACGATGACCTCCGGGTCATCGACCCGGGTGATGGTGACCGCGTTGCTCGCCGCGGTGCAGCCGTTCGCATCGCTGACCATGGCGATGTACTCCCCGGGGGCAGTCGCTTCGAACGTGGACCAAGTGGCACCCCCGATGGCGACGCCGTCCCGATACCACTGGAGCGAGATAGGCGCCTCGCCACCGGAGATAGTGGCCGTGAGCAGAACGGTCTCGTTCTTGCAGTTGAGCTCAGCAGAGGCGGGGGAGGCCGTGACCCGCGGGTCAGACACCGCTATGAGATCGACCTTGGTCTCTGTGTCCTCCCCGCAGTAGTTCTTGACCGTCAGGCTGACGGTGTAGCTGCCTGCAGCTGCATAGCCATGGCTGGGATGTTGCTCCGTGGACATACTGCCATCGCCGAAATCCCAGCTCCACGACGCGGCCTCGAGTGACTCGTCAGAGAAGCTGACAGCTAGTGGCGCGCAACCGGAGGTCGGCGTCGCGCTGAAATCAGCCTGGGGGGTCGCACAGCAGGGATCCGACGACGGACCGATCACGGTCTCACCCACTCCAGCGCAGTCACAGTCGCCAGCTCGCGCCCGCCACTCCAGCACCTGAGTCTCGACCTGATGGTCAAAGGCGACTGAGAGGAGGATACATTCACCGTCCGTCACGCCCGCGAGTCCGGGGTCAAGCAGGTGCCAGGTAAGCCCGCATGGGATGTTGCATTCGTTGTCCGCTCCCCAGTCATAGCAGACGTCGTCTTGTGACCCGGCCTCTGAGCAGCTCGCTGCCACGTGCCAGCTGTCCCCCAGCTGATAGTCAATGCTGCTGATGGTGGAGCTCAGCTCGGTCGTACACGCAGGGAGGGCCAGGGTCCAATGGCTGAGGGCAGCGGGTCCCGATTGGCACACGCGGTACACGAAGGTGTCCAGACAAGCCCCGGAGGGACCGTTGAGGTGGGTCTCCGCCACTGCACAGGCGTCGTAGCTGTTCTGGACGCAGACCGTGGCATCATCCCTGCCCGCAGACACCGAGGCGCTCGAGCCTGAATACCCCGAGTTGGGGCAGCCGTTCAGGCCCGTCTGTACCATGTAGCCGACCAGCGTCCACCCTGGCTCCAGAGGCAGTAGCTCGACGACCATATGCGAGGCATCCAGCGGCACCACGAAGTCCTTCCAGCCGGGGTCGGGCGATTGGATGCTCCAAGCCTCTTCTTGGCCGAAGCCGTCCGTGTTGCTGATCGTGCCCTGGAAGGTTCCGGCGGGGGCGTCTGCCCCAATTGCCTCCTTGCGCACCCGGATACTACGGCAGCCTAGCTCCGACATGAGGTTTAAGGCCAGGGCACTGTAGTCGCCCTCGATATAGCCGCTGGCGCTTCCATCGATATGATTCATCACGGCATCTACCCACTCCTGATTGCTCTCTGCCGTCCATGGCAGCGCCTCGTTGATCCGACCCTCGAACACGCCACGCACCACGAATCCTGCTGAGCGTGCACTGTTGGCTGCTTCGATTGCAGCGTTGGCTCCTGTCAGCCACGTATCTGAAAGGTCGGGGTTGTATTCCGATGGGGAAGGCGGCACATTCGGGGAGCCATCGCTGATCACGAGCATGATGTTTGGTGCGTCGCTCCGATCGTTAGAGCCGTTGTCCAGCGCTTCCATGATGCCAGCCGCGATCGGGGTGCGGCCCTCGTTTGCGGGGAGACCGCTCAGGGCGCTCTCCAGCTCCACCGGCGAAACATAGCCTAACGTCAGGGCTCGCCCCTCGTCTTCGCTGAACGTCGTCGCGCTGTACCTGCCATCTCCCCCGGCTGCCTCGAACGTATCGACGAACGCAGAGATCTTGTTGACCATCTCGCTTTCGTACCCAGCCATTGAAGCCGACCTGTCGATCACCAGGCTGAAGTCTGCCTTGTTGCACCCTCCGCGTACCAACGGAGGATTCGAGGTGCGTGGCGTCAGGGCGTCAATGGGTGGAGCGTCATAGTAGACGGTCACGGCCACGTAGTCCACGAACACATGGTCCCCGTACCCGCAACCGGAGCTTGGCGCGCTGCGCAGGCCCACGGCGAAGTTGTCGTCTGTGAAGTCGCCGGGATTCCAGCTTTCTCGGCCCCACGTATCCGCGGGCCCGCCCAGGGTCCTGACCCCTGCGTCATTCTCGATGTTCCACCAGGTCTTGAAGGCGGTGCTGAAATCGGTCCACCCTCCGTCGGTACGCCAGAAGAGCTTTACGTCCAAGTCGCAATCCTCGCCGTCGTCGTCGCTGTAGGCCTTGATGTGAACCGAGATGCCATCAATTGTCGCTCCTTCTGCTACCTGAAGCCGGAATCCCTCGAAACTCTGTTCGTCGTTGTTGTCGCCATCTCCGCTCGCATCGTAGGCGTAACCCTTCGCGTATTGTCCGTCTTCAGCATAGGCGTGCTCCGCCGTGGCCCATTCGCTGCGGAGGGCACCGCTGGTCGTCGGCAAGCTGGGGCCCGTATCTTGTGCAAGAGCTGTGGGGATGGGTGAGGGGCTCGACGTGGCCGCTAGAAGTGCTGCCAGACATGCGACGCTAAGCAGGACGCGCTTACGGAACTTCTTGGGCCGGGCCTTTTTTTGTCTGCGCTGCATCGATGCTCGTGGTGACCTGCTCTGCGTCGCTTGGTTGACGTGGTCGCCTCTTCCTCTGCGCACTGGTTCGCATCCCAATCTGTGCTACAATGACGCGGACCTGTATCTCTCGGATGGCTGGTTCTGGTTGCCTGTCTTCCTCTGCCAGGCTGGCCCTCACGTCAGGGTTGCGCGGCCGTTCACGTTGCTCATCTTTCCTCAGTTAGGCGCTTCAGCCTGACTAAACCGGCCGTATGGCCTTGCGCCTGTGGCAACCGTTGCTCTTAGTATACTCTTCAACCGTCATGAAGTCGTCATGAAAGGTCGTGAGCCCGAGAACAAGGCCAAGTCAGGCCCGTTCAGCGGCGGTAGAAGTGGCAAAGCTGACCGACCTGGTGACCCCGAAGGCCACGAGCAAGAGCGTAAGGTGTGCCCCTGTGCGGGCCGGTCGGCTTACCACGTGGACCTGGTGAAGGCGCACGCCGTTCCTCATTCTCACCCGCAGGCCTCAACCAGGGGGCCGCGGCAACCCCATGAGTTCATTGGAGGGCAATGATGACTAGCAAACTGCGTGTCGCCCTGTTAGGTGGTCTGGAGATTGCACTCGGGGCCGAGCGCGTTACGGGCTTCAGGTGTGGGAAATCCAGGGCGCTGTTAAGCTACCTGATGACCACCGGGCGCGCTTACTCTCGTGAGGCCCTCAGTGCGCTTCTCTGGGACGAGTCGACTGAGCAGCAGGCTAGGGCGAGTCTGCGCACAGTCCTTTGGGATCTTCGTCTCTGCCTGCCAGGGTTCGTGGTCGCCGACCGTGGAATGGTCTTCTTCGATAGCGCAGCCCCTCACTGGTTCGATGTGGCGGAGTTTCGTGCGGGGCTGGATCTGCTCGTCGGCTCACGCAACCGATCTGCAGACCCGTCTCCGCTGCTGACGAGGGACGATGTGATTGCTGCGGAGAAGGCTTTGTCGCTCTATCGGGGTGAGTTCCTGGCTGACTTCCGCATCCGTGTCCCTTCGGGATTCGAACAATGGGTGACTGACCGGCAACGATGGGCCAGGCGACTGGCTGCTCAGGGCTGGCATCGTCTTGGCGAGCATTACATCAAGGAGCAGCGTTACCTTGATGCTGTTGACGCCCTTACGCAGGCTCTCGCCATCAATCCCTGGTGGGAGAAAGCTCATCGGCAGTTGATGCAGCTTCTGGCCCTGAGCGGTCAGCGGGCTGCTGCACTGGTACAGTACGACAGATGCTGTACGGCTCTGAAGGAAGGGTTGGGCGTGGAGCCCACAATCGAGACCCGCCTTCTTTACAGCCGCATCAGATCAGGTCGGACGCCTGGTGTACCCCGCCTAGGTGGTGCCCCTGGGCGTGCGGTCCGCGACAGCGTCGTGACCCATGCCGTCCCTGCTGAGCAGGCTCCCCTCGTGGGCAGGGATAGGGAGTTCGTCGAACTCACGGAGCTGTTGAGCAGCGCGAGTTCTCGCTTTGTCGCGCTAGTGGGACCTCCCGGCGTGGGAAAGACATGCTTGGCGCGCGAGGCGGCAGAGCATACGAAGGGAGCGTTTCGTGATGGCATCCGATTCGTCCGTGACGCGCGGAGTGTCCCCTGGCCTGGCTCATTCGTGCATCTTGAATCAAGCGTCGCTGACGTCCAGGCCACGCGGGACCAAGACCTCGCGTGTCGCCCCGCGTTGATCCTCGCCTTGGTTAGGACGCTCGATGTTAACCCCATAGATGGATGCTCTTTCGCCGCAAGCTTGATCGACTATCTGTGCCGGCGGGAGATGCTTCTCGTCTTCGACGATCTTCATCCGACGCGCGGAGATCTAGCCTGGCTCCACAATCTGCTGCAACGCGCCCCCTTGGTACGAGTCTTGGTGGTGTGCGATGCGCCGCTTGCTGAGGGACTTTTGTGTAACTATCACCTCCGTGGTCTCCCTGTTCCCCCGTGCTCCCGTGCTGCGGGCCTAGACTCGTGGGGCGGAGATGACGCGCTCACCCTGTTCGCGCAGCGGGCTCGACGCGCCTATCCAGCATCTGACCTCAATCCGTCTGCAGCGCGCGACGTCCGGCGGATTTGTCAGCTCGTGGCCGGGGTGCCGTTGGCAGTTAACCTCGTTGCCTCAAGCGCGGGCGGGCTGCCTCTGGATGAGGCCGTGCGTCGCCTGGAGCGGAGCAGAAGAGCGGTGATTGTGAAGGGGTCCCAGAGGGATGGAACTCACATCGCCGCTGCCGTGGCATTTCGGTACGCTTGGGAGCTGCTCGACTACGCTGAGCAAGCTATCTTGTCCAAGCTTGCTCTCTTCGAGCATGACTTCGACCAGGATGCCTCTTGCGAGATTGCTGGCGTTTCCGTAGCCGATCTCAGGCGTCTGAGCGGGGCAGGGTGGCTGTCGAGGATTGGGACAGATCGGTATCTTCTCCATCCCTATCTTCGTCAGGGGGTGCTTTCAACGTCGCGGTCCGCGGATAGATGCGGCAGAGGCGAAGGAAGGAGAGCCAATCTATCGAGCCTCAAGCCACGGTGGGGTGCCTACTATTTGTCCTACGTGAGGAACCGAGAGTCCTGGCTGATTAGCGCCCAAGCGCGTGCTGCATCTGAGCAGATCGAGTCTGACTGGCCGAATGTGCGTCGTGCCTGGATTGAAGCTGCCGCGACCGCAGACCTTGGTATCCTGGATAGCTGTCTCAAGGGACTGACCCGCTTTCTCCTCCGCAAGAGGTGGTTCCGCGAGGGGGAACGGCTCCTTGCCATCACGTTCGACACACGTGACGCGGGGGCGAGCCGTCTGCTCTCGGCGCGCCTGTTGACGAATCGCGCGCGTCTGTTGAACGAGGAGGCGCGCTGGGGTGACGCTGCAGAGGCGGCCCGGACGGCCCTGGGTTTCGTGTCCCGGCGCGGTGACTCCCACGGCAGGTGGCAGTCTGCAGCTGCGGAGGCGCTGATCGAATGGGGCAGGACCCTACACCTGCAGGGCCGATGTGGATCTGCGACAGTGCGCTTGAGCAAGGCCCTATCGCTAATGAGCGACGATACGCCCAGTGAACTTAGAGCTAGGGCTCGCCACTATCTCGGTGCGGCTTGTTTGACCCGAGAGCGGTTTGAAGAGGCGCTCGAGCACATGACGAATGCACTCCGGCTGTATGAGTCGGTGGATCACTCTCCCGGCAGAAGCGGTGTGCACACCGACCTTGGCTTCTTGGCGATCCAAACGTGGCACCATGCGTCTGCGGAGTCTCATCTGCAACAAGCGCTGGTTCTAGCCCGGGAGATCCGCGATCCCCGTGCGGAGTGCGCGGTCCGCAACTACCTTGGGCGCTTAGCAAGCGATCGTGGAGACTATGACAGGGCCACTGCCTGTTTCGAAACGGCGTTGCGCACGGCTCAGGATCTGGGTGACCGCCCGATGCAGGCCAACGTGTTGATTGGACTGGCCTTGTTGCTCCTACGGCAGGGAAAGGCGCAACAAGCATGGAAGCGGAGCTTGCTGGCAGCTCAGATCGCGCGCCACTTGGGGACTGGCGCGCGTGAGGCGCAGGCCTGGCTGGTCGCTGGTCACGTGTTCTCCGAGTTGCGCATGTATGACCAGGCCGAGAGGGCTTATGATTCGTCGCTCCAGCTGCAGCGCCGTGTCGGTCAGTCGAACTCGGCCGCCGAGGCCTTGGCGGGTCTAGCCCACGTCAGCCTCAAACGGAATGATCTCGACCGAGCCCAGGCCCTGGTCGAACAGATCTTGGAGCGGTTACCCGCGGGTCCGCCCTTAGGCGCGAATGAGCCGGGGCGCCTGTTTCTGATGTGCTACGAAGTCTTGAGTGCTCAGCAGGACGCCCGCGCCGAGGAGATGCTGGAGAGAACGAGAAGGAGATTTCACGCGCTGGACGAGTCTGCTCCTGCCCCCAAGTGGTCAGAGAACGCGCTCCGAGCCGTTGAGGACGCCGCTCACCCATAACGCGGGTGAAGCTGTCTGACAGCGAAGGCGGTCGAGGTCGCCCGGTCGTCGGTACCGACTCTATCGACGTGAGTACCCCCGCCGCGACTCGAACGCGGGCACCCGGCTCCGGAGGCCGGTGCTCTATCCATCTGAGCTACGGGGGCCTAAACTGGTTTATACCACGGAATCGCCTGACGGGCAAGTTGTCGCTACCGCAACGCAGACGGTCACAGCCCACGGCTCACAGCCCGCTCTGTTCCCCAAGTCTTAATGTCCTTGGGCGGTGCGTTCACCTCACCGTCGGGACGCCGCTCCATGTGCAGAGCGTCGACGGGACAGTGCGGGACACACAGTCCGCAGCCCACGCAGCGCACATGGTCAACGATGCACAACTCGTCCGGGACAGACAGAGCGCCGAAGGAGCACTGTTCCGCGCAGTCCCCGCAGCCCACGCACATGTCCGTGTCCACAATCGCCCGAAAGTCCGCCTTCGCGATCGCCGTCGGCACCCCGAACTCGGTGACTCCACGTAGGATCCCGCAGCAACAGGTGCAGCAGTTGCAGATGTAATAGTGGGGCGCGATGTAGTTGCCGGTGGAGTGCACCAAGCCTGAAGCCTCAGCTTGCTGTAAGATCTCCAGCGCCTCTTCCTTGCTTATGGCCCGGTCAACTTCGCTATGATCGAAGGCGCCCTCCACCGGTGCGAACACGAGACAGTTCTCAACGGGGTGATCGCATCCCCGCCCGATGAGGCGCTGCTGCACCCGACAGATGCAATCGCGCACCCCCCAGGACTTGGCATTCTCAAGCAATTGGGAGGCCCTTTCATAGGGGAAGATCTCCAGCTCAAACGGAATCGACGCTTCGACAGGGATGATCCGGTGAAGGGCCGGCGTCTCCTGTGTGATGCCCGCGCCGCGGGTCTCCTGCAGGTACTGCTCCATGAGAATCGCCAGCTCTTTGTCCATCCGTGGGAGCTGTTCTTCGTAGAAGCCCACCACGAAAGGCATCAGACCGAAGAGCAGCTGGCCCGCGTCTCTCTTCACGCGGATCAAGCCCCGGCGTGCCATGGCCTTCAGCATCCGGTAAGCCTGGTCCGTGTCCAGACTTGCGCGCTCCGCGATGACCTCCGCCGGGTCACGCGTTTGCCGGAGCACCGCTGCCACTGCTGCCTCCTCGGGGGTAAATAGCTTGGCCAGTAGCCGCAGCTCAACGCCGCTTTCCGTTGCAGGGAAGCCGTTTGGCAGACGATCCAGCTGCTCCGCGAGTCTCTTGTAGACTTCCAGGGCCATCGGCAGATCCTCCTTGTTCGGTATCCAAGCCGGGACACCTTCAAGTCTAGCATAGAATGGCGCGGCTGCCAATACCATCTGCCATGCCCCAGTCACGACGCGCCTTTCTATTGTGGTAGCCGATCGCGCGGCGCTTCCCGCTTCCCGGCGCCTCCTTGCTCGTAGGCGCGAGCTCTCACGGTATTCGATGTCGGATCCTGGAGGCGCTATGGCCCTTGCCCCGCGGCTGCTCCCTTTCTCGTGACCTGCCGGAGCTCGTTTATTCCCGGCTAGGATGGGCAACAGCGAACGACGGAAGCTACCCCACCAGTCCTCTCAGCTGGTTGCCTCGACCCTTGCCACGAAAGCTTGCTGGGGTAGAATACGGCTATGAACATCCGCGATGAAGGAAAGGGCGACGGGGCCCAGCCCGGCGCCGTCCGTCTGATCTCTCGTGCTCTGGTCGTTATTACTCTGGCATTGCTCTTTGCCTTGGCGGTTCTAGTTCAGCCTTTGCCGGATCCAGTTGGCCCGGCTTCCACCGGGATTCAACCGGCGCCTGCGACCTCAACGCCAGGGATTGCATCGTTGTCCGAGCAGGGTAGTCAAGGGGAGGAGGCCGAGGCCGCATCCGTGACTTCATCCGCCGCTCTGCCTATGGTGGAGGCGACCCTCACGCGCGAGCCAACTCCAACTGTGATGCCAACAGCCACGGCCAAGGCTACCGCCACGGGCACGGCAACGCCGGACGCCACGCCATCACCCAGTCCCACGGCGACGCTGGGCCCATTGGCCACTGTGACGCCGACCACGGCGGTGGTTGAGCAGACCGCGACACCTGAGTTGAGTCCCGTGGTGCTGGCAGGTCGGGTGGAGGAGGGTTCATATTTCAGCCAGGTGACGGGACAGGCGGAGTCCTACCGAATCTACCTGCCGCCCGGCTACGACAACGGGGACCGCCGATATCCTGTTCTCTACCTGCTCCATGGCTGGCCCTATGACGAGGCCCATTGGGATGATTTGGGCGTCGACGAGGCGGCTGATGCCAGGATCGTAGAGGGCGTCTTTGGGCCCTTCATTATTGTGCTGCCTGGCGCTGATGCTGCAGGCCTCTATGTGACGACCAGTGGCGGGGCCCAGTCCTTCGAGGAGCAGCTGGTCAACGAGTTGATGCCCCATATCGATGCCAACTACCGGTCGTTGCAGACTCGTGAGGGGCGGGCCATTGGGGGCATATCTCGCGGTGGTGTCTGGGCCCTGGAGATCGCGTTCCGGCATTCCGATGCCTTCGGGATCGTCGGCGCGCACAGCCCTGCTCTGTCCGCCAACCGAGCACCTCCAGCTTATGATCCCTTCGTCCTGTTGAGGGAACCTGGCGTGGAGGGGTTGCGTATCTACTTGAGCACGGGGGACGCGGACTGGACACGGCAGGAGACCGTGCAGCTCCATGACGCCTTGCAGGCGGAGGGGATCGTCAGCCAGCTCGCGATCCACCCCGGGGCGCACGAGGATGGACATTGGCAGCGACACCTGGGAGAGTACCTTGCGTTCTATACTGCCGGTTGGTGAGATCGTGTCGAGCAAGGTGCCGGATCGAGGATAACTGGGGTCAATACCCCGTCTGACGGGCAAAGGCCACAGGGGCTGCATCACAGGAGGGCCAGCGCTTCGCAGAACGCGGCTGAGCGTCGAGCCACGGATGGATCAATATGTGGCCCTTCGCTCGACACAGCTGCTCTGATCAAGAGGGAGGTTTGGACATCGTGGACAGCGAGGCACTTCGACACGACATCGAGAGCTTGGCGCAGCGTGTAGGTGAGTACCGGGTCATCGGACTCGAGAGCACCCGGGCATTGGCGGAGGCGCATGGATCGATCCGCGAAATCGAGCTGGCAGCCCTTGACCTCGGCATCGTACCCGCCCGCTACGCCCGAAATCTCGGCACCATCGGTATTGAGGGTCAGCGGAGTCTCCTCCAAGGCGCCGTCGCTATTGTTGGCCTGGGGGGCCTGGGAGGCTATGTTGCCGAGGCCCTGGCTCGCATGGGCGTGGGGCGATTGACTCTGATAGATGGTGACGCGTTTGAGGACCACAATCTCAATCGTCAGCTCCTCAGCGACGAGAGCAACCTGGGTGTCCACAAGGCGCAGATGGCCCGGGCGAGGATCGCGAAGGTCAACGGGGCGGTCGAGGTAGTCTGCCACGAAGCATGGCTGACGGAGGATAACGCGCCGAAGCTGTTGGAGGGGGTTGACGTGATCGTTGACGCGCTGGATCGTCTCCCGACCCGTCTGACGCTGCAAGATGCAGCTCGTCAGCTTGATATCCCCATGGTACACGGCAGCATTGGAGGTTTCCTCGGTCAGGTGATGACCATTCTTCCCGGAGATGCGGGACTTCACGGACTGTACGGTGATGGAGAAGCTCTGCCAGAGCAGGGGCTTGAATCGGAGCTAGGCACACCCGCCGCTACCCCCATGGCTGTCGCAGCGTGGGAGGCGCAGGAGGTGGTCAAGATCCTCACAGGTCGGGGAGAACTCCTCCGCGGCCGCCTGTTGATCTTCGACATGGCCTCCGCGACGTCGCAGCTGCTACGGCTAGGATGATCTGCCCTCTTGTTCCTTAGTTGCCCTGACGTCGCCTGGGTTGGACCTGGACTGCGCCAGCTCGGTGCAGGCCACTGTGCCGAAGGCGGCGGCATACAGTAGAAGGAAAGGAATCATGGCGTATCGGGCCGTCTGGTATGCCACCCCCGTCGCCACGAGGGCGTAGAGAGCCAGAAGCAGCTCACCGATGACGGTGCGATCCACATTCAATCGGTAGCTGCTCTCAGCCCAGTGACCGTCTCTCCCCTCAATGCGGAACTTCGGCGTACGAGCGAACGTGCCGCCCCAGTCCCGAAGCCCTCGCCAGACCGCCAGTGAGTTGTTCCAGGCGATGCCAACCCCAAACAGGACCAGGAGTGGGAAAGCTAACAACCGTCTCCGCCAATCTTGGTAAAGGGCTCTTTGCGATACCACATAGACCAGGGGCGGACCCAGGCTCATAAGCAATCCCGCGTTGCCCAGCGACGGCGGCCGACTGCCTGAGGCCAGCAAGGGAAGCGTGGTCAGCAGTAGCAGCACCATCAACGCGTGTGCAAGATAACCGCTTAGGTGGAGGAGCGCCATGCCTTTCTGTATCGCAGTCAATCTCTCGCTGCGGACGATAGGCATCATCAGCTTGCGGAGCGTTTGCACCGAGCCCTGGCTCCAGCGGGCCTGCTGCCGCTTGAAGGCTGAGATCTGCGGCGGGAGCTCCGCTGGAGCCTCGACGTCCGGAAGATAGAGTGTCTCCCAGCCGATGAGCTGCGCTCGATAGCTCAAGTCTAGGTCCTCAGACAGCGTCGAGGCCTCCCACCCACCACTTTCCTCGATGCAGCCCCTGCGCCAGACGCCCGCCGTTCCGTTGAAATTCATCAGCAGTCCCGAGCGGTTACGTCCAGTCTGCTCCACAACAAAATGCCCGTCGAAGACTATCGCCTGAGCACGTGTGAGTGCGGAATACTCAGCGTTCAGATGCGACCATCGGCTCTGCACCAGTCCCAGTTGCGGGCGGTGCAGGAAATGGGGCACTGTCTGGAGCAGGAAGTCCTTATGCGGCTCGAAGTCGGCGTCGAAGATCGCCACATAGTCTCCCTTGGCTCGCTGGAGTCCCCACGACAACGCCCCGGCCTTGAAGCCTTCTCGATTCGAACGACGGAGCACCTCGATGTCCACTCCCCGACTACGGTAGTAGGCTACGCGCGTGCGCGCCAGAGCTGTGGTCTTGTCCGCGGAATCATCTAGGATCTGAATCTCCAGGCGGTCCGCAGGGTAATCCAGGGAAGCGACAGCGTCGATCACGCGAAGAATCACGTGACGTTCGTTATAGACCGGTACTTGGACGGTCACTGCCGGGAGCGCCTCAGGATCCACGTGCGGCGTGCTGGTCTCATCTCCAGAGTGACGCAGGTAGAGGAAGGCCAGGATGAAAGCGTTGAGGCCGTAGGCAGCCAGCCAGAACGCAATGCCGGTGTAGAGGACGGTGATGGGGGTCACGGGAGGTAGATCAGCAGCAGTTGTCCGTCACGATCCAGGATCCATCCTTGACTGGCCAAGAACGGGACATTGTCCATGCAGGGGGCCATCTTGGTCGGGAGGTCAGGCAGTCGGTCTTGATTCGCTTCTTCAAGACTCACCCCCGGTCTCCCTCCCCGGCCTCGGTCCATCGATCCGTTGTCGTAGGCGGACATACATTCACCTGTGCCCCCAGTCAACCTGTGCAACCTGTGTATACGCTACTCCCCGTTGAGCTCATAGATGATGCGCAGCCCGTGAAGAGTCAGCCAGGGATCGACAATGTCGATCACCTCCGTCTCGCTGGCCACTACCTCGGCCAATCCTCCGGTGGCCACAATCCCGGTGTCTGGGCCAAGCGCGGCCTTGAAGCGCGTCACCATCCCTTCCACGAGACCCACATAGCCGAACAGCAGTCCAGACTGCATCGCATGAGGTGTGTTACGGCCGATGACCGAGGGAGGGCGGCTTAGCTCCACTCGAGGTAGCTTCGCTGTTCGCTCGAATAGCGCCTGTGCTGCGATGCCTATCCCGGGAGCGATGGCTCCCCCCAGGTAATCCCCATCCCTGGAGATGGCGTCGAAGGTGGTGCCGGTACCAAAGTCGACCACGCATGCCGGCACACTGTATAGCGCCTTCACCGCCGCTGCATCCGCAACCCGGTCCGCCCCGACTTGGCGAGGATCATCATATCGAATGCGCACGCCGGTTCGCACCCCCGCGTCGACCACCAGCGGCTCAGGTCCGATGTAACGGCGCGACGCCTCCTGGAAGGCTTGGGTGAGTGGGGGCACCACACTCCCGATCACGATACCCGAGACGTCGCCAGGGTCACGCCCCGAGTGGTCGAATAGCTGCACCATCAGAACTCCGTATTCATCTGGCATCTTCTCGTGGATCGTCCGGATTCGCCAGCGCGGGCCCAGTTCTTGCCCTTCGTACAGGCCGAAGGTGATGTTTGTGTTGCCGATATCCACAGCCAATAACACCTTGCCTCCTCTATGCTATGCGGTGGCTGATCAGAACGACTGCTCCCATGACCAGAACGACGATTGTCGCTATCAGGTCGCGGTGCGCCAGACGAAGCTGGTACAGGTGGGTACGCTCCCGCGCTCCACGGAATCCCCGCGCGTCCATCGCCGTCGCCAGATCATCTGCCCGCCTGAAGGCAGCCACGAAGATAGGCACGAATGTTGGAATCCAACCCTTCACACGGCGCCAGGGAGGGCCGAAGCGGACGTCCGCTCCCCTGGCCTGTTGTGCCTTCGTGATCCGGTCCACCTGGTCGAAGAGGGTTGGCACAAAGCGGAGGGCGATGGTGAGGACTATCGTCAATTCCCGGATCGGCAGCCCCAGGGGGATGAGGGGCCCTAGGAGAGCCTCAAGGCCGTGCGTCAGCTGGGCGGGAGAGGTGGTGAAAGTGAGGAGGGATGAGAGAATGATGAGCAGACATAGGCGATAGATCTGCGTCACCCCCAGCAGGATCCCCTCCCACGTGACCGTGATCCCGTGCAGTCCCAGCAGAGCTTCTCCTGGTGTGTTGAAGAGGTAGAAGAAGAACATGAAGAACCCCAGCCAGAAAACAGTGCGCAGTGTGCGCAATAGAGCCGCGATGGGCGCCTTCGACAAGAGCGCAATGGCGGCGACAAATCCTGCCAGGATGACGCTGCTCAAAGCGCTCGGCGCAGCGAAGGGCAGGGCCATCAGCAGCAGCGTCGCCCCCATTTTGACGCGCGGATCCAAGCGGTGGAGTAAGGACTCCGCAGGGACGTACAGCCCAGGGAGTAGGAGATTCATCGGCTCTCTTCCAGCATCAGCCCTGCCCCCTGGCGCCGCCACCACTCACGCGCGATCTCGGCCGTTGCCTCTCCGGAAGTGAGTCTGTCGGTGGGCACGAGCCATCCCGTCTGTCGAAGTGCGCTTAGCAGGGCCACTGGAGGCGGAGGCCTCAGGCCAGCGGACGAAAGGATCGCGGCATTGCTAAGCACAGATCTTGCGGCACCATCTGCTTCCACTCTACCTGCCTGCAGGACGATGACCCGCTCGACCATAGTGGCCAGCGCGGCGAGATCGTGGGAGACGACGATCAAGGTCAACTTCCGATCTTCTGGCCAGGCTGTGATGCGCTCCAGGAGCTCCTCGCGGCCACGTGGATCCAGCCCCGCCGTGGGCTCGTCCAGGATCAAGACCTCCGGACGCATAGCCAGCACGCTGGCCAAGGCCACACGGCGTCGCTCTCCGCCCGACAAGGTGAACGGTGAGCGATCCAGCATCGGCAGCGGGTCCAATCCTACCAGCTTCAGCGCCCAGTCGACCCGAGCTGCGAGCTCGCCCTGCCTCAACCCCATGTTACGCGGCCCAAAGGCAATCTCAGCGAAGACGGTCTGCTCGAAAATCTGCTCTTCTGGATACTGGAAGGCAATCCCTATGCGATGTCTCCGGGAGCGAGCTGCAGTGGAACGCTCGTGGGCGGGCACACCGTCCAGCAGCACTCTACCCGAGGTTGGCTTAAGCAGGCCGGCCAGGTGCTGCATCAGCGTTGATTTCCCCGAGCCCGTATGCCCTGCCACTCCCACCCGCTCACTCGGTGTGATTCGCAGGGTGACGTCTCTCAAGGCCGTTCTTGCCAAGGGCGTGCCCGTTGCGTACGTGTGAGATAGGGTCTGGACCTCGATCAACACGCCGTTTCTACTCTTGGTGACGAGGAGCACAAAGCGCTCGTCAGGGCTGCAACCGTAAGAGGATTGGCGTCCAGGGATATCCCCGCCTGACGCAGAAGATGGGCGATCTCCGCGGCCGGCGGAAGGGCTAAGCCGAGCGACCTAAGCGCTTCCCGCTGGCTGAAGGCCTCGCCGGGCGGCCTGTCCACGGCGATCTCTCCTCTGTCCATGACCAGCACCCGCTCCGCCGAGGCAGCTTCTGTCATGGATTGAGTGATCAGCACGATAGTCAGATGGTGCTGCGCGTTGAGCTCCTGGATTGTCTCGATGATTCGCTCGCGTCCCGACGGATCAAGCATGGACGTCGGCTCGTCAAGAACCAGACAGTCCGGTTGGCTCGCCAGGACACCGGCGATGGCTACCAGCTGTTTCTGTCCGCCTGACAGCATCTGAGGAGGAGTGCTCGCGTATTCGTGCAGTCCGACGATGTCCAATGCCTGTGCAACGCGCCGCCGAATCTCAGTGCGCGGCAGTCCCGAGTTCTCAGGTCCGAAGGCTACATCCTCCTCAACGGTGCTGGCGACCAGCTGGTTCTCTGGATTCTGGAAAACCATCCCCACTCTTCTACGAACCTCCCAGTGATTCTCGGGACGGCTCGTCGATAGTCCATCCACGAATACCTGGCCCGATGTCGGGAGGAGGAGAGCGTTGAAGTGGTGAGCAAGAGTGGTCTTCCCTGAGCCATTGGCGCCGATAAGGGCGATGAACTCGCCGGGGTCGATTCTCAAGTCCACGTGGCTCAACGCCGCGATGACCTCTCCCGTCTCCAGCGGATAGAGATGTGATAGATCGCGGGCTTCAATGAAGGGCGCCATAGTGTTAGGCTATTCTGCTCGGTTGCCCGGAGTTGGGCCCCGAGCCGCCGCTACGCGGCCATGCCCCACTGCCTTTAGTGCGGCGATGGTAGGAATGGTGACTACCACGGCTAGCGCAGCCTCAATGGGCACGTTCATGGAGAAGATTGGCACAAGCAGCGTTGTGGGCAGCGTCCCCAGCCAGATCAGGAGGCCGAGTAGCCCGAACGTGTTCGTTAACGTGCCAAACAGTCCCGCCGCAGCCGCCGCTATCGCCGGCCAGCGGCGTAAGGCGCGGTAGGCGTAGTAGGCCACTACCCCAATCAGGATGCGCGGCAGGAAAGCAGCTACCAACGCCAGAGCAAGATTTCCGCCCGCAAACGTGATAAATGAAGCCCCATAGAGGTACCAGGAGGAGATGGCTAGAACCATACCCACCATCCCGCCGACAAGGGGGCCCGACAGAATGCCAGCGATGATGGCCGGAAGGTGGAGAGTGGTGGCCGCCTCCGTTGGATTGGGCACCGGGATAAGCCCGAGTGGCGTGAATGCAAGCACAATGGCTAAGGCGCCGAAGATTCCTGCCACTGCCAGGTCCCTGGTGCTTAGCTTCGACGGCCTCGTAGGGGACGGCTGATTGTTTACCATGGTCTTCTCCTTGTCGTGCTCGGCTGCGGGGA
>CAZGSX010000066.1:0-15756 GCA_964528475.1 uncultured Anaerolineales bacterium
CTGCTCCTCTTCGCGGTCTCGACGGCTGTCCTGCCCCTGCTCTGGCCGTTTTAGGGGGGGAACGCCGTTGCGGGGTCAGGGCGGACCTCAGGATGTGCTCTCTGGCCGATACCACTGACCCAGCGGCGCGCCGGCGTTGGCGGTGATCCTGAGGCGGAAGGCGGCGGCGGGCCCGGCTTCCCGGTCCAGCTAATCTGGATGGGACAGCGTTCGCCGCCAGCGCCGCTTCGCACCGCCCCCTGGGCAGCGGACTTCCTAAACGCTGGGCAGGTGGCCCTCGCCCTCATTCCGTGTCGTCATCCGGCCGCGGCTCGGGGAACGTCAGCTGCTGAGGGCCCTCGGGCCTCTGGGGATCAAAGGGGCGCGGCACGAGCCCGTTGGCGGTCAGGCCGTCGAGCCGATTGATGCTTCGCATAATCTCGGGCACGCAGTAATCAGCCACCTGTTCGCGAATCTGCAGGCCGTTGAACCGCAGGATCGACCACCCCAGCCCGGTGAGATCATTGTTCCGCCTGTTGTCCAGTGGAATCCGCTCGGGGTCAGCGTGCCACGAATCGCCGTCGGTCTCCACGTCCAGCTTGCCAGCACGACAGAAGATGGCAAAGTCCAGGGCGTAGAACCGCCTCTGCACGGGAACGAAGTATTGCCGCTGGGCCACGATTCCCTGCCGCTTCAGCTCCGCCCAGAGCTCGTCCTCCAGCGGGCTCTCGTCGTAGAGATCATTGATCTCCTCGGCTGTGACGAGCTTCGTCCAGGTGGTAGGGATGAAGACGATGCGCCGAAAGCGCAGGCTGGGAATCGGCTCAGCGAGCTCCATAAGCGGGGCCAGGATCAGCTGGTAGTAGCGTTTGTTGGTCTGGTCGTTGATCGGCTCGCTTGGGAAGAGCTCCCATCGGAGGGCCTTCCTCACCTCCAGGACACGGGCTATGTAGCGCACGCGGTAGGCATCTCCCCCAAATGCCTTCGGCTGATAGAAGGCAAGCCATTCCGGCGGCCAGCGCCCCTTGAGGAAGCGCTCCACACTGTAGACCGGGATGCGATACCAGTGCTGGTCGCGCGCGATCGCCAGATCGTCCGGCGTGTTGACGATCGCGACCAGGACCTCGCCGCGAAGCGATGGTCGTACAGGTGCCTTCGATGCTCGTGCCATGGGCCCTCCCCTATCCCTCGCGCCCTCGCCAATCGCGACAACAGACAAACCCCGACTGCCAGCCAAGTAACTTGGTGTCGGCCCGCCCGCCGACCAGTGGACATCCGATGGCTCGCATGATAGTCTGGCTTCACCCCAGGTCAAGCGAACAGACCACTCTTCCCGAAGCCCCGACCTAACGGAGGTTTCGTCAGCAGCTCCTGCCAGAGGCTCCTGAACCACCGTTCTGCCCTGCGCCTGAGACGCCCAGGGCTCTTGGCGGGCTTCGGGCCTCACTTGCCACATGAGATCTGAAGGTTGCCCGCTGGCCACAACTACGTATCTATCGTGGTAGTGCGCCCCCTCTGGTCAGGCAGTCCTGTATCCCTCGGGCGGGCCGAGCTTCAAGAGAAGATCGCATCACTCCCTATTCTCGATTAAATCGTCACAGTACCCGTGTCCGTACAGCCCCATTGGGATCGCTCAAGCAGCAAGGCGTGGGCAACATCGAGGTCCGATCCTCCACGATAAGCACATCAGGGCGGTACCGCTGCACCGCTCGGCGCTCCCACGGCACTCACGGTGCCGACGCGGACGCCACGGCCATCGCCACACGCCGATTCCACCCGCAGTACACCGGTGACCAGATCAGCGCGGGACCCCGCGTCTGAACACCCTGTCCTTGGATGCTCATTCGGCAGGGAGATATCCGCAGAAGAAACCCGATGACCGACCCTTACTCATGGCGCGTCATCGTGGCGCGCAGCTTGTGCGCTGAGGCCGGCGACGCTACAATCCAGCTGTCCACGCCGGCTTGAGATCTGGAGCCATCAAGGAGGGACCATCTGTACCCTCATCCAGCGGACGAGGAGGACGTCACCCTGAGAGAGGCGGGCATGGCCATCGTGGGGAGGCCGATTCTGGCCGTGGGTCAGGGGGCCCGATGGGCTCGACCGTGAGGAGACAATCGATGGCCGCGACCACGTTGCTCTCCCCGGTTCGTCAACGCGCACTGCAATGCGGTCATGGCATTGGAGCAGGGCCGGGCTGGGAACTACCTTTCGACCGCTGGCTGAACGAGAGGATGTGGGTGGCGGAGTCGGCGGTGGAGGAGAACGTGCAGTGGGGCGCGGCGCCAGCGTGATGCCAGATGGTCGGCACCGGGATCTTCAACACGGTGCATTCGAGGGCCGAACTCTGGCACGCTGAGGTGGGAGGGTGCGCGAGCACTGCTTGCCCGATCAGGGCACGAGATCCTCCAGGCTACAAGGCCGCTTCATCTAGCTCAGGCCGGCCGGACTGGGCAGCACAAGGCGGCGTGGCAAAGAGGCCGGATTCACGCTGGGCGATGGACGTGGGCAACGGTGTTGGACGATGGACGTATCGTTTGCCTGTTGCTAGCAGACGATCTCAGTGAAGCAGTGTGGTAGACCTTCCCATCATCGCACGTGTGCGCGTAGAGCAATGCAAGAGCACGCCGATCAGTGGTGCCCAGTCTCTCAACTTGGAACGAGCCCCCGACCGACAAGAACCTAACACCTTGATAGGGCACGCCAGCGCGGAGCGGCGGACTGATGCTTTTCCTACACTCAAGACTGGAGCGCCCTTCGAGGCAGTTAGAGGGAGCAGCCTCGGCCCTGGCACCGCAGTTGAGGTGAAGAGCAGGCCGGATGCGAATCGTCCAGGAGAACCACGATGAGCCAGGCCCGTGCGCCGCCAGAACGATCGAGGGGGCTACGGACGAGTCTACCCAGACCACAGACGTGCGCTGCGCTCAGTTCGAGTGATGGGGCACATCCTGGAGGCTTCGTAAAACCAAGCGAAGGGTGAGACGCAGACGTGGGTCAGCCAAGGTCAAGTCGATACACTTGAAGACCCGCTCATAGGGAGAAACAGGGTCTCACGACACGCCATATGAAGGGCACGCCAGAGAGCATCGGGTCACGGCGGCCCCGGGTATTCCCGTGAAGCAGGGTGTATGCCTATGGTAGGAGCCGCTCTTCGTGCACCTATCGTGTCGCCGCTCGAAAAGGAGGTTGAAGATGGATCAATGGAAGTTCTTTGATATTACGCATCGGGAACACGTTTTCTGCAATCCCATGAGTGTCGAGAAGTTCGAGGAGCTGATCGCTCTGCTACGATTGGAACCTGGAGATCGCGTGCTCGAGATTGCCACGGGCAAAGGGGAATTCATCGTCCGGCTGGCGGAGCGGTATGGCATCGGCGGGGTAGGCGTAGATCTCTCGCCGTACTGTGTGGCCGATGCCAGAAAAAAGCACCAGCAACGAATGCCAGATGCTCCATTGAGGTTCTTGGAGATGGACGGGGCGGACTATGAGCCCAAGCAAGCGGAGCGTTTCAGTCTGGTGGCCTGTATCGGAGCAAGCTGGATCTACGGCGGTCATCGAGGGACTCTGAAGGCACTGAACGGGATGGCAGCCCAAGGAAGCTGGGTAGTCGTCGGAGAGCCATATTGGCGACAGGAACCGCCAGCAGCGTACCTGACAGCAATCGGCGAGGACCGAAGCGCGTACGGGACGCATCATGAGAATGTGGCCGTCGGGCAGGAGCTGGGACTAGAGGTGGTCTACACGTTGGTGAGCAACCATGATGACTGGGACCGATATGAAGGGTTGCAGTGGTATGCCGCCGAGGTGTGGGCGAGCAAATACCCGGATGATCCCGATGTAGACGAGGTGTTGAAACGGGTGCGCCACGACAAAGGGGCGTATCTGCGATGGGGCCGGGATACGTTGGGGTGGGCGATCTACATGTTCAAGAAGGGCTGAGGCCGATGGTATCATCGCCCCGTCTCACCGCCCTGAGCAGCCACAGATCGGAGGATCGCACGATGCGCAGACTCATTCAGAACGCAACGGTCATCACGTTGGACGAAGGCGACACCATTTTGAAGGACGCCGCCATAGCGCTGGAGGATGCCCAGATCGCAGCTGTAGGCGAGGTGCCAGACTCCTTCGAGCCCGACGAGATCATCGACGGGCGCGAGCACGTGGCGCTGCCCGGCTTCTTCAACGCCCACTGCCACGCGGCCATGACGCTGGAGCGCAGCTGGGCTGAGGACCTGCCCTTCGACCGCTGGCTCAACGAGAAGATCTGGGTGGCCGAATCGGCCCTGGAGGAGGAGGACGTCTACTGGGGCGCGGCGCTGGCCTGCTGCGAGATGATCCGCGCCGGCATCGTCGGCTTTGCCGACCACTATTTCTGGATGGATCAGGTGGCGCGTGCCGTTGAGCAGGCGGGGATGAAGGCGCACCTCGCTTGGTGCCAGTTCGGCACGGGCGCGGAGGAGGAGCTGGGAGGCGCCACGCTGGATGACACCGTCAGCTTCGTCCGTCGGTGGCACGGGACCGCGGAGGGGCACATCCACTGCGCGCTGGGACCGCACTCACCCTACATGTGCCCGCCCGAGTTTCTCCGCCGGGTGGTCAAGGCGGCACAGAAGCTGGACGTGGGCATCCACATCCACCTCTCCGAGTCGCAAGAGCAGGTGGACAACTCCCTGGAGGCCCACGGCAGGACGCCCGTCGCCCATCTGGACGCGCTCGGTGTGTTCGACGTGCCCACCATCGCCGCCCACTGCATCGCAGTGAACAGGGCCGACCTGAAGATCCTGGCCGAGAGGGGGGTTCACGTGGCGCACACGCCGAAGACTTACCTCAAGCTGGCGATGGGCGTTGCCCCCCTGCCCGCATTCGTGGATCACGGTATCCGCGCCGCGCTAGGCACGGATGGTCCCGCGTCGAACAGCGACCTCAATATGCTGGAGGTGCTGCGCATCGCGGGGCTGTACCACAAGAACGCGCTGGGCAGACCTGAGGCGCTGCCCGTACCGACGCTCCTACGGCTGGCGACGGCGGCAGGCGCGCGGGCGTTGGGCTTCGACGAGAGCGGGGTTCTGGCACCGGGGCGCCCCGCGGACTTGATCCTGCTGGACACGAGGGCACCGCACTGGTTCCCGCGCCACGATCTGGCCGCGGGCATCGTCTACGCCGCCCATCCGGCCGACGTGACCCACGTCTTCGTGGACGGGCGCTGCCTCCTGCGGGATGGAGAGCTCACCACGCTGGATGAGGAGCGAATCCTTTACGAGGCTGAGCGGCGCGCCTTCCGGATGGTGGGGGCGCCTATGGAGCAGATGCGGGCTTATCAGGGATAGACTCGCATCGCGCCGCGCTCTTTGGTGCCGACTTGGGCCGTGATCTCAGAGACGCTGCCTGAGACCAAGACGAATCGGGGATACAACCCATCTGGCCCGCTCGGGCCGTCCCTAGCCAGACCTGCAGGCGTTCCTAAGGAACCTGGTTATCGGAGACCAGCCCGTTGATCTCATCCTCCCAGCATTCACGCGCCACGCGCTCCTCGCCGTTGCGCGTCATGGTGCCGTCGTAGGGGACCTGACCGTCGTGCGCGGTCCAGCCGGAGAGCACCATCGGACAGGATCCACTGCCCGCCGGGATCCACTCACCGTTGAAGCGGCGCGCGAAGTGGAGATGGGTCGCATCCGAGGCGCCACCCTCGCAGGATGGATGACCGATGCGCTGGCCGCGCTGCACGACTTCGCCCTCATCCACCCGCCCCTGGCTGTGGACGTGAAGATAGAGCAAGACCCAGCCGGTCTGCTCAAACCCATCCCCATCAAGATCAATCACGACCTCGCCGTTCTCGCTCCGGACCACCAGGCCCCCAGCCGCGGCCGTGGTCCAATCCGGCGCGGGCGCGCAGCCGTGGCGGCCCGGCGGCACGAAGTCGACCGCCGCCATGCCGCTCCCGTCCCCCCAACCCCCATGCGGCCCGCCGGTCAAATACCAGGTCTCCCCCGCCTCCCACGGCAGGCGCAGCTCCGGCTGCCGTAGATCCTGGGGCACCAACGGGTCGATCGTGAAGGCGAAGGGACTGCCGAAGAGGCGTTCGTACGTCGCCAAGAAGCCATCCGGTCCCGCCAGGGCCAGCCACTCCTCGCGGCCGGACGCCAGCTCGGCCAGACAATTCTGGATCCCCACGGTGCCCGGGTTGAGCCCGGGGTGCAGGCCGATACGCATCCCATCGTTCAGATAGACCGTCTTCCAGTCCCCCCGCTTCCAGCCGTAGTAGGCCTCGTTGAGCCGCACGGCCCCCCAGCCCAGCTGCCGGAAGAGGCCCTCCTGATAGCCCGCCACATGGCCCAGGGGGTAGACGAGGGTTCCGCCCGCCGGCTGTGCCTGCGTCACCCAGCCTGACTGCAGCTCCAGCAGCGCAAGGAGGACCCGCGGTCCCACGCTGAAGCGCTGCGCAACCAGCTGCACGATCTCGGAGCCGGTAAGCAGCTCTCCCTCCACCTGCTCGGCGTAGCCCGCCAGATAGCCGCCCTGGCCGGCCACAAAGCGCTCCAGATCGAAGTCCACAGTCGCCGGACCGTAGACCATCTCGCTGTCCGGGACCAGCTTGAGGGCCGGACCGGTCTCCGTCGCCCGGACCGGGATGCGCAGCTTCTGCCCGGCGCCGATGGCATCGGCGCTGGCCAGGCCGTTAGCCGCCACGATCTCATCCACGGTGCATCCGTAGACCGAGGCGATGAAGCCCAAGGTTTCGCCGGGCTGAACAGTGTAGGTGTCGGTGGCTGGTCCCTCCGCATAGGCTTCCGGAGTGGGGTTGGGAGTCGGGGTGCCGCTATACGTCCCCGGGTACGTGTAGGAGCGCGTCTCACTCATCCCAGACACGCCAGAGCCGTGACCCGATCCTTCAACGGAGGTAGACGGCGTCCCGTCAGCATCCAGCGGCGGTTCGGCCTCCGGCGGCGGTTCCAAGCCCGGCTCGGGGCGGTAGCACGCGGCCAGCGGGACGCCCGCGGCTAGGGCGAGGCAGAGAAGCAAGAGGAATCGCATCACGTCCCTCCGCCCCGAACCCATCATGTGGATGATGCGTTCAGTCTGGGGATAGCCTGAGCCAGATTCGACTCTATGCTTCATAAACCACGTCCCCATCGAAGATAGTCATCGCCACCCGCGCCTCATGGATCTCCATCGGATCGATGGCAAACAGATCTCGGTCCAGAACCACCAGGTCGGCGAGCTTGCTCGGGGCGATGCTGCCCAGCTCCGCTTCCTGTCCGCTCACCAGGGCGGGCCCCATGGTGAAGCCGTACACGGCCTCGGCCACGCTCAACCGCTGCTCAGGGTACCAGCCCCCCTGCGGCGTGGCGTCCCGACGCTGCCGCGTCACGGCGGCGTGGATACCCCAGAGGGGATTGGGATCCGCGACGGGCGCGTCAGATCCGAAGGCGAGTGGGACGCCGGCGTCGAGCATGTCGCGGAACGGATAGCAAAAACACCCTCGCGGGCCCAGGGAGACCTCGCTCAAAGCGATATCGTCGGTGAGATGGATGGGCTGCACCGAGGCAAATACGTCGAGCCGGGCCAGCCGCTCGACGTCGACGGGCCGCATCACCTGGGCGTGCTCGATGCGGTGCGGCACGCCACCTGTCCGCTCCCCCGCCACCTCCTCGAACAGGCCAACAAGCTCCCGGTTGGTCCGATCCCCGATGGCATGGACGGCCACGGCGAGCCCGCCGCGATCCGCTTTCCGCACCGCCTCCGCCACCTCGTCCATTGGGGTCAGCGGCATGCCCACGCCACCCGTATCCTCGTACGGCTCCAGCATCCAGGCGGTGCGGGCGCCCTGGCTGCCGTCGGCAAACAGCTTCGCGTGACCGACGCGGAGACGGTCGTCCCCAAACCCGGGGCGAAGGCCTATGGCCAGCGCCTCGTCCAGTCGCTCCCCCGGGATGCCCATCCAGAGCCGCAGCTTGAGCTCCCCCGCGCTCTGCAGCCGCTGGTAGGCGCGAAACGCAGGCGGCCCGTCGGCACCGCCCATGCTGCGGTGGTCGTGGACACCCGTCAGCCCGAGATGGTGGAGGGCGGTGAAGCCCTCCTTCATGGCCGCCATTACCCTCTCCTCCGAGGGCTCCGGAATGACCTCCCGCACCAAGTTGATGGCCAGCTCGCGCACAACGCCCGTCGGCCGGCCAGAGGCATCCCGGTCGATGCGGCCCTGCGGCGGAGCGGGGGTGTCGGCATCGATGCCCGCCTGACGCAGCGCTAAGCTGTTGGCTACCGCCATATGCAGATCGCTCCGCCAGACGAGGACCGGATGGCGGGGGGCGACCTCGTCCAGGTCGTCGCGCGTGGGCTGCTGCGGGTCCGGCCAGCGGGTCTCGTTCCACCCCTGGCCGACAATCCACTCGCCGGCTGGCTTCCCCTGCGCCGCCTCCGCGACGCGCTGCAGCAGCTCCTGGAGGGACCGGGCGTCGACAAAGGAGAGACGGCGCCGGCTCAGGGCCCAGTCGCGATAGTGGAAGTGCGCGTCGATCAGGCCCGGCAGCACCAGACAGCCCCCCAGATCCATCTCTCGCGTCCCGGCGCCGGCAAGATCCCGGATCTCGTCATCCCCCACAGCCAGGAAGCGACCACAGCCCATGGCGACCGCCGTGGCCTGGGGTGCCTCCGACCACTGGGTGTGAAAGGCCCCGTTGTAGAGGATCAGATCGGGGGAGGCGGTGGGGAGCACAGCGGATGGACTACGGGCCGTCACCTGGTCAGGCATGTCTCATCTCCTGTCTGGCAGCAAGCACGCGCTAACCCAAGAGCTCGCTCAGGCGGCCCATGAAATGAATATGGGTCTCGATCCCCCGGTAGAAGTTCGGCAGGTGGAACTTCTCGTTGGGAGAGTGAAGCCGATCGTCTGGCAGCCCAAACCCCATCAGGACTGTATCTAGACCGAGGATGGCCTCGAAGTCGGCCACCACAGGGATCGAACCACCCCCACGGACGAGAAGCGGGGACTTTCCAAAGGCCCGCTCGTAGGCCTGAGAGGCGGCCTCCATCGCCGGACTATCGGGGTCGATAATGGCCGGCTGTGCTCCGTGCAGGATGCGAACCTCCACGTCGACAGCCTGCGGCGCCAGCTCCTTGATCCTCGCGGCGACCAGATCGCCAATGCGCTCGGGATCCTGATCCGGCACCAGGCGCATGGAGATCTTCGCGAAGGCCTCGCTGGGCAGCACGGTCTTGGCACCGGGTTCGATGTAGCCTCCCCACATCCCATTGAGGTCCAGGGTGGGGCGTGCAGTGGTGCGCTCCACAATTGAGTACTCCGGTTCGCCCCAGTCCGTCGACACGCCGGCCTCATCAAGCCACACCTGGCGATCAAAGGGCACGGCGGCAAGCTCGGCGCGCTCCTCGGCGGATAGGGGGCGCACGTTATCGTAGAAGCCGGGTACGGCGACCGATCCATCGTCAAGCTGGAGCTGGGCAACGATGGAGCAGAGTGCATTGAGGGGATTGAGAACAGCGCCGCCGTAGATCCCCGAGTGGAGGTCGTGATCCGGCCCCGTCACCTTGACCTCCAGGTAGGCCAGTCCGCGCAGCCCGTACACGATCGACGGCACACCCGGGGCGACGAAGCCGGTGTCGGATACGACGGCCACATCAGCGGACAAAAGCTCCTGATGGGATCGGATGAAGGGCGCCAGGCTGGGGCTTCCGCATTCCTCCTCCCCCTCGAAGATACACTTGACGTTGACGGGGAGCTGCCCATGGCTCTGCTTGATGGCTTGAATAGCCTTCACGTGCGTGTAGAGCTGCCCCTTGTCGTCCGACGCCCCGCGGGCGTAGATGTCGTCACCGATCACGGTGGGCTCGAAGGGCGGCGTCTCCCAGAGGTCGAGCGGATCGGGGGGCTGAACGTCATAGTGCCCATAGATCAAGATCGTGGGGGCTTCGGGGCCTGCCTCCCTGGACGCAGCGTAGACAATGGGATGACCGGCGGTGGGCATGACCTCGGCGGTGGGCAGGCCCGCGTCGAGCAGCTTGTCACGGAGCCAGGATGCCGCCCGCGCGATATCGGGCTGGTGCTCTTCCTGGGTGCTGATGCTGGGGATGGTTAAGAAATCCTTGAGCTCGGCCAGAAATGTGTCCCTGTGGGATCGTGCATAGTGTATGGCTTCCACCTATCACCTCTCATTGTTTGGTATGTGAACTCTCAGGCCTCGATGTCCCGGAGGTAAGATCGCATGCCAGCCGCTCATTATACCCGAAGCCACGGTGGGGGAAAGAGGCGCTCCGCCAAGGTCGAGTCCGCATCGTCGCCTCCTCCGCGGAGGTCCAGCGGAGGGCGCCCCGCGGCGTCTATCAGCGGTTCTCCAAGCGAAATCCGTGCCCTCGCACGGTGACGATGTACTCGTGATCGGGGTCAATGGCAGCGATCCGCTCTCGCAGACGGTGGACGAGGGCATCGATCGCCTGCTCGGTAACCCCATAGGCCTCCTCGTCCAACCAGACACCCTCGACAATGTCCTGGCGGGAGACCACCTCCCCCGCGCTATCGAACAAGATCTCCAGCAGCCGATACTGGGCCGGCGAGAGCGGCGGCACCACCTCCTGGCCTCCCACGAAGACGCGCTTGGCCGGGCGATCGATCCGCAATCCACGGTAGGGACCGGTCAGCTCGAGAGGTATGGTGGCATCAGCGCCGATGAAGCCCAGCTTAATACAGAGGGCGATCTGGATCTCGTCACCGTCCCTGAGGCGGTGTGGCTCACCCCGAACCCGCTGACCATTCACGTACGTGCCGTTCTTGCTTCCCAGGTCGCGCAGCACGTAGCCTCCATTGTCACGCTCTATCACTGCGTGCTGGCGCGAGACCTGGCGCTCGGGAAGAACGACGTCGCACTCGTCCGATCGTCCGATGACGGTGTGCTGCTCCTGCAGCGTCCAGCGCTCCCCCTCCAGGTCTCCCTCGTAGGCGATGAGGATCGGCCTATCCTGGTGCATCATCGTGCCTCCTTGACAGAAAACTTGTTCTGATCTATCATCAGCGGTGGAGAAGAAGAGAGGTCAAGTCCTTGGTTCGTCTGCTAAAATCCGACACCGTCCTGCGGGGACGCTATAGGATCGTGTCCGTCGTCGGTCAGGGTGGGATGGGCGCTGTCTATCGCGCGGAGGATCTCCGCCTGGAAGGGCGGATCTGCGCGGTCAAAGAGGTGCGTCCCAACCCGGACGCGACCCCTGCGGCACTGTCCCAATCCCGCGACCAGTTCTATCGTGAGGCGACCACCCTGGCTCGCCTCGATCACCCCAACCTCCCCAAAGTCTCCGACACCTTTCACGAAGAAGAACGAGAGTATCTGGTGATGGACTTCGTCGAGGGCGAAGACTTGCGGCATGCGATGGAGGAGAAACGTCAGGAAGGGACTTTCCTCGACGAGCGTGACGTGCTTGGGTGGACGCATCAGTTATGCGACGCCCTCCGCTATCTCCACAGTCAGGACCCCCCCGTGCTGCACCGCGATATCAAGCCCTCCAACATCAAGCTGACGCCCAGTGGCCTGATCAAGCTGGTCGACTTCGGCCTGGTGAAGCTACTGGCGACGGATCAGGCACGGACGGTGACGGTGCTCCAGGGACGCGGCACGGCGGCCTACACGCCGCTGGAGCAGTACGGCGGCGACACGGGTCATACAGACGTGCGATCGGATATCTACTCGCTGGGGGCAACCCTCTACCACCTCCTGACGAACCGACCACCGGCCGACGCCAAGCAGCGCTTTCTCAATCCGGATAGCCTGGCTCCACCGAGCACGTACAATCCCCGAATCTCTCCCTCTGTGGAGCGCGCGATTCTGGCCGCCATCTCCATGCACCCTGATGGGCGTCCGCAGACTATATCGGCGTTCCGCGATATGCTGCAGACAAGCTCTCTCATCTGGTCGTGGTCCACAGTGGATGCAACGCCCTCTCTGGTCTCTCTGTTCATCGACTCCGCAGACTGGCAGTGGGCGCTCCGGGAGAATCGAGACCTCTTGCTCGTAGCTGCCGGGCTGCTGGCCGCGTCGGTGCTCGTCACGCTGCTCTAGGACCTACACAGATCGGGACCAGGGGCGCCGATCGCGCAGCCATGCGAAGAGAAGCGCCACGGAGCTGCCCAGCAAGGCCGCCCCTCCCGCCATCCAGGCCTCTCCTTGCCCATCCAGAAGGTCAAGATAGGACAGCCCGAGGACATAGACCAGATAGATGGACAGCCCTCCGATGAGACACCAGAGGGCGATTCGCAGGGCTCTGGTCACGGCCCGCTCCCCAAGGCGCATGGCATAGTAGCTGGATCCGGCCACGATACCCGCCCCGAACAAGGCCAGCAGGAAGCCCCACACACGTGCCTCAGGAGAGGGAGGTGGAGGGGAGGGCTCCCAGACCGGCTGAGTGCTTGGATCGACCGTCGGCGAGCTGACGGGCGTCACGCCGCTCTCCTGGGTCGGCTCCGGAGTGAGGGTGGGCGTGGACGTGGCGGTAGGCTCCAGCGTGGGAGAGGGCGTAGGGGTCACGATGGTAGCAGCGCCACCCTCTTGGATAGCGATCTGGAGCGCCACCGTTCTCGGAACAGGATCGGCCTGAACCGAGATGTCAAGGCGCCCGGTGCGATCAAGGGTCAGGGTGGCCTCCGCGACGCCGTCCCGCGTGGTGGAGAGGATGGACTGCTCCAGGCCCTCTTGAGGGTAGTTGAAGACGAAGTGAACGGGGGTCCCGTCGGGCACGAGGTGGCCATTGCGATCGACGATGGGACTGGTACGCAGGCGCAGCTCGTTCCCCCGCTCGAGCCTGGTGTCGGGCGTGGACTCGATCTCATCCGCGGATTCCGCAGTTTCCGCGGGGGACTCTCCCTCCGGCGGCGGCTCGGGAGTAGGCTCCTCTTCCCCGGGGGTTGGTGTACCCTCCCCCTCCGCGGGCCTCACCACGGAGTAATCAACGGTGATGGTCTGTGCGGGATCCGGTGCTGTCTGCACCCGCAGATCGTAGTTGATACCCCCGATGCTGACGGGAGGATCACCCCGCGGCGTGTACTCCCCAAACAGAGCCCGCACGGAAGCATGGATGAAGGGCGTCAAGTGGCTATAGGTGGCGTAGTAGGCACTCAGCTTGCTGATCTCAGTGGCATCGAGGCAGTAGGGTACGTCATAGGCCATCACCACCAGGCGGGGGTTCTGCAGGGAACCGACCCGTTCCGCGAGGAAACGCTTCACAGCGGCAGCCTCGGGCGGCCCGTTATCGGTGTTCAGCATACCAAAAACGACCCAGTCGGCAGTCTGAAGGGCCTCGCCAATGGTAGGGGGCCGCGGCGTCACGGTGACCGTCACTGCCTCGCCCGTCTCCGGGATCGAGGTGGCGGGTGCGGAAATCACGGCCGGGGTGTCCAGATAGGCCTCAAGCTGGCTGAACGTGAAGCTGGAGATCAACTGGGGCGCAACCTGACTGGTGGCGTCGGGACCGTAGAACTGCACGATGGTGTCCTCCAGCGCCTGCGGATCTATGAATGGCTCCGGGTCACACGTGGCGCAGGGACGCCCCTCTCTGCCATCGGTGATGATGACGATGCGATCCTCCCGGGTGGGCGGCGAAGGCACCAGATCAGCGGATGGAGGCGAGAGGAGGGTAACAGCATCGCGGGCCATAGCGGACACCGCCTCCACGTCTTGCTGCATGGCGTCCCGAGCGGCGTTCGCGTCCGGCCTAACACGGTTGATGGTGAAGCTGCTATCATAGAGTGAGAGCTTGAGGCGGAGAATGCGGGCTACGGCGGCATCGACCTGGGTCTGGAATGCGGCGTCGGTCTCGTATTTTTCGCGAAAGAAGGTGATGGTGGAACGCACGTTCGCGAGCTGATCGTCCCAATCATCGGAGAGGGCAAACTGCGACAGGAGGAGAAGATCATTGCCGGCGAGAAAGGCGTCCTGAGCGACGCGACGCGGGTTGAAGGCTCCTTCGCCAGGATCGTAGAAACGGCGAAGCGCGCGCAGGCCAAGCTCGTCGGAGAGGGTCACGCCGCCTGCCTCCCGCCAGGGGAGTATCTCCGGCAGGTCGAGGAGCTGCTGGAGGACGTTGCTATCCACGCTGATGGGCAGGGTGGTGATGAAACGCCCCCCTCCCAGCCCCTGAAAGCGGATATGGGAGACCAAGACCCCATCGGGGCGCGCCAGTTCGGACGGAGCCTGGGCAACGGCGAAGAAAGGGGCGAGATCGACCTGCTTGAGCTTCTCGAGCGTGCGCTGGACGGTGGAGACCTCGTCGGTGAGAGAACGGTCGGAGGATCCTAACCCGGGGAAATGCTTGGCGACGACGGCCACGCGACCCTGGCCGCCCTCGTGGACGCCCTGGATGTAGGCCTTTCCCATCTGCCCAACCCAGAAGGGCTCACCCCCAAAAGCCCTCACGCCGAGATCACCGGTGCTGGCAGCGCGCGGATTCTCCAGCACGTCGAGCGAGGGGCCGAGAAGCATGTTGACGCCCAGAGCGCCCAGCTCCTGCCCGACGATCTGCCCAATGGTGACGGTATGGCTGATGTCCCAGGTGGCTCCGAGGGCCATCTGAGAGGGCAAGGGGGTGGTGCCGCTCACGATGCTGGTGTACGGCATGCCGTTCCCCTCCTGGCTGGTGGCCACGAAGAGGGGAACAAAGGGCTGCTCCACGGTACCGGTCACGGCGCGCGTGGCCTCCCAGGCGGTATGTTGCAGCTGGGTGGTTAGATCCGCCACCTGGCCAGGTGTGTCGCCGGCGTTGACGATGTTGCCGTTGTCAGCCTTGAGCAGCACACCGCCCACCTGGTAGTCCTGAATGAGCTCGGCAATGGCGGCATCGTCGTCAACACGAGACCCCGGAAAGGTGACCATGAAGAGCTGGCCCACCTTCGTCGCGGAGCTCATCTGCTCCATGAGCTGAGCCACGGGATCCACATCCTGGGCGCGAGCGCCCGGGGCTGGCAGGCCACCCAGAACGAGGGCAGTTACCAGGAATAGAACGACGAGCCGTGCCGATGCGTCCTTCATGCGGCTACGTGTTCTCCTCTCTGTCCTCCACCTGGTCAGTTTCCTCCCAGCCGATAATCCAGATACAGAGCCCGGCCAGACCGATCGTCGCCACGACAAGGGCCGCCCACTGCCTAGGGAGCAGGCCCACATCGCGGGCAGACCAGATCAAGATGGCCACCATGCCCACCGCCAGGACAAACCACGCCGCCAGGCGGGGGTGTTCGTCAAAGATCCTCTTCACAATAGACATCCGTCCCCTCCTCCTTCGCCCACGGCTTGATACCGGCGATGATGAACAGGCTACCTCAAACTAGTATCCACAGATCTTGCAGGTCATGCCGGCGCGCTTGGCAGATTGATGGGCCGGTGTCGGTCCGAGCCGCGCGACGACAAGTCCGCCCTGGCACGCGCAATCCCTCTTCGCGTCAATAGGCTGGCGATATTATACCCTAAGCGCAGGTATTGCGAAACGAAGCAGCGCGCGGATCAGGCTCACCAACGACGCTCCTCCAGGCAGCTAGCACCTGCCGCCAGGTGGCGAGGAGCGATCCGGAGTTGTCGATGACGACGTCGGCACGCGCTGCCCGCTCCTCCTGGGGCACCTGGGCATCAACCCGCTGACGGGCTTCCGCCCGGGTCAGGTTGCGCCCCTGAACGAGGCGCTCAATCTGCTGGTCCCGCCGACAGGTGGTCACCCATACGCTATCACATCTGTCGGCAAGACCGGACTCGAAGAGCTTGATGGCCTCGATGACGACCACTCTGGGCATGGATT
>CAZGSX010000067.1:0-15700 GCA_964528475.1 uncultured Anaerolineales bacterium
GGGGACGGCTGATTGTTTACCATGGTCTTCTCCTTGTCGTGCTCGGCTGCGGGGATAGGACCAAAGCCTACACCGACAAGCAGAAACCACCAGGCTCGGACGGGCTCTCACCCTGTGGGCGAGTCGTCGTCCTTTCGTCTGCCGTCTCGGTCGCCTTTGCGATCCCAGCAGCACCGGAAACGTCTGCCTCTCCGTGGGAAGGCGCTCTCCTCAGCAACCCGGCTGATTTCCACCTAGCGGCGGCCGAGGGCGTGTCCCCGACCAGACCATCCCATAGGTTGGAGAGGGCTTAGTTCGGTCCGTCAGTCCGACATGTGCTCACGGCCGGATGGGTCCGTGGCATCTTCATTGTACTGTGTCCACATCTTCTGTCAAGCTGCTACCCCGACGATGTATCACGCTTAGCTGTCGGTTCGACTTGTGGGCCCCCAAGCCGGAGCCAAGCTGGTTGTGACGCTGCGCTCTCGATATCGACCTCAATTGGAGCTGGAATCAGAGCATCCGCTTTGGCCGATCAGCCCAGCGGGGTGTCTCTCAGCACCCTCGGTCGGGGGCGACGATATTGTCTCTATGGCGACTATTTTTCTGAGAAACAATATGCAGGTTCAGGCTTGGGGGGGGGAGTTCATCTTGGGAGGGAGTATACCATAGGGCGGTGCATTCGACCAGCGCGCCAATGTCGAATACCAAGATCGGTGAAGCGTGTTGAACTCGGGGGAAGACAATGTGGATCAGAGTGCCAGCATCCTCTTGTGGCGCTACCTCTGTGACGTGAGGTCTCAGTCCCTCGCATACTCTAGCGACAGATCAGCACGGGGCGTGGGCTCTCGCGTAGCACTCTGTCCACCGTGCTGCCGAGCACCGCCTCTACCACCGGCCCAGCCCCATAGCCACCCATAAGAATCACGTCGCAGCAGCTGTCTGCCACCACGCCGAGGATGGCTTCGGCAACAGATTCGTTATTCTTCCTTTCGATCAGCTGATACTGGGCCGCAACGCCGTGCAACTCCAGATACTGCTGTGCCCGTGAAAGCGTGTCCGAGTCGACCCCCTGACCCTCCAGGACGGACATCGCTGTCAGTGGGATTTCCCAGCGGCCGGACAAGTATGTGGCCACGAAAAGCGCCTCCTGGGCCTTGGGGGTGCCATCGTACGCCAGAAGGACGTGTCGGAAGGAGGATGGCTCGCCCGGTACGGCTAGAATCGGCCTTGGGCAACGCTTTATCATGGTTGCCATTCCCGAGCTGATTCGAGCAATCGGCCCTGGCTGAGGAGGAAAGTTGAGACTGGTGACAACTAGATCGGCCCAGGCGGCGCGGTCGCATATCTTCTTGTGGACCGATCCTACGTCCAAGGTTATGGTTCCGTCAATCCCTGCCTCGTTGCAGCGCTGTTCGAATGTAGACTGGACGGCAAGGGCCTCAGGTTGAACTCGCTCCTCCTCCGTTCCCAGTACGTGAACCCCATGCACGGAGGCCCCCTCCCGACGTGCCACCACCAGAGCCTGGTCCAGCGCTGACCAACCGCTCGGGTCTCCCCGAATGGCAACCAGAATGGTGGCAAACAGGCGGTCATCTTCCCGAGGGACCACCCGCTCCTCCCTCCACCGACCTACCGGCGGGCCTGGCCCAAGCTCATCGGGCGTAATGGTGTCGAGTATCCTCTTGCCGACACGTTCAGCCACCCGGGTTGGCTGTTGGCTGAAGCGCGTGACCAGATTATCCACCGCCATCTCGGGCGGCACCTGCCATCCCAGTTGCTCCTCCAGCTCGGCCTTATGCTCGGACAGCCAGAGATAGAGATCGGTCTCTGTTCGTCCTGGAAAGTCCCGCAGAATCCCGCGCCGACGGATCAGCTGCACCGCCGGCAGGTAGACATGGTCATACCAGTGGGCTGCTGCCTCCACCTCTGGGACGTAGCGCTCTTCCTCGATCCCCATAAAATGCCGATGGACTTCGATGTGTGTCTCGAGGACCTGGTACTTGCCAGGCACCGTTACCTGCAGGTCGTTTTGGTGGCGGACCTTATCCAGCCGCGTGTGCTCGAGGAACTCGGCTTGCTCTGCCTTGATAATCAGGTCATCGGGCTTAACATCTGGAGAGAGAGGCACCTTCGTGTTAACCTCGGTCACATAGGCTTGGATATGGTCAGCTCCCAGCTCTCGGGCGACCGAGACACGGTGGTTTCCGTCGCGTACGAAGTAGGCATCTCCAATTCTGTAGACTTCGATGGGCGGCAGGCCCTCCATCCCCGTCATGGCGACCTCAACTCGCGCCCACCGATCCCTTGTGCTCTCTTGCTTGGGGAGGAAGCTGCGCGTGAAGTCCTGATAGCGGCCCACGCTCCCAACGATAGCGTCAAGAGGGATGTCATGGAGCTGTTGGGAGGGACGCTCGCGAGCCTTCAACTTGCTGCGCACCTCCTCGTAGGACAGAAGCTCCGTCGATCGTCCGGTGAGACGAGCGATGATGCCTTCGAGCTTCGCCCGAAGCCGCGCGCGATGAAAGTCTCCTATTGCAGACGCCAGATCTTTTCCCATGCCTGTCTTTTTCTGCTAACCGCAGCCCAGCTGCCCACGAGGGAGGAAGCAGCGCCTCGCAGCGCCGCGAAATGCATGCGAAAGCCGATTGAACTTGGCCACGGGTATTATACGCTCACCATTGACTGCGTCAAGGGGTGACGCTCGTTCCCACGCTGGTTCCAATGGGTCTCAGCGTCGTCCGAAATTAGCGATGATGTAGTAGCCCCAGCCTGCGTCAGACACACCGATGCCGATCTCTGTGAACCAATCGCTCAGCAAAGTGCGGCGGTGCGGATCGTTGGGAGGCACTTCGTCCATCCAGATATCGACGGACCTTTGAGGATTCTGGCTTTGCGCCCAGCACTCGGCCCAGCTGCTACCTTCATAGCCTGCACGGAACACTCGGGTCTTGATGTTAGCTCCGTCTGACCCCGTATGGCTGCACCACCCGCGGGCGGCGCAGTCATTAGCGTGGGCCTGAGCCGCTTGCTCCAGTATCCCATGATACGTGAAGGGTGGCAGACCGTGATCTGCGCGCACCTCGTTGATCAATCGCGCGATCTCCTGCGGCCAGGACTCCAGCTCGCGTGGCGCGGCTGCACCGGCGACCGGGGTCGCCCTACTGGAGGGTGCCTCCGCTGCTGCGGTCTCCTGCGACGTCGTGGAAGTCAGAGATGGTTCAGCGGTGGGGAGGGCGGCTGCAGTCGGCTCCGTGGTGGTGCTGACCGTTGGTGAGCGTGACAGGACCAGGTTGGTGACCGGCAGAATGAGTTGCTGTCCTAGGACTATGCGATCGGCGTCCTCGAGGTCGTTGATGTCCCGGAGTGTCTGGATATCGACATCGTGGGCCTGCGCGATGCCAATCAGCGTCTCCCCTGTGGTCACTTCGTATAGCCGCCAGTAGGGTGAGGCGCCCTCCCAATCAATTGCAGAGGGGACAGTGAGGGTCTCGCCAGCCCTCAAGATTGTGGATTCACCCATGCCATTAGCGCGTTGGATGGCTGCCATAGGAACGGCGTAGCGCTGTGCAAGCTCTAGGAGCGTGTCCCCTGTCTCGACGACGTGCCTGCGGGCCGTTTCCGATTCCGGCGACGGTTCAGAGCTGGGAATCGTCGCAGTAGGTGGTGGCGTCGGGGAAAGCTGTGGGGGAGGCGATGGAGTTTGCTGAGGCAGCGTAGACGTGACCCGGGGCTGATCCGCCGTTTCCGGGACGGTAGGCACACTTCTGTCGGGTTCAGCGGCGCACGAGGCGATGAGGAGTAGGCAGAGAAGCTGTGCGATCGCATACCGGAGTGCCGATCCGCGAGGATCGACGCTTGCGCTGCTCATATTGGGGCATTCTAACCGGAGCCCCCTGGATGTCAAGCCTGGCTCTGGGAGCAAGTAGCGATAATCGCGGGTGCGCTCGCCCTGCGATGGATCAGCCCAGTCTTTCGGAGGGGCTCCGGCACTGCGCTGGCACCCTTCTAGCGCCTGACGACTTGGAGAACGACCTGACCCAACGGGCAACGGCTCATGCCAGACAGGGAAGCGATGGCTGCGCGGGACGTGAGCGAAACACCGGCTGTCTCGGAGTGGAAGTGCCACGCCGCCACGGGAGATCAGAGTGCCTTTGTAGACGTGGCGTCCACCTGGCTGCGCACGTCCGAAGGCCAGCGTCACCGCTTGCCGAATGCACGGAGAGCGATCCCGGACGCCATCAAAGGGCCACCCTCCAAGCGGTCAGAGAGGCAAAGGTCGACTAATCTCGGGTCACGGCCCGGATACTGGTCCGCAGGTCGTTTCCTGAAGGCCACAGGTGATGACGCCGTGTCTCTGCGCCCCGAGCGGTTGCGCGCTTTGGCGGCGGCTGTGAACCGCGCCGCCAAGCCTCTCCGAGCGCGTACATCCAGCGATCTAGCTTAGCGCAAGCCGAGGCCAGGTATGTTGCTGGAGGCCTGTGAAGCCTTCGATGTTCCTGCGAGTGATGCAGTGTTCGTGGGAGATCGGGCGGTGGATGCCCAAGCTGCTCGGGCGACGGGCATGCCCTTTGTCTGGGCCCGTGAGTTCTTCGATCGCCCATAGCCGGACATCCAACAGGAACCCGCAACCGTCGGTGATGGCACGCAACCCTGCGCTGGGTGAGACGGGGGCATCGCCAAGGGGCTGCATCCCCAGGGAGCGGTCAAAGCCGATTCTTGATCTCGCGCTCGTATTCGGGAAAATAGCGGCTGATGACCGTCAGGTCGAAGGAGCGCAGGATCGACTCCTTAGGTTCTCTCTCCAGGAGGAAACGGAAGGAGGCAGTCACCAGATCCTCCGGTATGACGTCGCCCCCTGTCAGCCTTTCGTAGTCGGGCTTGGCTAGCTTCACGTGATGTTGCGTCTGACTGCCGTGTTCCCGGACGGTCACATCGAATTCGTACGGATCGCCCTCTTTCGACCTGTTCACTCTGATGTCGGCCATTGATGTCCTCCTTCGTCTCCTTTGCTGCTGCCCGTTCGCCGCTGTACCATCGCCGCGTGGCATCCAGGCCCGTACGCCTAGACACCGGGGCAGCAAGCAGACTCACCCATTCCGCGATTCAGGCGGCGTCCGACTGTTACTCGTTGTCGATCGATCCCGCGTCTACGGAAGAGCGAACGCGGGCTAGTCTGAACCAGAGCTCTCGTCACGCTGGTATAGGGCTTCATAGATCTCGTAGTTCATAGAGACCCTTTCCACGTATTCCCTGGTCTCCCCAAACCCAATCCACCGTAGCAGGTCGTCTCGATCGGAGACTAGGGGATCGCTGAGCCACTCATCCACACTACCAGCGCCGCCGTTGTAGCCTGCGACGGCCAGCTGTACGTCGTCGTCGAAGTAATCAAGGAGAAAGCGCAGGAACCACGCCCCCATGCGGATGTTGCTCTCGGGGGTGAATGCCTCGCCAGGAGCGATATCCTCCCCCAGTTGCTCAGCGATCCAAACCTGTGTCGATGGCATCACTTGCATCAACCCCCGCGCCCCCACGTATGACATGGCGTGTGCGTCGAAACGGCTCTCCTGGCGCATGACCGACCAGATGAGGTGAGGATCGACCTGGAACTCCGCTGAGGCTGCCTGAACCGCGTCGGGGTAGGGCCGTGGGTAGCTCAGTTGCCAGAAGGCCAGTGGCGCTCTACCGTCGTCGTTGGCAGTGTGCGCTGCGGCAATCGAATGTGCTTGGACCATCTCTCCTCGGTCTGCTAGTGCTTGCGCCATCGCCAGATCGATCTCGGGAGCTCGCCGGGTTGCAGCAGACAGCTCCAGCTCCAACACTGCTAGGTCGTCCCGGCCTAGGGCCTCCAGCGCCTCCACCTTGGCCAAGATCTCCTCGCCGGCCGGGGCAAGGGGCGGAGCCGTCGGCAGCTGGAAACCCGCCTCCCGCGCACGGACGGCCAGCCAATTGATGCCCAGCTCCTCCAGCAGTGCGTCGGCCTCAGCGCGGGCCTCCTCATCGGTCAGCCGTTCAGCCAGGACACGGAGCCTATAGGCCGCGTCGTCGGCGAGGTGCGTCGATGACTGGGCAATGCGTCTATAGAGCGGAAGCGTCTCCGTCAGTTGGCCCTGCGCCTCCAGAAGCGACGTGGCGGACCACCACGCCACGGGATAGGGTATCTGCTGGTAGAGCTCCAGGGCCTTATCCGGGTCCTCTGCCTTGAGCAGGTCGGCTTGGGCTAGCTGACTGTCCAGCGAGTCCACTTCCTCGTAGACCTCCAGGGCTCCGTCCATCTCACCCAGTCGCGACAGCACCTTGGCCAACTCCATCTTCGCATCGTCATCATCAGGGTTGTCCTCCAGCCACGACTGGAGGGCCTCCCCTGCCTCTTCGTAGCGCCCCAATCCGCTGAGCGCGCGCCCGCGGAGTGCCATGACCCTCCCCTGATCGACGTCCCGGAGGGTCTCCAGGGCATCGCTGAACCACGCGGCGTTGATCAAGTCCTCGGCCACGGTTAGGGCATTGCTGCCCGTACGCCGCATCCCCTCGAAGGCGTCCGGTCGATCGCCGAGGATGGTGTGATACTCGAGGTAGGCCCCATCGTTATCCCCTAAGTCTTCCAGATGGCGCGCCAACTCCAGCCGCAGTGCCACACTGTCGTGGAGAGCTAGGGCCTCGCGGTAAGTCTCCTCCGCCTGCGGGGCCTCCAGGTCCGCGTAATATCGGGCCAACGTGACCAGCGCTTCGTATGCCGCAGCGCTCTGCGGACGGAACGCAATGATGTCGCGCAGGGTGGTTACGGCGTCTAGGCTCGGCAAAGCCGCCTGGGCTGCCCAAAGTCTGGTGTATTCCTCGATCTCCGGCAACTGCTCGGCCAGTTGCTGGTGCAATTGGGCTGCCTGTTCTGGATCTGCCTCCTGGGCCCGATCGTGGATCGCTCGGGGCGACCGGGCAGGGGCCCCGCAAGCCCACAGCCCACCGGTCACTAGAGCAATCATCACCAGACCGATCACGACGGCGTGCAGTGATCGCCGCTGATGTGTCCGTGTCACGATGCCTCGTCTCTTTCGCATGGGAGGGCCCTCAATTCGTCTCTAACCGGAAGGCGTGAATCCTCCGGTCAATGGACCCAACGAGGAGCAATGTCTCGCTCGCGGCAGGGCCCGCAGCGATGGCGCCCCCGGTGCGGTAGTGCCACTCCAGTTCGCCGGAAAGGCCGTCCAAGGCGTACAGACTCCTGTCATCTGAGCCAACGAACACGGATCCCTGCCATGGCAGCGGGAAGGAGCGAACAACGTTCTCTGTCTCGAACTGCCATGCCAGCGTCCCATCTGCAGCATCCAGTGCGTAGAGGTGGCCGTCGTCCGCCCCGACGTACACCAGGCCGTTGGCGACAGCTGGGGATGACTCAGATCCCATCTCCAATTCATACGTCCATCGTACCTCCCCCGTTGCCGCGTTCAACGCGCCAAGTTCCCGGCCCAGGGAGCTGAAGTAGACGGTGTCGTCTGCGATGGCTGGCGTGCTCACCACCCCTCCCTTTGCTCGATGGCGCCACCTCAGCTCACCATCTTCTACTGCGACAGCGTAGACATACTTGTCGCCGGAGCCGAAGTACAGATTCCCGTTATCCAGTGAGACACCTCCCGCGATACGCCCGTCGGTCTGAACTCGCCACGCCAGCTGGCCGTCGGCAAGTCGTATCGCATACACAAACCCATCGTGCGACCCGACGTAGATCAACCCGTCACCTGTCGCTGGGGACCCGGTCACCCACCCCTCCGTCTCATATCGCCAGTGAAGACCTCCGTCGTTCGTGTTGAGCGCGTAGACTGTCCCGTCCCAAGAACCAAAAACCACCAAATTCCCCACGACGAGAGGCGTGGCCGTCACGTTGTCGTCGGTCTGGTACGACCATAAGCTTTCTCCCGTGCCGGTATCTATAGCGTGGAGGGCGTTGTCGTCGGAACCGACGTAGGCTACGCTCTCGGCGATCACCGGTCTGCATCTCACATAGTCGCCTGCTCGATAGCTCCAGACGAAAGAACCGGTGAGGTTCTTCGGAGACGCAACGGCGTTGACACAGCCGGTGACGCATGCTGCCACTAGGCAGACCGCGACGCCAACCCTCCCGGGGGTTACTCTCTGTGCGTTGATCATAGTGCCTCGTTTCTCCTCATAGTCGATCCCGTTTGCTGATGCTCAGGACACTGCCCCAGCAGAGGGCCGTCAGCACCTGAGGACTGCCTCGCGGCTCACCAGGTATTTCGACCTAGACGTTCACCGGCGCGGAATTGACAGAGCACCGCGCTCCGGGGGAGGTCACAAGCCTAGAATCAAAACCTGGCTGGCGCGCGCCCCACGCTGCCTCGCCGACAGAAGCAGCAACGTGGTCAGGTAAGATGCAGGGATGAGAAAGCGAAACCTGGACGATGTGGGCTGCGCCAGATCGTCGATGAGCCGGCTGGCCCAGCGCCACGCTAAATGGGTCGATGAGAGCCTGGACGAGTTGACTCGGACTTAGCGTGCGGTGGGGATTGACACTTCTAATCCGGGCCGCGCCCCATTCACCCAGGCGCGGCCCGGTCTCATCAATCTCCGCAGACAGAGGATCCCTACTGCGGCACCCACTTGACGGCGTCGAAGCCGATGAGCCGTGTCACCCGAGGCTCGTACGTCGCGTCCGCCAGAGAGACATACGCCGAACCGTCGCTGAGGAACCGGTAGGTCCCTAGCGAGACCCACCGATCGCCTTGCGTGCTCTGGTTCACGATGCGCAGGGTGTATCCGTTGGCGTGACGAATCCAGTAACGCGCCTGCCCGGTGGTGGTATAGCGCTCGGGAATGTACACGAAGACCTCGTAGTAACCGGCCTGAAGCTGCGGATACCAGCGAGCCCAGTTGTAGTTGTAGCGCGCGTAGTCATTATTCCGGGTCCAGGTCAGGGTGTTGTTGTACCCCTCGTTGACGTAGCGCCAGCCGCTGGCCGCGCCGCCTTTAACGAATCCAGGATCTCTATCGTCGACGATCACAGTCCCCGTCGGTGACGGTGGTGGGGCTGCTCCATCTTCCTCTCCATCCCACGAGAGCTTGGCTACGGCGAGCCCTTCCTTCTCGTAGTACTCCAGTTCGATGGTGATGTTTCCTGAGAGGTAGATGGCTCCGGTGTACGTGGTGGCCGCCTGCTCGTACCACGCGTCGATTAGCTTGTGTCCGTTCACCCACAGCCGAACACCGTCGTCGGCGGTGAGCGAGAAGTGATACATGCCCCCGGGCACATTCGCTGTGCGCGTCCACCGCGCTGAGAAGTGGTCTGCGTTGACGACGCCCGGTGCTGGGGAGCCAGTGCCCCAGTCGAAATTGACCGCGCTCTCTCTGCGTGACACGGCTGGCGGGCCGCTCAGCGTCATATTATTGAAGTACTCGGCGTGCCAATCCCCGGGCGCAGGCGCTCCGTCGGTGCGCGTCCATGAGAGCTTGGCCACCGCCTGTCCCCCGTTCTCGTAGTACTCCACCTTCATCGAATGATGTCCCTCGCCCAGATAGCGAGTGAAGCTGTACGTAGTAGCTGCCTGATCGAACCACTTATCGAGGAGCAAGACGTCGTCGATCCATACGCGGATTCCGTCATCCGCGGTGACAGAGAAGCGGTAGGTCCCCGGTGTCACGTCGATGTACCGTGTCCACCGCACCGAGAACCGATCAGCTGGAACGCCACCTCCAGGGGACCCCGCGCCCCAGTCGAAGCTGATATTATCGTCCTCACGAGTCATGACTGGATTCCCCGAGAGGCTCATGTTATTCCAGTACTGGCCGTGCCACGTGGGATCGCTGTGCTGAGGCAAGATCGGACCCTGCCCAGCGACGGGCACCGTCAGGCTTAACAGGACGATCACCAAGCCTACAAGACAGAATCGCCTACCCATCTGGTCCTCCTTTAACGATAGTGCTAGAACGGAACGAGTCTCCTCATCTATTCAGACGAAGAACCGGACGAAAAAGTTCCTTCCTCATCGCGCCGACCTGACGGGCCCGCGCGCTCCAAGCCGTTGCCGGGGCGCGGGGGGCACTCGCGCCAAGGCACTTACCCCCTCATACACGCCGTCCCATTCATGGAGATCCTACGCCTGTTGGCGAGCGATTCTCCTCTGGGCTGTGCAAACATGACGACATGACTCTCCAACTACATCTTGCTGGCACGCGCCGCCACTACTAGTGCGCCCAGCCCGACGATCACGATAGCCGCCACCATGAGCTGTTGGGGCGTCGCCGGTCGATGCCCCACGCTTGGGGTGGGCGACGGTGAGGCGGGCGCAGTGCGGGTCACCTGCCGCAGAGCGGTAGGCGAGCTGTCTGGCGTCGTCGTTTGACTCGCAGTGGGGGTTGGAGTGGCGCTGACCGTCGCACTGGGGCTGGGCGTCGGACGTCGTGTTGCCGTGCTCGTTCGCGATGGGCTTGGCGTGACTGTGGGCGACGGCGCAAGGGAGGGCTGGCGTGTTGCAGTCGGGGGCTCTGTTCCAACGGGCTTCTGCGAGGTCTCAGGGCCCGATCCTTCTGCGGGTTCTGAAGGTTGGGCGGGAGGTGGTGTAGGGGATCGGGGTGTGGGTGCAGTGTCGGCCGTGGTCGGCGCGTCTTCCACCACCATGTAGGGTGCACCGCCGATCTGACATCCCTGAGCGCAGTCTGCACCCGGTAGGTCCACGTAGTAGTACCCACGCTCCGCGTACACCTGACGGCTTCCACCCTGAGCATCCACCAGTAACGCCTGTGTGGTCCGCGCTGGGACCATCGCCGTCTCATTCTCAGGGCCGCGGGACCAGACGACCGTCGTGGTGCGCTGACCTCGATCCACCGTGACCAGTGAGATGGCATCGCGCCGTCCCCATGTTGCGCTTCGGAACCCCGATAGATGGGTTGCCGCGACGCGGTAGGCCGTGAAAGCGGGTCGGCGACTGCCGTCCAGACGCACCAACCCAAACGGTTCCGGGTTGGCCTGCCGGTCGCTTTCGGTGTCCGCCATCTTGTAAATAGCGATGCGCTCCGCGCCACTCGCAATCCCCAGGGCGAATGCCTGCACCACATAGTGAGCCTGCTGCTCCAATGAGACGCTGAACTGGGCGTCGGGTACCGGCCACGTTGGATCCTGAGAGGGAGCGGCATTCGTCTCTGCGATCCAGATCGGTTTCTCGATCCCCCGACCGCGCATCATCCCGTGGTAGTGGGCAGTAATGTCGTAGACGGTCTCCGGCTGGAAGTAGACGTGCAGCGTGGCGACGTCAAAGAAGAAGTTGCTCGCAGCCGCGCCTGGCGTGGCCGTGAGGGCTTCCAGGAACTGGTCATACCAATCCTGGTTCCACCAGTGGGTGATGGCCGACATATGGATGACTGCGTTCGGATTCACCTTATTGGCCGCGACATAGGCCACTTGTAGCAACCGCACGAAGTCCTCCATGGATCCACCCCAGCTCATGTGATAGCTACTGGGGATGTCAGGCTCGTTCCACACGATCCAGTGATCGATCCGTCCAGCGTACCGATGGACGATGTTCCGGACGAACGTCGCCCAGAGATTGTCTGGCGATTCTGTGGGCAAGTGGAGCCCGCGCGGCACGCCTGGGCCAACCTGCACGTCTGTGGCCCAGCCTGGCGTGGTCACGATCAACCCCACGACTTGACGGCCCTGCGCCAGCTCAGCCGAAAGGGCCTCATCCGAGATCGGCACAGCGTACCACTCCTCGGGCCCATCCGGCTGGATCTCGTTCCAGCGGAACGTGACGCGGGTCCAGCCCGCGCCAAGAGCTGTTGCGGCGCTCGGCGCCGCATGCGCCTCCACCACGCCGAAGCGGGGATCGGGTATGTCGGCCGCATAGACCGCCTGGGACGGGAAGCTCAGCAGCAGACAGAGCAGGAAGCCGGCAACCCAGTTGACGAAGATGGTCTGGCTCGTTCTCAAGTAGCATGGCTCCGCCCGCCTCCGGTCACCAATTCCTACCTGCGTTGGCGCCCAGGGACACCTCAGCACGTCAGGTGGAAGGCGCCAGCGGCGTCACGCTGACTCTGCTCGTCATTGTACAGGATCCACGCATCGCCGGTGTCGGTCACCTTGAGTTCGATGCCTGCTTCTTTCACCGCCTGGCGTGTCTCCGCTGGAACCTTCATCATGCCATGTGCTCCGGTGCCAACAACGAGCACCTCCGGTTGCGCTTCCAAGACTTTCTCCAGGTCCTCGGCGCTCAGTCGGTGCCCCCGCTCCCGCCACCAGTCAGAGATAACGCGATTGGGGAGTAGGATCAGGTCGTTGGAGTAGGCCTCGCCATCGACGACCAAGCGACCGAACCTGTAGCTTTCTATCTGTGGCTCGTTCATGTGTGACCTCCTCAATGCGTCTCTGCAGGGCGGCTACTTGGGGAGAAGGGTGCTACGTTATGCCTATTCTATAATAGCACGAGCCGTGTCAGTGTCAAGCCTGCGATCTCACGTTGCGGTGCAGCGGTTGCGTCGGCTGCCGCCTCTTGAGCCTACATGTTGTCCCGATCTGACCTCTTCGCTATAATGGGGTCGACGCATGTTCGAGGCCGATCCCGCATAGACTTGGAGGGACGTCATGGAGACCGTTGCCCTGTTGAAGAGCAAACAGATTGTGCTGGGTGTCACCGGTGGTATAGCCGCCTATAAGGTCTGCACGCTGGCCAGCCGTTTGACTCAGGCGGGAGCGCGGGTGGATGTGGTGATGACTGATGCAGCTATCCGATTCGTTGCCCCTCTTACTTTCGAAGCACTGACTGGTCGTCCCGTCTACAGGAGCATGTGGCAGACATCCGGTGAAGAGCTTACCACCCATATCTCCCACGTGGGGCTTGGTCACGCCGCTGATCTCCTTGTGGTGGCTCCAGCCACGGCTAACACCCTTGCCAAACTGGCGCACGGTTTGGCCGACAACCTGCTGTCGACGCTGGGACTTGCCGCGCGTTGTCCTGTCTTGGTGGCGCCAGCGATGGACGTAGGCATGTGGGAGCACCCCGCAACGCAGGCCAACGTGGAGACCCTGAAGCGCCGGGATGTTCGCGTGGTGGGTCCGGCACGGGGGCGCATGGCTTCGGGACTTGAGGGCCTGGGGCGCCTGGTAGAGTGCGATCAGATACTCGGGCACATCCGATTGGTATTGGGGCGGGGCGGTCCGCTGGCTGGGCGGAGGGTGGTGGTCACGGCGGGTCCAACTCGCGAGTTCATCGACCCAGTGCGCTTCTTGAGCAATCCTTCGTCGGGTCGACAGGGCTACGCCCTGGCGCAGGCTGCCCTGGATCGAGGGGCGGATGTGACGCTGGTGACTGGGCCGACCCATCTGGCATCCCCGGTAGGCGCCAGGGTGGTTGAGGTCACCACGGCGGAGCGGATGATGAAGGCGGTAATGGAACACACTGTGGGGGCGGACATCCTGCTGATGGCCGCCGCTGTCGCTGACTACCGACCCTCCGAGATCTCGCAGGAGAAGATCAAGAAACAGCGAGGAGCCATCGCCCTGGCGCTCGATCGGACGCAGGACGTTTTGGCCGAGGTGTCCAAGCGCCGGGCTCCAACCGGATACCCCCAGGTTCTGGTGGGTTTCGCCGCGGAGACCGAAGATCTGATGAGCAACGCGCGGTCTAAGCTGGAGGCCAAGGATCTCGATCTAATTGTGGCCAACGATTTGACTGTACCCTATGCAGGATTTGAAGTTGAGACGAACCGTGTCGTCCTCCTCTGTCGTGACGGTTCGGCTCAAGAGCTGCCGCTGATGAGTAAGGCAGCGGTGGCGGAGGCAGTGCTTGATCGTGTTCTCGATCTGCAGCCGCGCGAGCCCCACCCTTGATCCCAGGCCGCGAGGACACCGCTTCTGACTGGTGAGTAAGGAACCGTCAGGCCCCTCGCGCATTCCGTGTCTTATCCTATTTGTGCCCACCAGAGCTACATGGGTCCGCAGTCTGAGGCTTATCACTGCAGCGTACAAACGGTGCAGCATCGGGTTGTTCAAGATGGGGTGAGCGTTGCGGAGTTCCGTCGCTTCCAGGCCAATGCGGCAGGACAGGCGGCGTGAGAGCAGTGACTTACTCCCTGGCGGACCGCGGAACCTGATCCTCGGGATCATCCCTCTGTGCCGAGCGGATCTCGCGATGTCTGTGTCGATGGGTCTTCACGTGCCTGGCACGCGAAAGATGGTGGTCTGGCCGTGCTGAAAAACGGGCGTGAGTACGCCATCCAGAGTTCTCATGCCCCCCAATGGGGGACAGTCTTTCTCTGGCTGAGCACACAGCTCCTGGGCGTAGCGGCGTTCTGTGCTGCCTACCACGACGTAGTCGACCTGCCATTTCTGGAGCAGCTCCAGGGCGAGTTGACCGTCCTCGGTCGTGTAGATGGTTTCGATGTCGGGTTCCCGCCGCCCCTGCTCGACGTAGTTGCCCCGCCACTGGCTCTCGTGCAGGGCCCAGCCAAGCACTGCTGGGTAGCCCGTGAAGGCGCTGATGCGTCCTTCGTACGTGTAGCTGAGCCCTGGGGCCTCCAGGATTACGGGCGTCCCCTCGGCGTGAGCCCTAAGCCACTCAATGGCGGCCCAGTCATCTGGGTGGTCGCGGGCGACGTTGGCACTTCCGTTCAGCAGGGGTGGGTGTTCCAGACCGCCCAAGCGGCTGTAGGTCGCCATGACAGGATACACCAGACCGGCCGCCGTCAGGAGCGCCGTCCCAATCAGGAATCCCGATCGTAGAACCCGCGCTCTCAGCCTGTCCCCTCTGTTGAGGATCCACCAGACTCCGAACGCACTGCCCGTGGCTAGCATGACCCAGGCCTGGTAGTAGAACTTGAACACTGTGTTCATGCGCACGCCGAAGCTGTCGCGTAGGTAGACGAACTCCACCCCCAGCGTCAATCCTAGACCGCAGAGCAGCAGCAGCGAGCAGAACTGAGCGCTGGCGCCCTGCGCCTCAGGTGCGCGTCGACCTCGACCGGAGCGCAGGACGGTCACCAGGGCCGCGGCGATGAGAAGGGAGAGCGTTAGGAAGAGCCACGGATCCCGCAGGCGAGCCAGGACAACAGCTCTACCGAGCGCATCTGGGTCGGTACCCCCCACGATCTGCCGAATCTGAGGATTGGACAGAAGGCCTCGCAGGACCTCTCGACCCGGCTCGATCGTTACAGCGAAAATGGAGGCTCCCGCAAGGAGAGCAACGGCACCGATCACAATCAGCGCCCATGAGCCAATCAGGAACCGCCACAGCCTTTCACGTTCCCTCGCCTCAACCAGCCGGGAGAGCAAGAAGGCTCCCGCGACAAAGACGAAAGGCCCGAACATCACCAGGTACTGTGGGAGGCGAGTGGGCATCAACAGATGCGGGGCGACGCCACCCGCCTGAGAACTGAAGCCCACATAGAAGGGCAGGTAGAGCAGCACGCCCACAACGATGAGCCCTGTTCCCAGGATCACTGTCCCGCGGAGGATCTCCGTGAACGCATCATCACCGCGGGCATAGCGTCCCGCCGCGTAGGCCAGTAGGACGAGCGCCAGGTAGATCGGGTAGTCCCAGGTGTTCAGGAAGCCCAGGGACCCCAGTGCCAGCGCGTACAGTCCGGAGAGGGCCCAATCCCCTCCCATCGCCGATGACACCGGGTTCCACCCCCTCGTCCTTCCTTGTGGTTCCCGCGAGTTCCCATTTCGCTCCTTACGGAGTAGATTGAGCGCCAGGGCAATCGCCAGCAGGACAAAGGG
>CAZGSX010000068.1:0-15545 GCA_964528475.1 uncultured Anaerolineales bacterium
CGATGAACGGTACGCACGGCGGCGACCAGTTCCTCGCCACTGGCCGTCTTGAGCACATAGCCATCCGCCCCAGCCTCGAGGAGGGCAAAGACGTAAGGGTCATCGTCGTAGGCTGTCAAGATCAGGATTCGCACCTGTGGGAAGCGCTTCTTGATCCGGCGCGCAGCCTCGACACCGGACACGTGCGGCATGCGGATGTCGAGCACAGCCACGTCCGGTCGGTGCTCCTCGACAAGGCGCTCCGCTTCGGCTCCATCGGCCGCCTCGGCGACGACGTTGAGAGCCTTGTCCTCCTCCAAGAAGCGGCGGATGCCCTGGCGAACAACGGCGTGGTCGTCGGCAAGGACGATGCGGATCTGCTCCGTCATGCGGTCATCCCTCCGGTTGCAGCATATGATCAGCCTGCTCATGCCTCGAAAGGCCGATGCGACAATTCTAGGCCTCTTTGGGACCTTCTGCAAGCGATTGGTCTGCGGGACGCCAATGCAGCGATCAGCCACAGGAGGGTCACTATGCGGCTCTTGCTGCTCCACACGTCCGCTCCAACCCTCCGAGGACCCGGGTGGACGCCACCCCTTGGGAACAACAGCGGTGAAGGTCAGAGGGGACTGTATGACCCCGATCTGCGCCGCGGCGCGAGCCAAGGGCGACGTGCGTCCCCCAGTATGCTGGCCGTCACGTTCGAGCTCCCCGATCCATTTCACAAGGTCCAGTAGCCCCTTGTCACGCCGACACCAAGAGCAGGCAGGTTCCATATGGGGCCGCCTGCCTGCTCCGTACCCTGGGTCGCTTAGAACGTCTCGGAGGTCGAACCCGAGCCCCTAGCCTAGCAGTCGATCGCGGATCTCCTCAAACTCCTCAGAGCTGATCTCCCCGGCCGCCAGTCGCCGCCGGGCAATCTCGAGGGCGTCGCCAGACGGGCCCTGTGAACTGACCACTCTCTCACCCCGGCCAAGCTGCCTTGCGGCCCAGACGGCACCTAAGGCCAGCAAGCCGAGTACACCTAAGACGGCCACCAGTCCTACAATCGGGCCGATGAGCCCCAGGCCGCCCCATCCCATGCTGCCCCAACCTAGTCCGCCGCAACAAGCTCCCATCGTCACACCCCTCCCCGACTAGCTCTCAAGTCGTCTGCGAATCTCGTCGTACTGATCTCTGTCGATCTCACCCCGGGCCAGCCGCCGATCAAGCAGATCCCGCGGGCTCGGTTCAATAGTGCCACGCGTCTTGCCGTGCGTGCCTAGTGAATCCGTCCGAAAGCCGTTCCCCAACCCCGCGGCAACGGCGAAGCCGCCTGCAAATAGCAGAATCAGAAAGCCCAGTCCCAGCACCATCTTCGTCTAACCTCCCCGTCGATCGTGTACGTCGTCTGTCACTTAAGTGTTCTAGCTTCATCTCGCTGATCCCATGATACCGCGTCAGACACCTCACGTGTAGCGGCATTTGGCTGGTGTCAGCCCCCGCCATTCGGCGGGCATCCTCGCAGGGTCGGGCTTCTGCGTGGAGCGGCACCGGCAGGCTACCTCGCGTCCGTCGTTAGGTGAGACACGGAACGGCCCGACCTTGGGGCGCGTTGTTGACCGCACTATCCGATCGCGTATGAGAGACTTGGTTGTCGTGCAAGAGATCGCACCAAGGAGCGAGCAAGTGCGCACCAGGATCATGCCAGTGAGCGACCTGCAGCGGAAGGCAGGTGAAGTCCGCGACGACCTACGCGATCAGGATAAGGAGGTCCACGTCACGCAGACCACCCGCTGGATGCCCCCCCAGCTTGCTGCGGGGTTTCTTACTCAACCTGATTGAAGGGAGAATCGACGGAATGCGCTGGACTGCTGCCTATGAAACCCCGGTGGTCGAGCGGGCGCTGGAGGGACTGAGAGAGGACTGCCTGGGCTCGCCGGACTCGATAGTCGACCTCGACGCAGTGCAGCGCGTTGACGGGGATGCGGCCCACAAGCATCATTGCCTTCTGTTCTCATCGGCGCTGGACGACGTCGGATTCTCCGCGTCATCGCTGCAACCTAGAGGGGAGGGGAAGGGGATTCGCCGATCTTCCTCACGGAGGTATAATGCCCTGAGCGACAAGCAAGGCGCCGGGTGCTCGGCTGACACGCTGCGGGGCCCGGCGCCATCGCCCGCAAAGGAACCCTGGGCGTCTGACTCTTTCCCGTGCAATGTTGGATTCGCTGATGCAGAGCCCTAGACTCGAAGAGAGGAGACTACAATGACGAAGCAGACGCAACCCATCGCACGCTTCACCCGTCTGATCCACCCCATGCCCGCCTTTCTGATCACGTGCGCCGGGCACGACAAACATCCCAATGCCATTGCCATCGCCTGGTTGACGCCCGTCAGCACGGATCCGCCCCTGCTGGCTTTCGCGATCCATCCTCGTCGCTACTCCTATCAGCTGCTGCAGGAGAATCCTGCCTTCGTGGTAAACGTGATGGGTTATGAGCAGGTGCCCGACCTGCTCTTCTGCGGGCGGTGCTCCGGTCGGGACGTGGACAAGTTCGACCGGGTCGGTCTGACGGCTGTGGATGCGCGCACGGTGCACGCCCCGGCCATCGCCGAGGCCCTGGCTCATGTAGAATGCGACTGCGAAGCGGAGCATCGTGCTGGCGACCACATCATCGTGGTGGGGCACGTGAGGGCGGTCGCTGCTGAGAAAGGGGTGTTGGTGGAGGGCTGGCGGGACCTCGCCGCGGCTCAGCCCATCTTCCACCTGGGCGGCGATCGTTTCACCACCAGCAGCGCTGAGATAGTCGAACCGGGGATTGAAGGGATCGAGGCTTAATCGGCTGTGCGACCAGGACACGGCCGGGAATGCCCCGAACCGGTCGCTTGCCCGACGGCGTGTGGTAACACTGCCCTGGCAGGTGCCCCTACTCGGGCTATCTTCAGGATCACAGACGGCCTTGTCAACCCCTATGCATCGCATAAGAGCGGGCTGCGATAGCTTGACAGAGGTCACCCGCAGCGGTATAATAGTAGGCGCTGCGGGGATGACAGGCTTCGACGGGGAAGGCTGATCACGGGCAGCAAGCCGGGGACGCTCTGGCCCCGTGAACAACGGAGCACAAACTCTAAGTGCCAACGAAAACACTTGGATGTTCGCTCCTCAGGCGGCGATGGACACTGCCGTTCCGGTAGTAGCCTAGTTAAGCCTTAGGAGCTGACCGCTAGCGCGGTCACGTCCACCCAGGCCCCTCACCAACGAGTCGGGGATGGACGTCATAAAAGTTGGTGTGCGGCATTCGGACGTCGATAGGGATGCCCAAGAGGGAGCTTCGGTTCCCATCGACTGATTCCAGGTGTAGCGCGGTCGGCGGCGTCTCCCTGGAGGAGAAACATAAGGGCCGACTAAGCTTGTAGAAGTCTGTGCTCGAGTTCCGCGGACGCGGGTTCGATTCCCGCCATCTCCACCTCAGCAGAACGACAGGGCCGGCATCGAAGATGCCGGCCCTGTCGCGTTCTCGGTATTGATCTGGTGTTGCCAAGGCATACACCGGCAACAAAAAAGAGCACTCGGATGAGTGCCCTTTCCATGACCCGCGCAGGACTCGAACCTGCAACCAAGGGCTTAAGAGGCCCCTGCTCTTCCAATTGAGCTAGCGGGCCGACCACACCCAAAATTATACCTTGAAGATGTCCGTTGTCAAGGATTGATCACCCAGATTCACCCGAGATAACGCGGCGCTTCTTCTCTAGGTGAATAGGTCACATCGCTTTCTGAGAACACCACACCAGCCCGGGCTGACACTCTCAAGCACCAACTCTTCTCGTCTTCCTACACCCGGCAACTCTGGCGAGCTTCACGACTCCTTCCACGGTGCACCCGCCAGTCTCGCGATCTTCTGTTTGGTCTGACGCCACGTGACCTTGGACAGCCCGAGTTTCTGTCGGAGCTCCTTGGCCGTGTTGCCCGCCCTGTAGTCGCGAACCGCGCACGTCCAGCGCAGCATCTCGAAGGAGAGCCCTACTTCGAGCTCTGCCTCGTCAGCGACACCGGCAAGCACATACTCCAGGTTTCGCGCCGTGCAGGGGAAGAGCGCTTCTTGGGGCTGGTACTGGGTTCGATACTCCGTAAGCACTGTTGGCCACCAGTCGGGCAGCTCCAATTTACGTTCTTTGTGACGGCGCTCGGGATTGGCGTAGCGAACCCACAGGATAGGATGCGATGGGTCGTCCAAGTCGACGTGATTCATCGTGATCGCCATGCATTCAGCCTTCTTGATTCCGGTGTGTAGTAACAGCGTCACCAGAAGGTGCGGGCGGGCATCTGGATCCTCAGCCTCTCGCAGGGTCTGAGTCACCTCCAGCACCCGCTCGACCTCCTTCTCGGACAGGATCTCCGGCAGCGGTGTGCTAACTGGCTTGTGGACAACGGGCGCGGCCGGATCCGAAGGTAGGATTTCGGACTCATCCAGCCAGCCGAAGAAAACCTTCAGCGTGGTGACCCGGCGGGCCAGCGACTTGGGGCTGCAGGGGGCATCACGATCCTCCACCAGCCATTCCGTGAAACGTTCCAGGTCGCTGGTCGATATCTCGCCGATCGTAGTCCAGGCACCCATGAACCGGGTGAAGATGTTCAAGTCCGACTGGAATGCCTTCTTTGTATTCTCAGTGAAGCCCTCCCGCGCCATGTAGACGTCGAAGGCGCTCTTGGCTGCTCGCAACGATGACCCTGATGTGAGGCCTTCACTGGGATCTGTCTCGGATGGTGTGTAGTGCTCAGCCACAGGCTCTCCTCCTGTCATTTCGTGTAGCGCTCTACCGTCCCCATTCTACACCCACCTCTGGCGCTTGTCAAGAGGGAGTCCCTTCCGTGCACCAACCCCCTCTCACGCCAGCGTGGTCGCCAGCTGCCGAGCGTTATCGAGCTCCGATTCGCCCGTTGAAGGGACATCGTGAGCACCTACTCCTGGTGGACGATCAGGACAGGACGGTCTGCAGCCAGCATGATCTGCTCCGCTATATCACTGGAAAGCAGGCTCTCGACATCGGGGGTCACATGGGCTCCGACGATGACCATGTCGTAGCGTCCCGTCCGTGCCTCCGCTGTGATCTCATCAACCACCAACCCGTGCCGGACCACGGCCTGGGCGTCCACCCCCTCCCCGTGCAGTATCTGGAGCATCTCTTTCAGATGTCTGCCCTCTCGTGCCTCTCTCTCCATCAGCTCATCGGCTCCTGCCTTGAGATCAGCACTCTCCGCTGTCTCTTCGAGGGCCACCTGGGACATCACATGGAGGAGCGTCACGGAGGCCTCGAGGGCCTGCGCCAGATTCGCCGCGAACCGCACGGTTCCCTCGCTGGCGGGCCCGGCTGCGGAGCAGGTCAGGATGTGATTTATCTCACTCCGTTCGGGTCTCTTTACGACGAGGACCGAGGCAGGCGCCCCACTCAGTACGAGGCAGGCCCTCGACCCCGTCACGAGCCGCTTGACGCCGCGGCGTCCCCTGCTGCCGATGACGATCAGGTCGTAGTCCACAGCGTCCGCCTGCTGGATCAGTTTCCGGCGTGAGGCGCCGGAGCGACGATAGATCCTTACCGGTATCCCGGAGGCCTGTAGCTCTTCCGCGGTCTCGCGGACCTCCTTCTTGGAAACTTCTTCTCGGCCGGGTGTGTCGACGATGGCAAGGATATCCACGGTCTTCGCCATCGCCTTCGCAATCCGCTTCCCCAACATCAGTGCATCGCTGCCGATGTTCGAGCCATCGCTGTGGAGGAGTATACGTAGCTTAGCCGTCATGACACATCTTCCTGTTCTTTTTCACAGTACGTCGCGGGGTGATCTGTCGTCATAATACGACAAGCACGATGGGGATCAGGAAGAACACTCCCAGGAACACGGCGAAGTTCCTCCGGCTCCTCATCGTCCAATCCAGCGCCCGGGACATCACACGTTCATAGGGCTCGTATGCCAAGAGTACAAGGGGCAGCGATACGATCACCGCGCTCACCATGTGCACGATGACCACTCTGACACCGGCAGACGAGCTGAGGAGGACCGCTGCCGCAAGGGTGTCGATCATTGTGGAGATATTGGCACCTAAGACGTACGGCATGATGTTCTCGCGGCGCACGTAGCCGCGTGCAGAGAGCGGAACCAGGATCCCAATGGACACGGAGACCGACAGGGTGAGGAGAGTGACTGCAAAGCCCAGGAGGAACATCACCACAGGTCGGTAGATGAGCCGAGCTGGCCGATCCAACCCCGCCCTCTGAAAGCGAAGCTGCGGAAGGGCCTTATCGAAAAGCTGCAGGCTGGCAGTGACCAGCACACCGCCTGCGATGAACAATGCCCACTGGGGAAGAAGGGCCGCGACAGGGTTCATTAGGGGCTCAAGGATTCCGTTGATTCCCACCGAGAGCGGTTCTAGCCAGGACCACTCCACGGCCTCCAGCCAGCCTTGCCGTAGGAGGAACGACCCCACAAATATCCCCGGTATCTGCACCGAGGCGGTGAGGAGCAGGGAGAGCACGCCGGTTGACATCACGGTCCACCGTTCTTGACCGCGCAGGGCGTACATGAAGCCTATGAGGAGTACGATGAGAGATGCTCCCAGGCGGGAGCCCGTCACCATGGTGTACGTCTGAAGGGGCGTTAGAAGGTCGCCACTCAGCAAAGCCATCGCGATGGCAGCTGCCGGTGAACCGCTCAGGACCAGATAGGCGATCAGCCATCCCAAGCCCAGGGAGTCGGCGGCATTGTCGATGGCGAGATGTCCCCGCAGAACGGGGGTCAAGGCCCCGGCTCCGGATTTCATCATCTCCAGAGCGAAGACGAAGAGTAGCAGGGCTGCCACGCCGATGGCGGCCCGCTCTCCCCTGGACCTTGGCCTTGAACGTTCCTTCTTCACCTAGGCCAATCCTTGGACTTCTCTGTCCAAACGCTCGAAGAAGGCGACCATTGCTTGGTGGCGTTCCTCGGCGATTTCCCGCGCTGTGGAAGTATACAGGTGGTTCCTGATGCGCGACAACTTGACGACGTATTCGTGGACGGGGGTGTGCGCATCCGGGTCGTCACCCTGCCGAGTCCAGTGGTCGATATCGACGGATGAGATCGGAGCCCATAGCCGCTGCCCGTGTGCACCTCCGTAGGCAAACGCCCGGGCTACCCCCACGGCCCCGATCGCATCCAGCTTGTCGGCGTCAAACAGCACCTCGGCCTCCAACGTGGAGGGCTGCGGCGGAGTCCGGAAACGGTGGGAGGCGATGGCATCAGACACGGCTTTCGCATAACCCGGCTGTGCATTGGGTACCTTCGACAGAATCTCTCGAGCACAAGTCGCGCCCAGGACGGCGTGATCGCCGCCGCTCCTCTCGGCCTCCTGTCGCCCCACGTCGTGTAAAAGGGCTGCTGAGCGCACGATCGAGATGTCAGCGCCTTCTGCCCGCGCGATCCGCATGGCGAGAGTCAAGACGCGCAGGACGTGGTCGAAGTCGTGTACACCGTCTGCCCTGTCGTACAGCCCCCTCGCCTCGGCGATGGAAATCACGCCCGTTCTGCACCTCGCAGCCGATTGCGCAGCTCGCTACTGATGGATAGGAACTGATAGGCCTCGCTGACGTCCCTGCTCGTCAAGAGCCCTGCAAACTCGCCATTCTCGATCACGGGCAGTGCATCGAGGTTCGATGCCTGCATCTGCTGATGGATCTCGAAGAGATCATCGTCCGGGTGAAGCCTGGGAAAGTCTGTACTCATCAGCTCGCGCACTGGTGTCTCCGGATCCTGTGTCTTCAGAGCACGGATGATGTCGGTGTGGGTCAGCAATCCCACGATCTTTCCCTCGTCGCACACCGGGAAATCGGCTTGGAAACTCTCCAGTGTGAGGTCCGCCGTGTCGGTGATGGAATCATCCGGAGAGATCACTTGTACATTACGTGAGAAGGCCTGTCTCACTTTCATGTCCTCCAGAATTGTGCGAATCCGCATCATCTGCCCTTCCTGCGCGGCGCCAGAATAGACGAAGACGGCGATCAGAATCCAGATCAGGTTTCCGGTGACCAATCCTCCAAGACCCAGTAGCCACGCGAATCCTTGGCCGATTCGCACGGCCACGTCAGTAGCCTGCATCTGGGGCATGACCGTTGCCAAGAGCGAACGGAGTACCCGGCCGCCGTCCATAGGGAATGCGGGAATAAGGTTGAAGGCGGCCAGTGCAACATTAGTCAGAATGAGGTAGGGCACCGTGTCCTGCCATCCCAGGCTCATTGGATCCGTGGCCAGTCGTCGCAGGCTGGCGAAGAGGCTGACGGGTGTGAATAGGCTGAAAACGCCTAGCAGGAGAGCGATGACCAAGTTGCTCAGGGGTCCGGCGATCGCCATGAGCAACTCCTGCCCAGGACCCTCGGGCATCTGCTCGATCTGCGATACACCTCCGAGCGGCAACAGAACAATATCTTCGACAGGATAGCCCATCCACGTTGATGTTAGGCTGTGAGCCAGCTCGTGAATCACTACGCAGATGAAGAGCAAGACGGTGACGACGACGCCGAACGCGGCTCCCGAGAAGGAGAAGCCTTCCTGGCCCAGGAGGCCGAACTGCAGGGCGGCCCACACCAGGATCAGAGGGAATGTGATGTGGATTTTGATATCAATGCCTTGAACGCTAAATATCTTGAAGCTGGTCATCCTATGGCCTCCTTGATTGACACATGTCAGGGCGAAGTCCAACCCACGCCGCTGCGGTGCCCAGCCGGGAGGCAGCGTGGGGCTGTGCATGGTCCCGTCTGCCTGCTCCCTGCGGCGGTACGGTCTGGTTCGGTTTCGCCGTCCCCTTGCGCCAGCAGATCGCGCTGTGCGTTCTCGAGCTATCCGTCGTCCGTGTACGAATGTCCCGGTACAACACGGGCCTACACAATGCCGGCCTGTGTCTCCTGGACGACGTGGTCCACGACGGCTTGGAGATCACCCTCGCGCCGGTAGACGGCCAGCTGGCGGTCCGCGCTGGTCCCCTCACGTAGAATGGTATAGGCGTATTCAACCTCCTTGCGGCTGTGGAGATCATCGAGGACATCGTCTATCCAGTTTAGGATCTCCTTGACCAGGCTAGGGAACGGGATTTCTTCCTTCTTCCCGAAATCGATCAGCTTACCCTCGGCGCCGTAGCGCAACGCTCGCCATTTGTTCTCATCGATGAGATGCTTCCGGTAGAGACGCCAGGATTGATTGGCCCGTCGCAGTTGGATCAGTTTGGCCACCAGGGCCTGAACCAGAGCAACCAGGCAGAGCGTCTCTTCAATCCGCGTGCACATGTCCGGAATTCGGATCTCCAGCGTGGGGAACTTCTCGCTTGGTCGCACATCCCACCAGATCTGCGTGGGCTCGGCGACGCTCCCGGTGGCTAACAGAGTGTCGACGTAGCTCTGATAGCCGGCGAAGGACTCGAACTGCTGGGGAATGCCGGTCCGCGGCAGGTTCTCGAACACTACGCTCCGGTAGGACTTCAACCCGGTGTCGCGGCCATGCCAGAACGGAGAGCTGGTCGAGAGCGCCAGCAGATGGGGTAGGAAGTAACGCAGTTGATTCATCACCTCGATGAGTAACTCGTCATCCTCGATCCCGATATGCACGTGCATCCCGAAGACCAACAGCTGCCGCCCCACGTCCTGCAGGAAGCGGATCAGCTCAGGGTAGCGCCCAAAGGGTGAGACGCGCTGCTTCACCCATGACGAGAAGGGGTGGGTCCCCGCGGCGGCGACCCAGAGCCCGGCCTCCTCGGCCAGGCTGAGGATCGAACGACGGATCCGGATCAACTCCGTGCGTGCCTCCGTGATGTCCTGGCAGATCCGAGTTCCCGCCTCAATCTGTGATTGCAGGAACTCGGGGCGGAGCTGGTCGGAGAGGACGGTTTGCCCCTGTTCCAGAAACTGCTGCACGTACGAGCGAAGCTCGCGGGTTTCCGGATCGATGATCTGATATTCTTCTTCGATGCCGATAGTCAGGGATGGTTCCACGATCTGTGCCTCCTGAACCCCATTATAGCACAACACGCCCAACTCTTGTAGACTGATGCGCTCCCTGTTCGAAGCAATCAGCCCCGGGGTGAAACCGGTGCCACCGAGACGGTATCTCTGAATTTGTTATTGTCAACCCAGGCCATGGCGCCCCGGGACGACGGGTGCGGCCATTGAGCCGACCTGGAGGTACTGCAACGCCCCCAAGAGGAGAACTGGAAGCGGTACCGACGCTGCAGCGCGAGGCGTACAATCCGGTGGCTTTGAGTGTGCGCGCTGTTCCTTCCTTGGGTGCCGCACCTGCTTGCTCATCCAGCTGGGCCATAGTACAATCGTTGTCTATCCTTTGTATGGGGGGTGATCATGGAGCAGTCGAGCAGAGGGATTGCCATCGTGACGGACAGCAGCTGTGACCTACCCGCGCGGCTCGTCGAGCGGTTCAGCATCGTGGTTATTCCTCTGGCCGTACAGCTCGGCTCAGAGTCGTTCTTGGATGGCGAGCTGTCTCCGGAGGCCTTCTGGCGAAAGGCGGCACGGGAGGGGACCTCACCGCAGACCTCTCAACCCTCTATTGGGGTGTTTCAGGAGGTCTTCGAGCGGCTGGCGGCCCGTGGGAAGCGGGTGCTCTGCCTAACGTTGACCGGCAAGCACACGGGCACCGTGGCGACAGCGCGCCTAGCCGCGGAGCGATTTGGTGGAGCGGTGCACGTCTTCGACTCTCACTCCCTGTCATTGGGTCTGGGTTTCCAGGTCCTGGAGGCCGCCCGCGCCAGTCAGGTGGGGAGTTCCATGGAGGAGATCTTGGCACTCCTCAGGGACGTCCGAGCCCGGGTTCACGCCTTAGTGGTGCTCGACACGCTGGATAACGTGCGTCGAGGCGGGCGAGCTGATGCTTTCATCGCCGTGGTGCGGCGGATGTCGCGCTGGCTGGATATCAAGCCGATCGTGAACCTTGTGGAAGGGGAGGTGAGGCTGATGGCAGTGGCGCGATCTCTCCGGCGCGGCATCGACCGCATCGCCGCCATGAGTGAGGATCTTGGCCCGCTGGATTATCTGGGTGTGATGCACGCTCGTAACGCAAAGCGGGCTGAGGAACTGGCCGAACAGCTGGCTAGTCAGCTTCGTTTCCCTCGTGATGAGATACTGATTGGCGAGACCGGAGCGGTCGTGGCTTCACACGCCGGGACCGGTGCTGTCGGAATCTTCGCCATACCCAAGCAACCCGAGGAGAACGTCGGTGGGGCCATGTCTTGAACCGGATAGCGGGGTTGGGGTACCGTCCGGGGCGTGGTCGCCGACCCGACGGGACGTCAGGGCCACCTCGGGCCTGCCGGCCTGGCGCCGTGGTCGTCATCCCTACTTAGGTCTGGTCCTCTCTTGGGGGGCGCTGTGTTGATGAAGCAGTCTGCTTTGCAGGGGAAGGTGGCCATCGTCACAGGAGCCTCCAGCGGAATCGGACGGGCGACTGCGATGGCCCTGGCACGCGAGGGCGCGGACGTCGTGCTGGCGGCTCGGACGAAGTCTAAGCTGCACGAGGTGGCCCAGGAGATCCAGACCCTGGGACGGAAGGCGCTGGTCGTGCCCACCGACGTCACGAATCGATGTGAGGTCGATCGCGCAGTGGCACAGACACTGGACCTGTGGGGGCACATCGATATTCTGGTGGTCAACGCCGGGGCATACGTCCGCTCCCCTGTCGTGGAGTTGACCGTTGAGGAGATCGAGCGGTCAATGGCTGTCAATTTCTATGGCGCGCTCTACACTGTGCTGGCCGTTCAGCCGCATCTGCTTGATCGGGGTTGTGGGTACATCGTGCTCATGTCCTCCATGGACGCGAAGAAGGGGCTGCCCCTGGACGCCCCCTACGTCGCTGCCAAGGCGGCCTTGGCGGGCTACGGTCAAGTCCTGCGACAGGAACTGCGGCCCAAGGGTATCCACGTCACCCTCGTCTTTCCTGGTCGGGTCGATACGCCTTTGCTCGACACGCTGGAGGTGCCCTGGGTCTCTGCCAAGATCGCGCCCGAGACCGTTGCCACAGCCATTGTGAAGGCCATCCAGCGCCGGAAGGTGGAGGTCATTATCCCTTTCCAGGCCCGACTTCTCCGTTGGGTGGATGCCTTCTCGCCGCGGCTTGGTGATTGGTTTGTCCGAGTTCTGCGACTCGAGGGATGGGAGAGAGGCCTCCGCAGCTGACGGGGGGTGTTGATCCCTTGTCGGTGGACCAGCTTCGAACCACGCCGTCGCAGCACGGATGGCCGTGGGAGATAGCCGGTACTAGAGGAGAAAGGGCCTATGGCTAAAGCCGGGCAAGGAGCAGAGGGGTGCGACATCCGTCACGGATGGCTGCGTGATCTTGATGTCAGCTTCGTCCCGGGACCAGGGAGCGAGCTGGCGGCCGAGGTGGGCAACGACCTGATGACGATGTTCGGGCGCATGGGACACCGCCTCCGGTCCGTTCCCGACAATGATACAGACGTTGTCCTGACCACGGCCCCGTTTGGTGAACCCCTTGACTGGCGCGAAGCCCTCCTTTTCACCGCCCGGCGGCGCTTCGGCCTGGAACGCGCCCCGACCATCTACACGCTGGTGCATGCGACGTCCCGGCGGTTCCATCGCACGCTTGACCGTCTGCAAGGGGCGCTGGAGACCTCCCCTCCTCACTTTGCGGACTATGACTTCCCTGGATTGGCCTCAGAGGCGTACCAGGTGCTTTCTGAGCAAGGGCGGCGTGGTGGGCCAATCTTGGCGTTGGAGCGGGTGGTGCAGAGCCAGGCCAAGTGCATTGACGTGCTGCTCCTCGTTGGGGACGAGACGCCCCAAGAGGCGTATCTCTTCAACTTGGTGGGGGCGTATCCTCGCATTCCGGCGGACGATGTTGACTCCTTCTGTGCGAATATCGTGCGGCGCATCGTTACGGCGGAGAGCACAGACGAAGTGAGCGATCACAAGCCCGTGGGGGAGCAAATCCCGCACAACGTGTGGGCCAGGCTGGACACGCCGCGGGCTATGTGCGAGGCGGGCAGGCAGCTTGGCGTGCGTGACTTCTTCACCGAAATGGTGCGCATCGCCGACCTGGTTAACGTTCCCGCCGTCGCCGACGCTGTCTCCAGTCAGTACAGCGAGGGATGCTTTGCCACGTGGGATCCCACGCTGGGTGCCTTGATCGCCACAGTCACCGGGAGTGCCAGACCGGTCTACAAGGGCGCGATCGGGGAATAGGACCTCACGGTGATTGACGGGCTGAAGCCAGATGGGAGCGGTGCGTGCGTTCGGACGGTCGAGGGACGCGCGTATGCGCCCCCCTCGTCGGAGGCCGTTGAGATGGTGATGATCGATGATGCGCTACCGTGGATCACACTGGGCGCTGAGGGAGACGGTGCCGGCAAAGTGCCTGTGGTCCGCTCGAAGCTCCACGGACACCGCGGGTGCAGGGCATACGACCCGGAGGTCGTCGAGTATGTCCCCATGGCAATCCCATATCACCACTACCCCGTCACATGCGCCACCGAGGCCCAGGCCCAGGGCATCGCCGAGGCGTTCTCGCGTGCGCAATCGCTGCAGAATCCGAATGACGCGCGTCAAGTCGTCTTCACCGTTCTCCCCGGTCACGGGATCGTGATCGTGGAGAAATGGGTGACCGGTGCAGCTCCTTTCCAGACAATCTGGGAGGCTATGGATGCAGGGAGCCTCCAGATTGACAGTTCCGTTCCTCAGGGCCCCATCCGTTACGTGCCCGGGGACGACGGCCAAATGAAGGTTGACCAGCTCTAGGAATGAGTGTCGACTTGAGTGAGAAAGTGCTCGTTGTCGAGGATGAGCCCACGCTGCTGGAGACGCTGGACTACAACCTAGCCCGGCAGGGGTATGAGGTGCTGACGGCGATGGATGGACCCAGCGCCCTCGACGTGGCCAGGCAGGAACGCCCGGATCTCATTTTGCTGGATCTCATGCTCCCTGGCATCGATGGGGTGGAGGTCTGCCGTATTCTACGCCAGGAGATGGCCGTGCCCATCCTCATGCTCACCGCTCGGGACGAGGAGGTGGACAGGGTGGTCGGTCTCGAGGTTGGAGCGGACGACTACGTGACCAAGCCATTCAGCATGAGGGAACTGATGGCGCGGGTCAAGGCTCTCCTGCGGCGTGAGCGACTCATCCGTGAGGAGCTTTCGGCCGCAGCCGTCGGCCAGGAGGAGCGGCTGACGTTTGGAGATCTGCGCATCGACACGGCCCGCCGCGAGGTCACGCTGGCAGGCGAGACGCTGCACTTGAAGCCCAGGGAGTATGAGCTATTGGTCTTCCTGGCGCGTCACCGCGGGATGGTGCTCTCTCGAGATCTGATTCTGGAGAGGGTTTGGGGCTGGGATTATGACGGCGGCAGCCGTACCGTCGATGTCCACGTCCACTGGCTCCGGGAGAGGATTGAGCCGGATCCCAAGAACCCCACGCGCATCCTCACCGTGCGGGGGTTCGGCTACCGCTTCGAGGGCTAGACCCGGTTCGAAGCTACGTTCGCGGGCCGATCGCCGCCGTTCGTCATTCAATAGATCACGGCGCAGATCGCCCTTGCCTTAGGCGCCTGCGCCAGGATGTCCTGCGAGCCCTGGCATAGGAGCCCACAAGACCGGAGCATCCATGTTCAGCAGTCTCCGCTGGCGGATCGCCGTTCCCTATCTTGTTCTGATCCTCGTGGCCATGGGGGCCATGGCCGTCTACCTCTCCAACCTTGTTCGGCAGTCGTATCTTCAGGAGCTGCAGGGTAAGCTGACGGCCGAGGCCCAACTGATCGGCGACGCCGTAGGGGCCGAGTCGCCGTGGGATGCGACGGAGGATCAGTTCGACCGCCTGGCTCACCACTACGCAGATCTCCTCGATGCTCGCATCACCTTCATCGATGCGCAGGGCGTGGTGGTGGGAGATTCGCACGCCGACCGGGCGCAGATGGACAACCACCTCAACCGCCCGGAGGTGCAGGAGGCCCTGCGTGCCGGCCGCGGTATCAGCACGCGCCTCAGCCGCACCGTAGGCCATGACATGATGTATGCTGCCGTTGCCGTGGAGTCGGAAGGACGGATTCAGGGGTTCGTCCGGGTCGCCCTATCAGTTCATCAGGTGGAGGCACAAGTGGCGCGCTTGCGGCAGGTGATTCTCTTCGTGGCCCTCCTGGTCGTCCTCGGTGCCGCGATCCTGGCCGTCGTGATCGCCGAGCGAATCGCGAGGCCCGTGCGTGAGTTGACCGGCGTAGTGCGCCGGATGGCGGCCGGTGATCTCAGCGCACGCCTTCTACCCGTCACCCAGGATGAGATCGGTGAGTTGACCCGTTCCTTCAATCAGATGGCCGTTCACCTTCGCGAGACCATCCAATCACTCACTGAGCAGCAGAATCAGCTCTCTGCTGTCCTTGACAACATGGCAGATGGGGTCCTGATTACCGACGATCGGGGGCAGGTGGCCTTAATCAACCCTGCGGCGGCTCACCTCCTGGCAGCGGATGAGAAGCAGGCATTGGGTCGTTCCTTCGCCCAGGTGGCTCGAGATCATCACGTCATTGAACTCTGGCACCATTGCCGCGAGAAGCGACA
>CAZGSX010000069.1:0-15315 GCA_964528475.1 uncultured Anaerolineales bacterium
CGGGTAGAAGTCAATGTCAGCGATGGTGCACGCTTTCTGCCGAGCGCGCCGGGGCGCGCGCAACAGGTAGCCGAATGCATCCGCTGAGACGGGGACAGGGGACAGTCCACCGCACCTGTGATGAAACAGAGCGGGCGGTACAGGAAGACGTCAGTCGCTGAAGGTCGCCGGTGAGACCCGAGGCTGCCACTTTAAGCCTGCAGGGCATGGTTGGCAGAGCGAGCGCGCTTAGAGTGCGGGCTGGCCTTAGGCTGGGCTGCGAGTGAGACGCGCTGACCCGACCAAGGCCAGGATTGCGCTAGTTGCTCTGGACCCGAACTCCCTCTCCATGGCCGACCAACTTCAAGGAACTGATGGAGCCCGAGTCGCCAAAGACGCCTGGCAATCCGGTGAGAGCGGAGTCTTCGCATGCTCGGGGAGCAAGGCAGTTGACGGCGGCATAGGGGCGTGATAGAATCCACAGGGATTGGAGGCTCAACGTGAACACAGCAGAAGATCACATCTACCTCGACCACTCGGCGACCACGCCCGTCGACCCACGCGTGGTGGAGGCTATGGCTCCCTACTGGACCAAGACGTTCGGGAACACGGAGTCATCGCACGCCTTCGGCCGGGATGCGGCGAACGGCCTGGAAGCGGCCCGACAGACGGTGGCGGACATTCTCAACTGCCGCATCTCAGAGATCGCCTTTACGAGCTCAGGGACTGAATCCGACAATCTGTCCCTTCGGGGCGCAGCCTGGGCCGCGAGAGAGGCGGGACGCGGCAACCACATCGTGAGCACGCCGCTGGAGCACCCCGCCGTCGGCGTCACTCTGGACCAGCTCCGGGATCTCTTCGGGTTCCAGATTGATCGCGTTCCAGTTGATGCGTTCGGCCTCGTGGATCCGGATGACGTGGCAGCCGCCATCCGACCAGAGACGGTACTGGTCAGCGTCATAATGGCGAGTAATGAGATCGGCACCGTGCAGCCGGTCGCTGAGATCGGAGAGGTCTGCCGAGAGCACGGTGTTCTGCTCCACAGCGACGCCGTCCAAGCTCCCGGCCGCCTTGCTCTGCAGCCTGACGCGCTGAACGTGGACCTCCTAGCCCTCTCGGCCCACAAGTTCAACGGTCCGAAGGGGGTTGGCCTGCTCTACGCGCGGCGGGATACGCCGCTCATCCCGGCGATCACAGGAGGAGAGCACGAGCGTGGGCGCCGACCGGGCACGGTCAACGTGGCAGGCGCCGTCGGGCTCGCCACGGCCCTGCGTCTGGCCGACGAGCGACGTCCCCAGATCACCAAGCGACTGCAGTCACTGCGCGATCAACTGATCACCGGCGTTCTGGAGCGAATCCCGGAGAGCCGCCTCACGGGGCACTCCGAACGCCGCCTTTCGCATCACGCGAGTTTCGTCTTCCGGGATGTGGAGGGCGAGTCCATCGTGCAAGCGCTGGACCTGAATGGCATCGCTGCCAGCTCCGGTGCAGCGTGCGCCGAGGGTGAACCGGAACCGTCGTCCGTGCTCCTTGCCCTGGGGCTGGATCCGCGGTGGGGAGTCGGCAGCCTCCGTGTCACGCTGGGGTCCTCCAACGAGGCGGGCGATATCGACCGGGTTCTGGACGTCCTCCCAGGCATCATCAGACAACTGCGAGACGGCTGATAAGGATGTCGCCTCAGACAGGCAAGATCGCTGTTGCGCTCAGCGGGGGCGTTGATAGCTCGGTCGCCGCCCTGCGACTGGGTGAGCAGGGCTACGACCTGGTCGGCATGACGTTGCGGCTGCGGGACGAATCGACATCCTACCCCGTCCCGACACCTGAGGCCATCGAGCGCGCCCGCTCCATCGCGGACCGGCTGGACATCCCCTTTCACCTCCTTGACGCTCATGACGCTTTCCAGAGAGAGGTGATCGACTACTTCGTCTCAGAATACGCAGCTGGACGTACGCCCAACCCGTGTGTGCGCTGCAACCGCTTCATCCGCTTCGGTCTGCTGCTGGAGCGCGCACTGGCGCTCGATGCCATAGCTCTGGCCACAGGGCACTACGCACGCATCCGCAAGCTGAATGGTCTGCGCCAGCTTCTACGGGGCCGCGATCGGAGCAAAGACCAGTCCTACTTCCTCCACGCCCTGACGCAGGAACAGCTAGCACGTGGGCGCTTCCCGCTGGGCGAGCGAACAAAGGAGCAGGTTCGGCGAAACGCGGTCCAGCATGACCTGGCTGCCGCGGAGCAAGCGGAGAGCCAGGACGTCTGCTTTCTGGCGGGAGGCGACTACCGAGCGTTTCTGGAAGAACAGGTGCCGGGGTTGTTGGAGCCTGGGCCGATCCGCGATACGTCGGGGGGCCTTCTGGGAGAGCACCAAGGGCTGGCAGCGTACACCATTGGCCAGCGCAAGGGATTGAATATCTCGGGGCCGGAGCCGCTTTACGTGCTGGTCATTAGGCCGCGAGACAACACCCTCATCGTCGGGCCGGCCGATGAGCTGGGGCGGACGCAGTGTCGGGTGGAGAGGATGCACTACATCAGCGGACGCGCCCCTCGGCAGTCGTTCCAGGCCGAGGCGCAGATCCGCTATCGTGCGTCACCAGCTCCGGTCACAGTGAGGCCCCTGACCAAGCGGCGGGCCGAGGTGACCTTCGAGACACGCCAACGGGACATCACCCCGGGGCAGTTCCTGGTCCTCTACGACGGGGATGTGGTTCTGGGTGGCGGTGTCATTTGTTAGTCTCAAAATTCTGTGCTATAATGATTGAATCATGGACAAGCGCCCTGACGAAGATGTGACATCCCAGGTACCCCTTACGCCAGAGCAGCCAATCCTGGCCGATGAGGCGTCGCCGGCGGAGAGGAAGGCCCGGCGCTGGTTCATCGGCGGCGCGATCATCGTCGGACTGCTGCTGGTGGGGTTGATCGTGGCGATGGTGCTCCTTTCCATCAATGCCTACCAGGCAGCCCTAACCGGCGTGACGCCCAGCCCGAGCAGTGCGGTGGTGGGGCTGCTGCGGGATGCCGCGATCGTCTTCGTAGCGTTCGAATCGCTCGTCATTGGGATCCTGTTGATCGTCCTGATGCTGCAGTTGCAGTCGCTGATCGTCCTGCTGCGAGATGAGATCAGACCGATGCTGGAGGCGGCCAACGAGACGATGAGCACCGTACGGGGCACGACCAAGTTCGTGAGCCACAACGTGGTCTCTCCAGTCGTCAGGTGGTCCGGCTATCTCGCAGGCGTGCGACGCGTCTTCAGGGAAATCGGCGACCTGCGCGGGCACGACGACGAGTCGTAATGGCCAGCCGGTAGGGGCCCGGCGACGGGTGCAACAGCGTGTGATTGAGGAAGGTTTCCGACGGGGTTGGGTGCGTCCCTTTTCAGGCGTTGGTCCAGCACTGTCGTAGGAACGCAGGATAGAGAGTGGGAGGTAACTAATGAGCAAGAATAACGGTGGCGAATTCGGTGCGTTCTTCTCTGGCTTCCTGATGGGTGGCCTGTTCGGCGCAGCGGCCGCCCTTCTCCTGGCCCCGCAGTCAGGAGAGGAGACCCGAGAGCAGATTCGCGAACAGAGCCTCGAGCTCCGCTCCCAGGCGGAGGATTCGCTGAGCGAGGCTCGCGCCAAGGTCGAGGCTGTGGCGGCGGACATGAAGCGCCGCGCCGAGGAGACACAACGGCGCAGTCAGACCATTCTGGAGGAAGCTCAGGCCCAGCTGGAGCGGGTCGCGCAGGAGACCAAGCAGGCCGCTGAGGAAGTTGAGGAGACTGCGGAGATAGAAATAGACGTAGGAACCGAGACCGAGGCTGAAGCCGAGGTCTAGAGCGCGCGGGGTCGTCACTGCAGGAAGATGGCTCAGCATTGGGGGTCGTTCTTCCAGTCAGTGTTCGATCGGCGGGTGGCTGAGAAGCCACAACCCTTGCACGCGAGGCTTAGAGGCTATCCCTCGCCATAGTTTTGATGCCCCTCCGATTCCCGGAGGGGCATCTGCATTCTCAACTCCGTTGCTCAGCTGAGGCCGATACGCTGGAAGGCCTCCGGCAGGTAGTTGATCACATCCCCAGCGACCATACCGGCCGTCCCCAACTGGGTGCGTGCCAACTCGCCTGCCAAACCGTGCACGTAGGCTCCGACTGCAGCTGCCTCAAACGAACCCATGCCCTGAGCACGGAGCGCCACGATCGTGCCCGCCAGCACATCCCCCGTACCCGCTGTGGCCAGCCCGGGATTAGCAAAGGGCTCCAGAACGGTGCGTCCTCCTGGCTCGGCGACCACGGTGTAGGCGCCTTTCAGGACCACCACGTGCCCCCACGCGGCGGCTTGCGCCTGACTGATACCCAAGCGATCCCCCTGCACCTCCGCCACAGACGTGCCCATCAGACGCGCCATTTCCCCAGGATGCGGCGTCAACACCGTCTCACTGGGAAGACGCTGGTGCCAGTTCTCCCACTCCGACAGAATATTGAGCCCATCAGCATCGACCACCAAGGGGGGCAGGGCGGCGTGGACGTCGGCGGCGGCCAGCACGCCGCGGAAACCCAAGGTGCGCTGCCTCTCCGCGGATCCGAGAAGCCTTTGCAGGAAGTCAGCCGTCTCCTTCTCCTGGCCGAGGCCCGGTCCGATGAGCAGCGCCTCGCACGCACCCAGTTCCCTCGAGAGGACATCCGCGGCCGCGGGGCTGACTACGCCCATCGCGTGCGGAAGAAGCACATATGTCGCCTCCGCCAGCCGCGAAGCCACGATACTGTGAATCGCGCTCGGCAGAGCCAACGTGACTAGCCCGGCACGGGCCCGGCTCGCTGCTGCCGCCGCCAGGTAGGCAGCACCGGTATAGTTGACGGAGCCGGCCACGATTATCGCTCGGCCGAAGGTTCCCTTGTGGGCGTCAGCGGGCTGCGCAGGAAGCCACTGACGCGCCATAGTGGGGGTCATCGCCTCCAAGCTGACGTCCTCCGCCAGCGCCGGATCGATACCGATGTCCGCTACCATCAGCTCTCCCACCGCGGAGGCTCCCGGGAAGCGGAAATGGCCCGGCTTGGGGTATGCAAACGTCACGGTGTAGTCAGCCGCAAGGGCTTGGGGAGCCAAGTCCCCAGTATCGTAGACCAGGCCCGTGGGGCCATCGACGCCGACGACCCGGAGTCGGTCCTTGTCTCCCGGGGCAGAGCGGGGAATCAGGGATATCAAATCATCCTGGCCCGGCTGTCTCCTATCTCGGACCACTTCTCCAACCACGTCCAGCAGCTCCCCCAGCGCGCCGCGCAGGGGCAGGTGCGTGCCAGTGCCCAGAAGAGCATCGATGAGCACGTCCGTCTCCACGGTCAGGCTTCTCAGCTTCTCCCAGCCCTCGTCGTCCTCCCAGAGCACTGTCCGTGTCTCGCCTTCGAGGACCAGCCGGAAGTTCTCATCCTCAGCAGGACTGCGGGGCTTCAAGAGATAGCACGTGACATCCGCACCCGCCTTGCTGAGATAGCGGGCCGCCACGAGCCCGTCGCCGCCATTGTTACCCGGTCCGACCAGGACGAGCACGTGCTTCTGCCGCACATCTTCTCGAGCCTGGATGGCCTGGGCAACGCAACGGCCTGCCTGCTCCATCATCGCCGAATAGGAATGACCGGCACGGTCCGATTCAGCCTCAATGCGCTGCATCTGTTCTACGCTGACAACCTTCATGAATCCCTCCACCAGATCTGCCTGCGAAATGGTCCCACTTGGGAGAAAAACTGCGTCCCCTGTGTGGCTGAAGTCTGAGCTCGAAAGGGTTTGAGGTCAGGGGCGGCACTTGACCTGGACACCGCTCCAGGTGGACCGGCGAATAGACTCAGGATGACACCTCCACACGCCTCGATGAGAAACGGGCGGCCGAGCTGCGGACACGGAGGGTGCGCCAACCAGAAGAGCGAAGGGGCATCCAGGCGGTTTACGGCCGCCTCGCTGTTAAGAGCAGTACCCCAGGCAGGACTTGAACCTGCAACCCTCGGATTAGAAGTCCGATGCTCTATCCAGTTGAGCTACTGGGGCTCCCGATGAGTATTCTAACCGGGAGCCAATGCGCTGTCAAACAATGCAGTTCGCAGTGTGCGCTCGAGCTGTGGCAGAATTCTGCCTCCGACGCAAGGGCTCCTGGGGCATCCGCGATGGTGCCGATCCGGTCACCCCCGGGCTCACTACCATGCAGAAGCGCCACGGCCGGGACCGTGGCGCCGCACAGGGAGGGGGTGAGAAGGCCTTAACGGGCGGGACGAATCCCCTTGTAAGTGCGTCGCCCGGTCAGCGTGCGCAGGATTCTCTCGGGATATCGTCCCGTCGCGTTGCCCAGCTCCCTGGCGCTCATAGGCTTGTTCCCTCGCGCCAGAAACACGCGAAAGACAGCATCGACGAGGGGCAGGTCATCGTTGATGTAGTCCGGCTGTTTGCTGCAGTGGGTGTGCAAGACGTGCTGCAGCCCGTTGACACGGCGCACCTCGCCGGTCTGCTGATCGATCCAGTCGATCTCCTCCTCCGCATCAACGGCGTGCCCAAAGGCCTCCCGATGCTCGCGGCAGAGATGAGAACGCAACTCCGTGCCGATATCGCGGTTATTTCGCTCCCACCAGTCGTAGTCAATGTGTAGGGGGGTATCAAGTGTCGGCTTAATCAGCTCGCGCAGGGACGCGGGAATCGTCATCTCAGCCATAGACAGAACCTATGCTCCACTTCCTCCAGTATGCAGAACCCAGTAGTTGTCCCCCACCGGCGCATACCTATCGCTAGTGACCAGTACCTCCAGCATAGGGCCAGGCGGCGTGCGCATCACGACGTTTACGGCGCTATAGAGGGTGGCGGCATGGACATTCCCCTGCGGACTGAGCTTGACCAGCTCCGGGAACAGATCGCCAACGACCGCCGCCAGAGATCGGTCCTGGGACTGAGTGCGCTTCCAGAGGGTCTCCAGGCCTTCCAGATCGTCCGTGGCGATGACCATCAGCTCATCATAGCCACAGGTGATCTCCTTCTTATGCATCTCGAACATCAGCTTGTCTTGCTCGTGGCTGGCTACACGGACCCAATCCCTTCGCGAGCGACGGCTGCGGGGCTGCACCACGACCCTCCCCGGTTCCTCCCCCTGAGACACCTCCAGATACGCTCCCGCCAGGATACCATTCTCCTGGTACCACTCCTTCAGGCCGTACACGTACCGCCCGCCCTGCACCACCCAGCCGGGGATCTCCTCCCCCGAGTCACCGTCGACGAAGGTGAAACGAATGCGCTCGGTGCGAGCCGAGGGGAATACCGGGGCGAGTCTGCTTGACAGAGGCAAGGTGCCCGATCGCCAATGAGGGTAGATGAGCACGAGCTCCACCGGCTCCGACACCTGCTCCGGGGGCTCCAGATCGGACCACTCGTCGTCCAGGTCCCGCTCCAAGGCACGCATCTCGCTCGTCAGCAGAGGGGGCTCGTAGGGCAAAGGCGAGTAGTGGAGATAGATCGGCGTGGCCCGGATGGCATCCGGTTCGAGTCGCCGCAAGTACCAGAGCACTTCGCCAGCCGGACCGACCTCGTCAAAGCGCTCATCCTGCTGGAGGGCGTAGTTGAGCGAGAATACGCGCAGCTGCGGAGAGATCTCCTCCGGCAGCTCCACGTCGCCCAGTAGCGCCTCCGTGGGCAGGGGGCCGCCGCCAGCGACGTCGAGAACGGCCTCGGCCAGGTTTAGGTGACCCTCGTGGACCTCCACGAGCAGGTCACGGCGGAACCATTGATCCGCCAAGCGGATGAAGTCTGGCTCCGCCTCCAGGCGCGCCTCCAATCTGTCCTCCAGCTCCGGGGCGTACACCAGGGCGAGCTCCTCGGGAGTCAGGAGATCGTCGGCGCCCTCGGCCGCGGCCGTCTCCTCGTTCAGGGGGTGTCCATTCTCAAACTCAGCCGCAAACTCTCGCTCTTCCCCCCCGTCGAACTCGACCCGGATGACTTTGAAGGGATCATACTCGGGGTTGTGGCCGGGACGAATACCGACCACCTCGCCGCTGCGATAATCGAGCACAGGAAACACCACGTGCTCGCCCACCTCGTATCGGCGTTTGGGGCGGTAGGGCGTACCCTGCGCCAAAGCCCGGTCGATGAGGGCCTCCTCCTGCCGAGCCTGATGGAGCACCAGCTCTCGACTCAACTCCGAAGTGGGACGCGGCAGCTCATCCTCGAGGAGTAACGTGCTTAGGTACTGGAGGTCGTCAGACGTGATCTGATAATCGGCCCAGTAGATGGGGTCCTGGGTCTTTCGTTGAATCAAGACAGTATTTCCTCCGTGAGATTCGCCGACACAACAGCGAGCATTATACCATCTCCAAGGCATTTGACAAATGCCAGAACATGGGGGACACTATCGTCACCCGGAGGAGGGTAACTATGGGAAAAAGCGCATCACGCTTCCCAAACCTGGTGGTGATTCACAGCGCCGCAGGTTTGATGAGAGCTCAGGTCATCAAGTCGAAGTTGGAGGAAGCCGGTATCCCGGTTCTGCTGGACTACGAAAGCCTGGGACCGGTCATAGGGATCACCGTGGACGGCTTGGGGCAAGTGCGCGTCCTGGTGCCGCAGGACCGAGCTGAGGAAGCCAGATCGCTCATTGAGGAGCAGTAGGTGCCCTGGAGGTCAGTGGCAGGCCACCTCCTGCTCGGGCGCCTCTCGAGCGGGGGTGCCGGGGAGGCCTGTTGAAGGGTGTGGCGGGTCAGCTCCCTTGACCCCTTCCTCAAACCCGGGCCGAGAGCATAAGAACTGCGCCCTTGATGCCGTCCCCAAGCCGTTGCACTCCCCGACCTCGCGTATCTTCAGGCGAAGGGCTGGGCGCCTAGTCTGAAAAACGTCAGCGGTGGGTCGCTCCGGAGACAGAGGCCGCCAAAACGGCCGATCCACCCCTCCGAGGTCGCCCACGAGACGGGCCGCAGAGCGGTGCGGATGGCGCCCGCCAAGACACGCCCGCAGATACTCACCCGCGCAGGGCGAAGGGTGGGCAAGATGCGTTCGGGGGTCGGGAAGAGGATCAGGACGGGGCGTCGATCCCGCCGCCTTCCTCGTCCTCGAGCTCAGGCAGCTCATCGAGGCTGTGGAGTCCAAAATGCTGAAGGAACTCAGGTGTGGTGCCGTAGAGAAAGGGGCGGCCCACCGCGTCGGCGCGACCGACACGATCGATGAGCCCCGCGCTGAGCAGCGTCCGTAGCACGCTGTCCGAGCCCACCCCGCGGATGTCCTCCACGTCGGGTCTCGTGACGGGCTGCCGATAGGCGACGATGGCGAGGGCCTCCAGCGCCGCCTGTGAGATGTGGACTTGCGACTCCAACCCGAGGAACTGCTCCACGTACGGGGCCGCCTCCGGGGCTGTGGTCAGCTGCACACCACCGTTGGAAACCTGGAGCCGCAGACCGCGGCCCTGGTACTGATCCCGCAACTCATCCAGGGCCTGCTCGATCGCCTGCGTGGTGACGTCCAACGCCTGGGCCAAGCGGTACGTGGAGACCGGCTCCTCGGCCACGAAGAGCACGCTCTCCACGCGCGCCGCGAGATCGAGCTGCGTCTGATCGTCGCTCACGATGGGATCAGGAGAGCTCACTCTCCTCGTCCGGCATCGGCGTCGGCTCCGGGGTCGTGGCGGGGGCGTGGGCCGGCTCCTCCGGCTCCTCCGGCACGTCACGCGCACGGCGCATCGCCTCGAGGTTGACCTTCGGCGGGCGCGCCAGCTTCAGGCCCATCTTCTGCTCCACCTGACGCCGGATCGTCTCCAGGATCCTCTCAGCCTTGTCCGACACGCCGGTCTCGGCTGCGATCCTGGCGTCGACCTCAACGACGACGCCTTTGCGGTGGGCGGAGACCTTTGGTTTCACGTGGACGACCTCGGGCAACCCGTCGAGTTCGGCCTTGAGCTGATCGGCAATGGACGCCAGGCTGAGAGTCACCTCGCCACCACCAGACTGCTCCACGGTGACCGTCTTGGCTGCCGAGCGGCGGAGCTCGAGAATGATCAGCAGAACGCCAACCAGATTCACGATGACGGCCAGCAGGATGCCGAGCGGCAGGCGGGCCGCGGCTCGGATTCTGGCTACAGCGTTCCCCAGGAGCTCAGCCTGCTGTGCCACCACGCGTAAGGTCTGGAGCGGCACGATCAAGGTGAGAGAGCAGACAGCCATGACCACGAGCAGCATCAACACAACGATGATACGGTTAAGAGTGTTCATTGTCTCGCCTCCTCTATCGACACCAGCAACTTGTGTTCACGGAGCGGCGCCACCGTGGCCGCGCCGGACATCAAACCCCACATCCCAGCCATCCGGACCGAGCGTAACCGATGGCAGCGCGCGAGGTCCGGATCCTCCACGCGCACGGCGCTCAACGACGCACACCATTATAGCATCGGGCCACGGTCTGGGCAATGCGTCGCTCTTGCCAGAAGAGGAGCACCAAGACAGCGAGGCCCGCCAGGGTGATGAGGACACCTGCGCGCTGAAGCGCCGGGCGGAAGGTGAAGACAACTCGATGCGCCCCGGCATCGAGGGGCACAGCGCGGAAGAGGAGATCGGCGCGACAGATCGTGGCGGGCTCGCCATCCACACTGACCTGCCAGCCGGGATAGTGTGCGTCGGTCAGGAGGAGGTGCCCCGCCCTTTCCAATACCACCTCGATCACCACCTGCTCCGGCTCATACGTCGCTATGACGGCCTCTCCAGCCAGAGCCTCCTCCGAATCAGCGGCGTCAAGCCCGTCCGTGGCACCCTGGGGCCCACCACACGCGGGACCGCCGCCCACCAGGACAACCTGAGACGCAGGGTCAAATCGCGGATCTCGCATTATGTCTAGGGTCGCGGCCTCGTCGGGCGCCCTACGCGCATCGGCCACCAAGAGCGCGCGGGGAAGCACGTCGAGGTTCTCATAGATCTTGACGTCGCCGGAGTGGACCTGTCGGAAACGTCCCTTGTCGGAGAGAACCAGGGACTGGAAGGCCCCGGTGCGCTCGTCTATGAGCGTCACGCCGCGCACCGTCCACTCACCGGTGGACAGAGCGCCCTCAAAGGTGACGCTGGTTACCGGCGCGGGCCCTGACCACCGCAGCCGGGTCGCCCTCAACGCCCCCTCGGCGTGCTCCTCCGTTCCCCGGGCCACGTTCTCTCCAGCCTGCAGGCGGAAGGACTCCACGCGTCCGTCCGCCAGGCCCACGCGCGCCACGCCGACGTCGTCCCCGGGGGAAACCGCATCCGCAGGTTCAAGATGGGAGACGACGCCCAGCGCCGTGGCCTCAAACTCGGGTATGTGGGGGACGGCGGCCTCTTCCTCGCGCGCGAGCCGGGCCCCGAACTGCATGTCATAGAAGACATCGTCGATCCAGGCATCACGCAGCTTGTCGGTGATGACATAGCGCACATTGAACAAGCTCAGCCATCGCCCATCCGGGACCGTGAGCAGATTCTCACGCAGCCGGCCGTCGATGGAGAGCTCCTGCTCGGACAGGAAAGCGCGCTGCAGGGTCACATACCGCTGCAGTGGCAGGACCCCGCCGTCGTAGCCATCCACCGCCGGGATTTCGAATGCCAAGGGCAGGTTGGGGCTGAGGATCTCCTTCTTCTTGGTGGCGACGATGTACTCGTAGAGCTGTTGGTCTGAAAGCTGGGGCCCGTAAATGGCGTCGATCAGCGCCAGATCTCCGGGGTCGAAGGAGGTGTCGGACATGCTGAGAAAACGATCCTTTGGACCGGCCAAGCCGCGATCAGCCGTCAGTAGGTGGGCCACAGGGGGACGAAGATCAGTGAAGGCCTGCGGAGCGGTGGCCTGGGCGTGGGGCAGGGCTTCGCTGGCTACAGACAGCTCCGCCAGGAGCATAGCGAGTAGCGCCCCCAGCGCCAGCCGCCGACGAGAGCCAGAGACGACGAGCAGCCCCACCCCGACGACGATAAGGCCCGACCAAGCGACGACAGTGGCCGTCTGCAGTTCGCCCTCCCCGGAGAGACGGGCGCCGACGACGCCCCACGCCATGAGCAATCCAAGCGCCGCGGCGGCTGCCCGCGCCGCCCGCGTGCCGGCCGCCCGCCGCGTCCAGAGCAGGTCCACCCCACGGCCGGCCACAGCGGCCACACCGAGGGCATAGAGGGCCAGCCATCGCGCCGGCACCCGGAAGTGGGCAAAGCCAGGCACGAAACTGGCCAGGAGGACGTAGAGGGGGTTGTAGAGGCCGAGGGCGAAGAACAGGCCGAAGACCACCAGCAAGATCACCCCCAGGTGATCGGCCAGCCGAGTCAACCATCCCTTCCGCCGCAGCGGCGCCCCGCCCAGAAGACCGACGACTGCGAGGGTGATTCCGGCGGTGCCCACATAGGCCACGTGCTCCAGATGGTCCGGCGCCACGGCCCCGCCAAAGGGGGGGAGGAGCGCTGGACCGATGAGCAGCGGGGAGAGGGAGAAGGAGACCCGTTCCCGGAGGGGGAGGCCCTGGCCCCGCACGGAAAGCCCCGACAACTGCCAGGTGGGAAGGAGCTGCACCGCGGCCAGAGCAACGCCGAGCAGGACGGCACCGCCAAACAGCGCCGCGCCCGGGAGCCAGCTCGTGCGCTCGCCGTCCCAGTAGGCCCGCCAGAGGACCGGCCCGAATCCATAGATGACCGCGCCAAAGAGGGAGATGAAGGCGGTCTGCGTATGCCCGGCCAGAAGCACAAGCCCGATGACCACCCCGAGGGCACCTGAGGCCCTCAGCCGTGGCACGCGACCGCGGTGACCTGGGCCAAGCCTGTCCCGGGGTGAAACCACCTCATCGGTGAGGGCCAGCATCAGGGGCAGCCAGGCCAGGCCCTGCAGCTGGTTGACGTGCTCCATCTGGGCGCCAAGATAGCCGCCTAGGGCGAAGAGGGCGCCCACAGTCCAGGCACCTCCGCGACCGAGGCGGAGGGTCCGCCTTCCCCAGGCATAGGCATTGACCGCGGCCAGGCAGAGATGGAGGACTATCGTGACGTGGACGGAACGGTGCGCCGGGAACAGGAGCCAGAGCGGCCAGTTCAAGGGATAGAAGAACCCGACCTGGCTGTTGGCGACCAGGGGGACGCCCATGAAGAGATAGGGGTTCCAGAGCGGCAGGCGGCCGGCGCGAATCGCGCGGGTCGCCTCGGCCCAGTAGGGGTGGAAGTAGGTGAAAACATCGCCCCCGGCCAACACCCGCCCAGCCAGCCCAATACGCCAGGTGAGGGTAGTGACGGAGAGGACGAGGAGGGCGACCGCGACGACGTCTGGAAGCCGTTCTCTATGCCGGGTCATCGCTCTGGGAGGGGGAGGATGTGGTACACCACGAACCCCTGATGTTGATCCTGGTCGGCCGAGGGGAACACCGTCTCCAGCCCGTAGCCCACCTCCTCCAAGGCGCGCTCCACACGGGCCGCCGACTCCCATGGGGGGAAGGCGATATAGCGGGGATCGCCCCGTCCGAACACCTCCACATCCTCGGCCAGCCAGGAGGGTGTGGGCCAGTAGGCGAGATACGCTGGACCGTCAAAGAGCGCATAGTGATAGTGCCAGCCCAGCCAGTGGTGGTAGACCACGACGCCCTGGGGCAGTTGCTTGAGGAAGGTGAGGACCTGTTCAACCCCCTGGTAGGGAGCTGCCTCCACCCCCACCGGCGACCGGCCCGCGCTGGCCTGATGGGCGGGCACGGCGAGGAGGGCAGCAACCACGAGCAGGGGCGCCGCCAGCCCCATGCTCCTTCCCACGGCCCGCTGCCAGCGTGACGCTGCCTCCCCCAGGAACCTGGCCAGAAGAACGGCAAGAACGGGGAGCAATGGGAGCAAGTAACGCTCCCAGACGGGGAAGGCGACCAGCCAGTGGAGCAGACCGTAGATCAGACAGAAGGAGATCAGGAGCAGGTCAAAAAAAGCGCGTCGGGTCGGCGGCCGTCGGACCAGCCCTCTCCACGCCAGAACTGGGAGCGCCACCAGGACGAGCCCGTTCATGGGAAGCGAAAGAAACAGGTTCCGCAGCAGACGTCGCCACGCGCGGAGCCGCGGCCACAGCTCATGCGACCAGATCAGGCGGAGGCCGCCGTAGCCGACGATGCCAGCGGACCAGAAGCTGTCCCCGCCCTGGGCAACCCGCCACGCATCCCACACAAAGGCGCAGGAGACGGGCACCAGGCAGGCGATGAGCAGGCCTCTGATGTTCTCGAGGGATCCCCATCCCTGCCCCAGCGAGATGGCGAGGACCAGAGGCCCCCAGACCAGTCCAGTCTGCTTCGTCACGAAGCTTAGGCCCACCAGCAGCCCGGCCCACCGCAAGCGACCCCGGGCGGCCGCCACACAGGCCGCCAGGCCGAGCGTTACCATGACGGGATCGGGAAACGCCGTCCCTGACAACACAACGCCGAAAGGGGATAACGCCATCACAGCGCTCGCAGTAGCACCCACCCCTGCATCCTGATACAGGTCGCGCGCCAGGACGCCGACCAGGGGCACGGCGGCGAGCCCCGCCATCAGCCCGGGCAGGCGCAGGGCAACGGTTGTCCGTCCCAGGAGGATCTGGGAGAGAGCGACCATGTAGGGCAACAGCGGGGGCTTGTAGACCGTTCCGGTGACCAACCAGGGATCGCGCCCGCGCGCGATGAGCAGCCCCCAGTAGCCGTAGAGCGCCTCATCGGGATGGAGCGGACCTTGCAGGGCGGGGCGAAGCCGGAGTGCCCAGGCGACGAGGACGAGACCGACCGCGATCCATTGCGCGAGGTTCCAGCCGGAGGACGGAGCACCCTCGGGCCCCCTGAACACGGTCGAAGATACCCCTTGGTCACCACGCGCCTGGCCCGCCCGCCCCTGGATCACGTCACGGGGTGAAACGGTAACGGATGAGCGTCCATAGCACAGTCAACCCGTCGCGCCATCCAATCTTCTTCCCCTCGGTGAACTCACGTCCCGTGTAGGTTATGGGCACCTCATAGATCCTATAGCCTTGTTTCAGGATCTGAGCCGTGATCTCGGGGTCAAAGCCCCAGCCGGAGGCCTTGAGGTCTAGCTGATCGGCCACCTCCCGGGTGAAGACCTTGTAGCAGGTCTCCATGTCGCTGAGGATCGAATCGTAGAGCATATTCGTGACCAGCGTGAGGAAGCGATTGCCGACCATGTGCCAGAAGAACATGGCCTTGGTCGGCCCGCCGCGAAACCGCGACCCGTACACCACCTGGGAGCGCCCCTCCAGGATCGGCTGCAGCATCGAGGGGTAGTCGCGCGGATCGTACTCGAGGTCCGCGTCCTGGATCAGCATCACGTCCCCGGTGGCGTGGGTGAGGCCGGTCCGCACGGCCGCCCCCTTCCCCCGATTCGTCTCGTGGAGGACGACGGTCACATCCGGATGATCGGCG
>CAZGSX010000070.1:0-15164 GCA_964528475.1 uncultured Anaerolineales bacterium
GGGGGCGCTTCCCCATCCCCCCATCTCCGCAGTCCCGCCCCAAACGCTTGTCGAATTAGAACATTTGTGCTAAAATTGCCCCCACAGCCCCTCCCGCTACGAGGGTGGGGAGCTGTCTTTTGTCCCAGTCACCGAGAGTCGGCGGCCGACGGGCACCCGGCCGCTTGCTCTCCCCAGCTCCAGCACCCTAAGGAGTCCACATGTCCAACCTATCGAGCGGCATCCAGTCCGTCCTCTATCACGTCATCTTCTGGATCCTGCGCTTCATCGGCGTGCCGTAGTCATGCCCTCCCGGCGCTGCACCGCTACCTGCGCCGACGGCTCCCCATGCCGGGCCTGGGCCGTCCGCGGGACTGATCCGCCACGCTGCGCCGCCCACGGCGGCGCCAGCCGGCCCGTCGGCGCCCCTCCGGGCAACCAGAACGCGCTCAAGCACGGCTACTACGCCGCCCACGACGACAGCGAGGACTGCTCCATCGATGTCGTCATCGACAGCCTCTTCCACCGCCAGCTCCAGCTGGATGAATACATCGATCGCATCTGGCAGTCCGACGTCACCATCGAGCAGGTCACCCATCTGCTCCGCATTCACGGCCAGAACGCCAGCCGGCTCGGCCGGCTTCTCAGAGATCGCCGCGCTCTCTCCGGCGACGCCGCCGACTGCATAAGCGGCGCCATCGGCCTCGCCCTCGACGAGCTCAGCACGGAGCTGGGCGTCAAGCTCTGACTGCCGCCGTGAGCGCAAACCACCGCCCCGGCGAGCAGCGACTCCGAGAGGCTATCCGCGCGCGCCATCGGCAGGCGCGCAGCGACGATCCAAGGCCCTACGACGACGACTGGGGCTGGTGGGTCGAGGCCCGTCTCGCGCGCTTGGAGAACGGTCAGACTTGGCTTATTCGTGTAGCAATCAGCGCGCTCGCTGCGGAGATCCTCCGCATCATCATCACCACCACAGGACTCGGGAGCTAATGATATGCAACCCATACGCTCTCAAACCCGCTGTCCAGCGCTGGCTTTCGGACATCACCAACTTCTCAAAGCTAGTGCTCCAGCGACCCCTGCGCTCCTATCAGCTCCAACCGGCCAGCGCCATCCTGCAGTCCGTCTTCCACGGCGACGGTCGACAGTTTGCTATCATGATGAGCCGCCAGGCCGGCAAAAACGAGATGGCAGCCCAGCTCGAGGCCTACCTCCTGAATCTCTACCAGCGCACAGGCGGCCAGATCGTCAAAGCCTCGCCTACCTTCAAACCACAGACCATCAACTCCATGCTCCGCCTGGAGGAGCACCTCAACAACAAGTGGAACCGCGGACAGTGGAAACGGCGAGAAGGCTACATCTTCCAGCTCACAAACGCACGCTGTCTCTTCTTCAGCGCAGAACGCTCCGCCAATGTCGTTGGCGGTACAGCATCCATCCTCCTCGAATGCGACGAAGCCCAGGACGTCAACCCAGAGAAATGGTCGAAGGACTTCGAACCGATGGGCGCTTCCACCAACGTCACGACCGCCTTCTTTGGCACTGCATGGACCTCGGACACCATGCTGGCCACCTATATCCGACAGCTCCTGCGTGCCGAGAAACGCGACGGCATCAAGAGAGTCTTCAAGGCCGACGCGGATCTCGTCGGCGCCGAGGTCCCTGCCTACCGCCTCTACGTTGCCAAGCGCGTCAATACCCTCGGCCGCAACCACCCCCTCATCAAGACACAGTACTTCCTCGAGGATATCGACGCTCAGGGTGGCATGTTCCCCCCACAGCGCCAAGCCCTTATGCGGGGCGACCACGAGCGGAGACACGAGCCCGTCCCTGGCCACCGATACGCCCTCCTCATCGACGTCGCCGGCGAGGACGAGCAGCCTGGCGATGCCCAGGACCGCGCATTGCTCAACAACCAACAGCGCGACGCCACAGCCCTCACCGTGGTCGACGTCGACTACAACTACGGCAAACTCCCCACTTACCGCGCCGTCGACCGCAAGCTGTGGCTGGGCACCGCCCACACCGCTCTGCACCAACAACTGCTTCACCTCGCCCACCACTGGAACGCCGTCTGGGTCGTCGTCGACGCCACTGGGGTCGGCACCGGCCTGGCCAGCTTCCTCACCACCGCTCTCGGGGACCACAGAGCTCCCCGCGCCGCCGGCCGCGTCATTCCCGTTACCTTCAGCCACCGCGTCAAGTCCGACCTTGGCTGGAACTTCCTCAGCATTGTCGAGACCGGCCGCTACCGAGACTACATCCACGACGACGAACAAGAGACACGCCAGTTCTGGTACGAGGTCGGGGCCTGCCAGCGCGAGGTTTCGGACCACCCGAACCGCACGCTCAAATGGGGCGTCTGGGACTCCCCAGCCTACGACGGCCTCATCGCCTACGGCCACGACGACCTGCTGCTCTCCGCCGCCCTGTGCGCCATCCTCGACGAGCAGCACTGGCCCGGCGATGCGGAGGGGGCCACCGTAGAAGTAGGAGATCCATTGGCCGTCATCGATGACGCGGCCTGGTAACCCGCCGTGTCCCTGATGCCGATCTGCAAGGAGGTTGCACATCTGCTCACATAACGAAAAAAAGGTGGCCACCCCCCGGTCTGGTTGGGCACCAGGAAGAGCCTGGCGGCTCTTCCGAAACCACAGGGGTGATCACCTTAGCTATCTATTATACCATATCTATCAAGGCCGTGCCGGAGGACAGCATGGCGCTCCGTGAGCGCTTCACGCGCCGCGCCGCCGCCTTCCTCTTCGGTGACCTCATCGACCAGATCGTCGCTCAGCGCCTGGCCTCGGTCAGCGTCCGCGTGGACGATTCCCCCGGCTGGGAGTCCCTCTCCGGGTCCGGCCCCAACGACCGCCCCTGGGCCGACAAGTACAGCGACCTCGAGGAGACCCTCGAGGCCTGGCAGAAGAACTTCTTCGTCCGCCGCCTGGTCACTCTCACCCGGTCCTACGCTGTCGCCAACGGGATCACCCTGATCTCGGAAGATCCCCACGTCGACGGCTTCCTCCACCGTTTCTGGAACCACAAGCAGAACCGCATCGACCGCCGGCTCGGTCCCATCTGCGACGAGTTCACGCGCTCAGGGGAGGTCTTCCCTGTGCTGTTCACCAATTCCGTCGATGGGATGTCCTATATCCGCTTCGTCCCGGCCTCCACCATCCGCTCCATCGAAACGGACCCCGACGACTACGAAACCGAGCTCCGCTACGCGCAGACCCAGCCCCTCTCCGCAGAACCCAAGTGGTGGATCGGCCCTGGCCACCCAGCCGCCTTCTCCGGCGAGGACGGCGCCACCCTGCCTCCCCTCATGCTGCACTTCGCGGTCAACCGCCCTATCGGCGCCACCCGGGGCGAGTCCGATCTCACCCCCGTCCTCCCCTGGGCCAAGCGCTACTCCGAATGGCTCAAAGACCGCGTCCGTCTCAACCGCATCCGCACCCGCCAGGTCATCCTGCACCTGCGCATCGCCGACCCCTCCCTCGTCGAGCAGAAACGACAGCAGCTGCGCACCAACAACCCCATCGAAAAGGGCATCTACGTCTCCGGCCCCGACGAGGAGCTCATCGCCCACGCGCTCCACATCGGATCCGGCGACGCCGAAGACGACGGACGCGCCCTGCGGCTCGCCATCGCCACGGCCGGCAACGTCGGCCTCCACTACCTCGGCGAAGGCGAGACCGTCAACTACGCCACCGCCCGCGAGATGGGAGAACCCACCACCCGCTTTTACGCCGAACGTCAGCGCGACCTGATCCACGCCCTCAAGGCGATTTTCACCGCTGCCTACCGCCGTCACTGCCTCATCACCAACCATCCCTTCCCCGACGACGAACACTTGCCCCTCACTGCCGCCGCCGCCGACGTCGCCCGGCAGGACAACGAGTCCCTGGCCATCGCCGCCCGCGATATCGTCCAGGCCCTCGCGCAGATGAAGCAGTTCGGCTGGATCGACGACAAGACCGCCCTCACCATTGCCTTCAAATTCGCCGGGGAGCCCCTCGGCCAGCAGGAGATTGAACGCATCCTTGACGCTGCCAGCCCCCAAGTAGAGGAAGACAATGTCTGACCGCACCGCGCAGCTCTCCGAAAGCCCCACCCACCTGGTCGACCGCGGCCTCTCCCACGGCTGGAATCTTCTGTACTGCAACTACAACCCCAACACCGACACGATCTGCTCCGATTGCGAGATCTGGATCGATGAGATCTTCGAGCCACATAACGCACCCCCTCTGCCTATGCACCCCAATTGCTTCTGCGTCTACAGACCTATCCAGGCAGAGCCTACCTGGCCCCCCGAGGGTAAGACGTGGGCCGACTGGTTCGAATACCTCCGCAACATCCATCCCACCCGCTACCGCCGCTGGGTTCAGCGCGCCGCCTGGTATCTGCGGAAACTGTGGCCTCTTGGCGTCATGGAATGTCTACGCGAAGCAGCCGAACGCTATAACGAGGAAGAATACGAACCCAGAGATGACGACGATGACGATGATGACGACGACCACGAGACACCCAAGGAGACCTCTATGGCCTTGATCCACAACTCCCACACCACCGACGGCGAGCCCGCCTGGAGCGACGTCGACAAGTCCCGCCTCCCCGACGCCGCATTCGCCGACCGCGAGGGCCGGCGCTTTCCCCATCACTGGGTCCGCAATGGGGGAGATCCCAACGCCGACGGCCGCTACACCGCCGGCACCATGTACCTGCACAAAGGCGGACTGAACGCCGCCTGGGCTGCCGCTCAGGGCGCCCGCTCCGGTCAGAAGGCCGGCAGCGCCATCCAGAGCCACCTCCAGGCCCACAGGAACGCCCTGGGGGCCTCCCACCGCGACAAACAGGGGAATTCCCCCTCTTTTTCGCAGAAATCCGCTCAGAACGCCTCTCCTGACGTCGATATTGATCCTAAGAAAAAACAGACAGCCAGCCAACACACCACCGCCACGATCGCGCAGGGCCACGTCATCCTGGAGCCCGCCTCGGCCCACGAAGGCCCCGCATACGACGCCATCCTTGTCCAGCCCGGCTGGATCCGCCAGGACGACGGCAGCGACTCCGACTGGCTCATCCCTACGCCCGTCCTTCAGTCCGCCGTCGATCAGGGTCTCTTCTCCGCCCTACCCCACTACGTCGACCACCCCGATCAGTTCGGCTTCGGCTGGCACCAGCGCCCCTCCGTCCGCGATCTCGCTGGCGTCGCCACCAACGCCCAGTGGGACCCCGACGCGAACGGCGTCCGCGCCACCATCCGCCTCTACGACACCGAGGCCGGTCAGCTCCTCCGCACCCTCTACGACCAGATCATCGCCGACAAGGCGGCCGGCAAAGATGTCCCGCCTATCGGCCTCTCTATCACCTGCTATCGCGACTATGAGCTCGACGAAGCCGGCGCCGCCCGCGTCTGGACCTCCATCAAGAAGGTCTCCTCCGTCGACGCCGTCTACGAACCCGGCGCCGCCGGCTACATCCGCCAGGCCCTTTCCACCGTCCAACCCGACTGCTCGCATCCGCTCCGCCCCGACCCCTACGCGGAACCGACGATATCCTACCCAACAGGAGGAACAATGACCGAAGAGATCCTCGTCCACGAAGAATCCGTTCAGGAGAACACACCCGCACCGGACAACCCGCCCCAGCAGGCGCCCGCGCCTCCACCCACCGATCAGCCCGCGCCCTGGGAACCTACCCACATCGAGGAGAACCTCGCCACCCTCACTGCCGCTCTCGAACGCATTCAGGACCGCCTCGCCCGGCAGGAGGAGAAGACCACCATCCACGGCCTCGGCGATCCGCCCCGCTCCCCCACGCTGTATGGCGGCCTCTCCGGCCTCGACCAGGTGCAGCTCGCCGTCGAAGCCCTCGTCTCCGGCACGCGCCCGCCTCACGGCGTCCGCCCCCTCTCCGGCATCCGCGAGCTCTATATGCTCCTGTCCGGCGACTACGATCTAACCGGTCAGTTCCACGAGGACCGCGTCTACCTGGCCAACGTCACCACGTCCACCATGGCCGGCATCGTCGCCAATGCCCTCAACAAGGTCGTCATCAACATGTTCCAGCAGTACGACCAGTGGTGGGCGCCCGGCACCACCATCCGCGACTTCAACTCCCTCCAGGATGTCCGCTGGATCACCCTGGGCGGAGTCGGCGAGCTCCCCACGGTCGCTGAAGGCGCTGCCTACACCGAGATGACCTGGGACGACCAGACAGAGACGGACAGCTTCATCAAGAAGGGCGGCTACCTCGGGATCACCCTCGAGACCATCGATAAGGACGACACCGGCCGCGTCATGGCCGCTCCGCGCGCCCTCGCTCAGGCCGCCTGGCTCACCCTCGGCAAGGCCATCGCCGCCGTCTTCACCGCCAACTCGGGCTACGGCCAGGCCATGTCCGACTCCAATTATCTCTTCGACAGCTCCAATCATTCCAACGAGGGCTCCACCGCCCTCTCCTACAGCGCCTGGGAGGCCACCAAGATCGCTATGATGAAGTTCACCGAGCTCAACTCCGGCGAACGTCTCGGCGCTCTCACCCGCCCCCGCTACCTCTGGGTCCCCATCGATCTCGAAAACACCGCCATCGAGATCCTCGCCGCCGGCGAAGGCGAACCCGACGACGCCGACTACCACGTCAATCCCGATGCCCTGGCGGACGGCCTCACCGCCCGCACCACCGCCGCCCGGCGCCGCGTTATCACCGTCCCGTTCTGGACCGACACCAACGACTGGGTCGCTCAGGCCGACCCCAACATGTACCCCGGCCTCGGCCTCGCCTTCCGCTACGGCCGCTCGCCGGAGATCTTCTCCGTCGCGGATCCCCGCGCCGGCCTCATGTTCACCAACGACACCATGCCCATCAAGGTCCGCTTCTTCTTCGCCGTCGGCCCCACGGATTGGAGGGCCTGGTACAAGCACATCGTCAGCTAAACCCGAACGAACACCATAACCACAGGAGGAGATCATGATCCGAAAATTCACTCACGCCTTCCACATCCCCGGCACGCTCAGCGCGGACCTCAACATCCGCTTCACCGCCCCGTCACCATGCACCCTGCTCCACGTCTCGGCCGTCGCGTCCAACGACTCCGATGCCACTATCACGCTCGGCACCAGCGCCGATACCGACGGCTTCCTCGCCGCCTGCGTCATCGGAGACTCGAACACCCCCGTCGAGAAGGAGATCGCCGACTTCGACGGCGCTCTCCTCGACGATCCGGGCAACGAACCGCCCCGCGTCTCCGACGGCACAATCTTCGTCGTCGTCCTCGATCACGACGGCAGCAACGGCACGGCCGCCGACGATGTCACCATCGTCCTCACTTTCGCCGAGGGTTAAGCCTAACAACACCCCGGAGCTGACCATGGATGACACCGCCCCCAAATTGTCCAAAGCCCTCAAGACCTACCGCCAACAGCGCGGCTTGAGCCAACGCGAACTCGCCGCCCGGGCCGGCGTCCACCATACCTCCATCTCCAAGTGGGAGAGCGGCCACCGCACCCCTCCGCTATCCTACCTCCACAAGCTGATCGACATCGGCGTCCTCGTCCCACCCATACATCTCCTCGACGGAGACACCATCCGCACCTGGCGCCTCCAGCAAGGCTACTCGCAGCCCAAGCTCGGCGCCCTACTCGGCGTCCACCAATCCACCGTGTCCGCATGGGAGAACACAGCCAAGAAGCCCCGCTACGCCACCGCCCTCCGCCTCGTCGCCCTTGGCTGCCCCCTGCCGGCCCCGCCCCGACCACAATATGCTCACGACGGCAGCCCCAACACGCCACCCGCCAGCTGCGAGGCCTGCCCGTCCTATCAAACCTGCCTCGCCCTATCCAAGATGCACCTCTGGTGCCTCTGCGAGACCGAACCCCCAACTCTCGCCGACCTCGTCCGCGCTCACCGGCTATCCTGGAACAGCTACCCTATCAACAAACAAACCCTGCACGAGGCGGCATCCCGCGTCCCACTCCCACCACCATCACCGCCACCGTGGGAAGCCTATAAGGAGCAACCATGACCCGCATTGACGTCCATCCACTCGTCCTCAGAAAGGCAGTCGAAGACCTGGAGATCAACTGCCCAATCTACGCTGCCTACATCGAGGGCGACCAGTTCTTCATCCACACCCGCAACGGCACCCACACCCTTCCCGTCAACACCGGCCCTGCCGCCGCCGCGACTCCCGCTGACACTCCCTCCGGCCGCAGCTCGACCGGTCTCGACGACTACACCGCCATCAACGGCGTCGGCTCCGTCACCGCCTCCAAGCTCCACGGCCTCGGCCTGTACACGTACGATGACCTGCGCGAATGGATCGAGCTCGCCGAGGCCCACGAAACCGTCAACCCCCGTACCGCGGACAAAATCCGCGCTTGGCTCAGCCAGCATCTCTTATAACACAAGGAGGAACCAATGGCTCAGAACGAGAACCGCAGCAAAGAAGAATTCGCAGGCCGCTACCCCGAATCCGAGCTCGTCGAGGACCTGCTCGGCCAAGGCGAAGACTGGAACTACCTCAGGTTCCAAATGGCCCAAAACGCGGTCACCGACCAGCGGTGGGCCGCCAACGCCGCCCAGGCCTTCGCCACCATGATCATCGGCAAGGCCGCGGAAGCCTTCCCGAAGGCCCGCAGCCTCGAATACGTCGCCGAGGGCGAATCCATCAGCAAGACCGTCAACGACGACACCACCACGACCACCAGCCGCGAGACGCTGGAGACGATGTCCGACAAGATGTCCAAGACGGTCGACGCCTTCAAGACGGCCGTCGATGACATGCAAACACAGATGACCGACGTCATCGCCACACTCGCCCGCATTGAGGTCGAGGCCAAGTAACCCGCAAATCGTCGCCTTTAGCGAGGGTTAGGCGAAGCCCAAGAGAACCGGCACTCGCCTAACCTCGCGAAGGCGAAGCTTTGCTAGTCTGCACTCCCAAGGAGTCCTATGGAAAACATCCCATCCAAGCTTCACTTCCTTCTCCGCTCTCGGAAGTTCTGGGCCACCATCATCGCTGTCTCCTTCATCCTCCTCGGCCCCCGCGCCGGGGTCGGCCAAGCCGAGCTCACAGCCGCCGTGGTCACCATCGTCGCCTACATCTTGGGCACCGCCCTCGAAGACGGCCTAAGCTACTAGGAAATGGGAGGGGGGCTGGGCCGCCCCGCCCGCCCTTAATCGACGGGCCATACCCGCACCCTCCCTAGACCACTACCCTGGAGAACACACAATGAATCAGACCAACAAACAATGGCTCGCCTGGATCCTCATCACCCTCGCGACCCTCGCCATCGCTCTTTTCTTTGGCGTCCAGTACCCGATCCCGGCCGAACCCACAGAACCCGTCGAGCCCGTCCCGCTCGCCGCTCACTTCTCGAACCCCGTCGACATCGAAGGCTCCGCCTCCGCTTCCGCTCCCGCCCTCACCTTCGAGGGCGACACAGACACGGGCATCTACCGCTCCGCCGCCAACACTCTCAAAATGGCCTCCGGCGGCGCCGACGTTCTCACCGTCAACAGCACCGGCCTGACCATAGCAGGAGACGTCATCCCCTCCGGTGCCGTTACCGCAGGCTCCGCAACCATCAACGGCAACGCTACCGTAACCGGCACCCTAGACGTCACAGGAAACACAACCATCACCGGCACCTTCACCACCGGCTCAACCAACACCCTAGGCGGCAACACCACCGTCAGCGGCAACGCCACAGTCAACGGCAACGCCGTCGTCACCGGAACAGCAGACATCACAGGCAACACAGAGATCACCGGCACCCTCACCGTAGGCGGCGACGCCACCTTCGACGACGAGATCATCCAAGGTAGCAGCACAGCCTCAGGATCCAACGCCACCGGCCTCGGCGAGGGCAGCACCGCAGGCGGCGCAAACAGCCTAGCCGTCGGCCACGGCATCACCTCCGGCCCTGGACAGTTCGCCATCACCGGAACCGACCCAAGCGACACCGGCCTCACCGCCAACCAGTCCAGCATCTGGACCCTCAGCGCCACCACCACCTTCAACGACGACAGCTGGAACAGCCTCGGCACCGACGCCTGGGACGGCGACTGGATCCCCCTTCCCGCGGACGCGGCCATGGCCATCGACGCCCTCGTCATCGGCTACGACGCCTCCGACAACGTATCCGCCTACCACATCCACGCCGCCGTCTACGACAACGCCGGCTCCGCGGCCGTGGCCACCCAGTCCGTCACCGTCATCCACGAGGACGACGCCGACTTCGACTGCCAAATCGCCGTCACCGGCAACACTTTCACCATCCAGGTGAAGGACAGCACCAGCGGTGGCGCCACCACGTACTGGACCGCCACCGTCCACACGGCCGAGCTCCATCGCTAGCCGTCCGAACCGTACACTATGAACACGTTCGCCTACTGCAGCCACTCCTTCCGTCGCTTCGTCCGACGCGCGGCCGGCGTGCCCTCTCCCACGACCTGCCCGCCCACGACGATGGCCACGTTCGACCCCACTCTCCTCCAGGGTCGGGACCTCGTGTGGTTCAAGCTGCACGGGCTCCAAGGAGAACGCTACTGGTACGGCGACCACCACACCACGGCCCTCTCCGCCGATCAGCTCGCCCAGGCTGACCTGGAGGGGGCCGTGGTATTCGTTTCCAACTGCTGGCTCGCCCACGAAGACGGCACGCCCGGCCCCATGCTAACCGCCCTCGCCCACGCCAACCCCCGCGCCATCATCGGCGGTTCCGGCACCAACTACGCTCTTGCCCACCGCCTTGGCGGCACCGACCTGCTCGGCCTCTACATCCGCTACTTCCTGCAGATCGGCTTCGTCCCCTATAACGCCCTGCGCATGGCCAAGCTCCGCCTCATGCTCCACCGCAAAGACAAGGTCACCGCCGACACGCTCGCCTTCCAGCTCTGGCACCCCCTGGAGCTGGCCATCAGCAGACCCAACGGAGCGACCCTTGGCCGCGACAACGGCAAGCCTGCCACCGAGCCCCGGCCCCTGGCCGCGGTCTTTTCCCGGCTGTCCCGCACCATCCTTTCGCCTTTCCGCCAATAAGGAGCTGACCATGATTGACCGCATCCAAATCACAGCCACCGCAGCCGGCGCTAATGGCGCCGCCACCGGTTCCGCCTACTCGCCCTCCACCGCCGGCGAGATCCTCAAGGTCGATATCGCCTACGGTGATTCTCCGCCCGCCACCACAGACGTCACCCTCCAGGACGAGAACGACCCGCGCTCCGAGAACATCATCACTCTCACCGACGCCAACTCCGACCTCACCATCTACCCCCGCCGCATCCTGGAGACCAACGACGGCACCGATCTCACCTACGACGGCACCCGCAAGGTCTACGGTCCCTACGTGGTCCACGGCCGGCTGAAACTCACCATCGCGCAGGCCAACGCGCCCGACACCGCAACCGCCACGATCTGGATCCGGAGGTAACCATGCCCACAGGCGAGCCCCGCGAACAGTACAGCCGCCGCTACAACGTCATCCCGCCAGATGCCACCGAGCGCGAAGCTCTCGCCATCTTTCTCGAGGGCTGGCGCCGCAGCAAAGAGACCGCCGGCGGGTCCTACGACGACGCCGGCATCGGCAACCTGACCGACAAGACCGCCTGTCTCTACAACATCCCCTCCGAAGATCGAGACCAGTACCTCGACTTCTTCAGCGAACACTACCCCACCACCTCCGTCCTCTTCCAGGACGTCGATCCCGATTTCTTGGACGAAGCCGAGGAGCTCCTACCGACCTTGGACGAGCCCCTTCCGCCCATGCCCGACGGCTTCGCCGTCCACGCTACCACGATCGTCCAACCTTTCCCGTTCCCCACTGAAGGGGACTCACCATGACCGCCCTCAACGACATCCGCGACCGCATCCGCGTCCAGCTCGAGTCCGCCGCCGGCCTCACGGAGCCCCTCATTCTCTCCACCTCCAGCTCCAACCTGGCCACCATCCGCGACCGCGTTGAGGCACGCCTCCAGGACGCCAGCAACGCCCGCTGGTCCACCGACGACCTCGATGAGGCGATTCGCACCGCTCTCGAGCAGTATAGTAAGTACAAACCGGCCGAGGCCCTGGCCACCGTCAACGTCACCACAGCCGGTCGCGAGATCGATATCTCCTCCCTCACAGACCCTCTCCGCATTGACAACGTCTGGTGGGACTACGACAGTAGCGATCCATCCTTCCCCCCCAACTTCCGCCAGTTCGAGATCTGGCCCGGGGACATCCTCTTCATCGACGACCGGGAGATCCCCCAGGCCGGCGACGTGGTCCGCATCTACTACACCAAGATGCACACCATCGAGGACCTGGACTCGGCCACCGAAACCACCATTCCCCTCGACGACGAGGGCACCATCGTCACCGGCGCCTGCCATTTCGCCACCCACTCGCGCTCCCTCGAGCTCACCGAAACGCTCACCGCCCACCCCGACGTCCTCTCCGAGATGCGCAAGTACGCCGACGAGATGGGCCGCAACTTCCGCTTCCAGGCCCAGATGGATCTCCGCGCCTACGTCAAACGCGCCCAGGCCTACCCGCAGGAGGATATCGACGAGGCGGTCCGCTGGGCTCTCCACCGCCTCTCCCAGGTCAAGCCGCACCGCGCCATCACCACGCTCACGCTCTCGGCCGACGGCAGGGAGATCGACATCTCATCCATCGACTATATCGACATCGAACGCGTCTGGCTCGACTACGACGCCGCCGACCCCGACTACGAACCCGACTGGGCACACTTCGACGTCTGGCCCGGCGATATTCTATTCATCAACGAGTCCACCGAACCCGAAAGCGGAGAAGTCCTCCGCATCTTCTACACCACCGAGCAGACCATCGAGGACCTGGACAGCGCCACCGCCACCACGCTCTCGGACACCGAGATCACGACGCTCATCGTCGGCGCCACCGGCTACTGCGCCCAGGAGCGCATCCAGGAGAAGGAGATCTACTGGGGCAACCGGGACCTCCGCGACTGGGCCGAGGCCCGCCTCAAAGAGTTCCAGCTCGCGCTCCTGCGCCTCGCCACCCGCGAGGCAATCAAGCACAGCGGCATCGCCCGCACGGGCAAACTAGACCAATGGGACGACCAGTGGGCCTGACCATCACGCTTGTTGCCGCCATCATCGCCGGCGAATGCGGCGGGACCGTCCCCGACGCCCGCCTCCCTGTCGCCTGCACCGTCGTCGAGGACTACCGCCGCGGCCTCGATCTCTCCAAACGCTGGTACGGCTGGCACGAACCCACCCCCGGCGACGCCAAGGCCGCCCGCATCGCCCTCACAACCGACTACTGTCGCAGCGTCCCTTACTTCCGCTTCCTCGGCAACGAGCGCGATCTCCTTACCTGGCGCTACCTCGGCTACGTCACACAAACCGACCACGTCTACCGCTGGCGCGGCTACGCCGGCTACACCGTCGTGGCCATCCCTGAGCACCCACCCGCTCCCTTCATCTACACGCCCGGCAAGGACATGCCCCGATGAGACTCCAAACCTGGCAGCAGACTCAGTTTCTCACGCCAAACCGCTATCTGGAGAAGAAGTCTGGCGACTTCTGGTCCATCGACAATTTCATCCCCGCCATCGACGCCCAATCCCTGGAGAGAATGCCCTCCTGGACCGGCCACATTGACTTCGTCGCCAACTTCGTCGAGCCCTACGGGGCCTTCTACGACACGGACAACGATGACTTCTGCTTCGTCGGCACCTCCGAGGCCACCGCGCCCTTCCACACCATCGGCGTCATGACCATCGCACAGAGCAACCTGGCCACCGGCGGCCTCTACAGCATCGGCACCGGCGCCACCGGCGCTATGACCCACCTCGATGGCAACCATAAGCAGAACGTCTACTACATCGTCGACGACTTCTGGTGCATCTGCTGGGACGGCTACGCCTACAAAGCCAACAACTACACCGGCGCCGCTCCATCCGTCATCTTCAACACCAACGACTGCCACACCCTGCTCCCAGTCCGCGACACCTTCTACCTGATCGACGTCTACGACGACATCTACACCTGGAACCCCGACACCAGCGCCTTCGACATCTATCTCGAAACCCGCCTCGACCTCAACATCTACCACGCCATCCACTACCGAGAGAACATCGTCATGTTTGCCCGTCCCGATGACGGCTCCCTCATCATCTACCAGGTCGACGACCGGCCGCCGGCGGAGATCCGCCAGCTCCTCCGCGTCCCATCAGAGTCCGCCACCTACATCCCGGACGACGCTAACGCCGAGTGGGCCACGCCCTGGGCCATCCACGACGACAGGCTCTTCTTCACCCCCGGCATCTACTGGTCCGACGACTCCGACGCAGAGATCGCGCCTATCTGGACGTTCGACGGAAACAGCATCGCCCTCATAGACCACGTCGCCCCGCCCATCGTGCCCAACGCCTGGGGCCTGCTCAACTGGCGCAGCCGCCTCCTGCTCTACTTCATCAACAACTCGGCACAGCACATCTACCTCTACCACGGCGGCCGTTTCACACAGATACTCGAGGGGTCCTACACCACGGAGAACCACTGCGACCTCTACTCCCTGGCCGGCGAGCTCTGGCTGCCCATCGTTGACGTGGCCACCGAAGGCTGGATGCGCCTGGACGACTTCCGCGACGCCACCTTCACGTCATCCTGGCTCGACATGGAGCGCCCCACCCACCAGAAGCACTTGCTCTCGCTCTCCGCCGTCGTCTCCGACGCCATCGCCGACTTCAAAGTCAAGATCGAATACCGCACCGAGTCCGGCTCGTGGACCACGGCGGTCACGACCAACGGCGCCCGCCACATCATCGCCGAAAACATCGGCGCCGACTTCTACCTCCTGCAGGTCCGCATCACCTTCGACGACGACACCGCCACCGGCAACCAGGACGTCAGCCTCCAGTCCGTCGCCGCCACCTACAGCTACGGGAGATAGGCGGTGAAACACAGCAACCTCCAGGACGCCGGCCGGCGCACCCATCGCGACATCGACGCCCACCTGCCCTCCGATCAGGAGAAGCTCACCCTCCGCAACATCGTCGACAACGCCGAGCTCGAGCTCGTCAAGGACGGCAACACCGCCTTCGACCAGGACGGCAACTGGAGAATCCGCATCAACAGCACCGGGGACCTGGTCATCGAGGTGCGCGACTCCGGAAGCTGGGTCCAGCAAGGAGCGTTCACAACCTAAC
>CAZGSX010000071.1:0-15122 GCA_964528475.1 uncultured Anaerolineales bacterium
GGCATCGGCAGCGAGGACCGTGATGAGGACGGGCCGGGAGGCATGGCGCGACCCAACGTTGAGCGCGGTCTCGCGGTCAGGCGACAGGTGCACGTACTGGCGCCCCATGGACCTCAGGCCCTGCTCACGGATGGCGGGCAGAGTTGCGCGCGATGTGCCATGGTAGAGGCGCGGCGGGGGCTCGACCGCTTCGTACTCAATGCGGCGGTCGAAGGAGTGACCGTAGAGGGCACGGATGCGATCGCCCTCAATCTCGAAGCGCTTCTTCCCGTCGCCGGTTCCCTCCCGCGCGACGCCAAGGACATCGCTCCGGTCAGCCCAAGACAGATCAGGAAGGCCCTTGAGGATGTCGAGGACGTCCGGGACCGAGGCCCATCCCTCCCGGTCGAGATGAAGTCCGAAGCGCTCCGGATGATGCCGAAGCAGTAGCGCCAGGAACTTGCTCAGTTTGATCCTGCGTCGTCTGTCGCTCACCTGCTGGCCTCTGCACGATCTTCCCGGGGTCTTCGGTCCTCAAGCGGGGGCTTATCCTGTGACCAGAGGCTCCCGCAGCCCATCAGGGAGAGGCACCGCCCCGGCAGTTGTTGGTTCCAAAGCCGGCCCTCACGACCACAGATGAGCGTACTTCAATCCGCTGCCCGTGTTGAAGAGGACGACGGTCTCGTCGTCGGCAATCCAGCCCTCGTTGCGCAGCCGCTGAAAGGCGGCCAGGGTCGCCGCGCCCTCGGGGCAGGCGAAGATGCCCTGGGCCCGACCTATCTGCTGGGCCGCGTCCATCATCGCCTCATCCGGGACGGCCACCGCCGTGCCCCCACTCTCACGCAGGGCGCGCAGGATCAGAAAATCGCCCACCGCGCCGGGCACCCGCAGCCCGTCGGCGATCGTCTCCGCGTCCTCCCATGGCTCGGCGAACTCGTCTCCGTGGTGGAAGGCTCTCACCATGGGGGCACAGCCCTCCGACTGCACGGTCACCATGCGCGGGCGATCCGACCCGATCCATCCGAGTGCCTGCAGCTCTTCGAAGGCCTTCCACATCCCGATCAGACCGGTGCCGCCGCCGGTGGGGTAGATGATCACGTCGGGCAGCGACCAATCCATCTGTTCGGCCAACTCATACCCCATCGTCTTCTTGCCCTCGAGCCGATAGGGCTCCTTAAGCGTGGAGACATCGAAGCGGTTGGAATCCTCGATTCCCTGAGCCGCGATCCGCCCACAGTCAGTGATAAGGCCATCCACCAGGGTGACCTCAGCGCCGAGGGCGCGGCATTCGGCCACGAAGACCGCGGGCACGTCCTCGGGCATGAAGACGAAGGCGTCCATTCCTGCGGCCGCGGCGTAGGCACTCATCGCCCCGGCTGCATTGCCCGCCGACGGGATGGAGACCGCCTCGATGCCCAATTCATGGGCCCGCGAGATAGCCAGGCACAGACCGCGTGCCTTGAACGAGGCGGTGGGATTGAGCCCTTCGTCCTTGATGAAGAGACGCTCAAGCCCTACCTCCCGGCCCAGGCGCGTGGCGTGAATCAAGGGCGTGAACCCCTCGCCGAGCGAGAACACATGGTCGTCGTGCCGCACGGGGAGCAGCTCCCGGTAGCGCCAGAGATCAGGCGCTCGCCCTGCGATCGTTTCCGGCGTCACAGCGCGAGCGGTCTCGTCAAGATCGTACCGGGCGAACAGCGGCTTCTGACAGCCGGGGCACAGGTTCCAAACCTGGTCGGCATCGAGCCGCCGCCCGCAGAGCGAACACTCCAGGTGAGACAGAAAGCTTGTCATAGATACCCTCGCTACTCGAACATCACGCCGCCAGAGCCGCCCAACGTCTCATCGTCAGCCCCCCCACCGTGTCATACCCAGCCGCCGGCAGTGTCCCTGTGAGCCGGCTCTCCTACCATTCAGACCCGCCCCCACCCTGTCGCCATGACCTGCCGCCACCCTGTCATTCCGCGCTTCCCCAACCCCGTCATCCTGAGCCACCCCAGCTGTGTCACTCTGAGCCGCAGGCGAAGAATCCCCACGGTCGTTCACCAGAGCGGCCCCTCTTCGTTCCGGCCGCCGCGCCTCATGGGCTCCCCACGATGACAAGAGAGGAACCTCCTCACGCCGATGGGGACCAGAGCGAACACTGGGGCTGAAACCCCAACGGCCCAACCGTCACGCCAGCATATCCTCAGCCACCATGCGGCTCATCTTCCGGGAGATCAAGGCCATCTTCTCCGCGGTCTCCGTGTCCTCCTCCTCCCGGGCCTGGGCCTCGGTCTCCTCGATGAACTGCACCATACGCTCCGTCACGAGCTGGCGATTCTGTTCCAGCAGACGTTCGATCTCCGCCTCGTCCTCAGCGGCCATCAGACGGTTGATGAGGCGCAACTCCGGAGGCATGGCCTGTTCCACCAAGTCCATCACCACGTTCCAGATGTTGCGCAGCGCCTCGACCGTCTCCTCATCCTCTCTCTTATGCGCCTCCTGAAGGTTAGCCCCCAGGACATTGAGGAAGGCCTCGTCAATCTCATCGGCGCGGCGACGAGCGAGATCCTTCGGGTCGTCACTCGTGAGTAGATCCCGGAGTAGGGCGCCGCGAGCCTCATACAGGGCCCGTGCCTCCTCGTCCAACCGGTCTCGAATATCGAGCACCTCCTGGCGCAGTTCCTTCAACCGCGCCTTCTCTTCCTCGTCATCGGTGGCTTCTATCTTTGACGTCAGGTTCTGGAAGAACAGATAATCGAGCAAGGGACGTCCGAAAGTGATCAGCATCTCGCGGCTCTCTTTGTCGGTAGCCTCCACCAGCAGCTCCAGCAGCTTGTCCCGGTTCGGTTCGTCCCGCAAAGCGCTGAGCAGTTCGTTGCGCGCCTGGATAGCCTGGCCCTCCGTGCTCAGATCCAGCAGCTTCTCTCGCACCTCGCGGAGTTTCTGGGCGTCTGCTTCCTGCTCGGCGGCTTGTGCGAACTCCAGATTGCGGCTCAGCATGTAGAAGAAGGTCTCGTCGATGATCTCATCGTTCTCCTTGATCATCGTCTCCAGCGCCTCGTCGGACGTGGACTCCACCATGCGCTGGAGCAGTTCCGCCTTCTCCTGCTGTTCTTCGAGCATCTCCTCGGTTACGCCCTCCTCCTTGAGCATGCGCTTGGCCAGATTATCCATCGTGAGGAAGACCTCGGGCTGGAGGAGGTACGCCTTGCGCTGCTCCGAGGGAAGCTGGTCCATGACCTGGCGGGTCAGGTTGCCAATGACCTGCTCGCGTTGCTCCCGGTCGCCCCCGGCCTCCATGGGCATGTAGACCAGAGCGAGCTCCTTATCGGGGTCGTGGTACAGAAAGGGGATGCTCAACGCCCCTTGAGCTCCACAGTGGGGGCACTGAGCCACGTTAATGACCCCGTTCAGTACGCGCTGTTTGGCGCTGGGATCCTGTCCCACGTCGAAGATCTGCTGGACGGGTGTCTGGTAGGGCTGATTACAGGCGGGACAGGTTACTCTCACGACTCTCTGTTGAGGCATATAAGCTTCCTTTCGTTGTGCGATTGTCTACGGGACAGGTTATCAGGCCGCAGCGCATTGGCTGGGGCTAATCGGCTGTTTCAAGAAGCGCTTGTCCCCGGTCTCGAGGAATGCAGCCGCTCCGTCGTCGACCGACTCCCCCGCATGCGAGGACCGCCGTCCTGATCGGGTGGGCGGGAGGACCGGATAGTCGACGGTGGCTTCTTGAGGCAGGACCTCTGCCGTGGGGCAAGCAATTGCGCGCATGGGGGCCATGCACTTGTCAGCGCGGCAGGTCGAAGGAGAACGCCGCCCCCTCGCCCGGGTCGCTCTCGACCCAGATCTGCCCGCCGTGGGCTTCCACGATGGCCTTGGCCAAGTACAGCCCAAGGCCGGCACCGGACGTCTGTTGCTGGTACTCCCGCGATCCGCGGAAGAAGCTCTCAAAGATGTGGGGCTGCTCTTCGAAGGGAATGCCCACGCCTTCATCGGTGACGGTGATGATGATCCGTTCGTCCGTGGCGCGACCGGCGAGCCGGATACGTCCTCCCTTGGGCGAGTACTTAATGGCGTTGGAGAGCAAGTTGTTAAGCACTTGCTCCAACCGAGCGGGATCCCCCGCCACGACAGGGAAGTCGGATGGGAACTTGACGTCGATCTGGTGCGCGTCCGTCTGCGTGCGGAACCGTTCGGCCACCCGCTCGGCCAGGGCGTCTACCGCCACCGGTTCCTCCTCCAGCGGTAGCTTGCCGGCCTCCAGACGAGAGGCATCAAGGAGGTTGTCGATGAGGTGGTGGAGTCGATCGGCTTCCTCGAGGATCACCTCCAGGCTCTCCTGCCGCGTCCGGGGATCCCAGCGGGCATCCTTGCGCAGCAGCGTCTCCGCGTAACCTTGGATCAGTGCCACTGGCGTCTTGAGCTCGTGGGAGACGACCGACACGAATGTGGATTTGATCTCGTCGGCTTCTCGGAAGCGGGTGATGTCTCGCACATTGGCGATGATGTTGACCAGGCGGCGGTCCTGGCCGAAGAGCGGCGCGTAGATCAGTCCTACGCTGACCGTGCCCCCGTTCTTGCGCCGGAGATCGCCCTCCACGTAGACAGGCCGGGCGGCGGGGAGCGGCCACCCACCCGCCACAGCGTCCGAAAGATCGCGGTTCGTCTCCAGATGGGCCCAGCGTATGACCTCATCATGATGGCGCCCCAGCGCCTCGGAAGCGTCCCAGCCGGTGAGCCGGGAGAGGGCCCGGTTGAAGACTTGGATGCGCTGAGCGGAGTCGAGGATCAGAACGCCGTCGGCGCTGTATTCCAAGATGGCGTCGAGGCGCCGTTTCTCCTGGGATACGCGTTCGTAAAGCTGAGCGTTGTAAACCGCGATCGCCGCCTGGTCAGCGAAGCTGCCCAGGACGCGCCGGTCGTTGGAGGTGAATCCGCTGCCGTAGGCCCGAAAGACGTACAGCACCCCGATGAGGCTGTCGCGTATCGACATGGGCAGCGCCACCACCTGTTGCAGACGCAGGCCCAGCTCGGTGACGATCTGTCCTAGCTTCTCCGCCAGCCCGGGGATGTGAAACCGGCTGCGACCGGCGTAGTCCGGGATGTCGGAGAGCAGGGGCTCGAAATAGGGGACGAGGGCCTTGGGCAGACCATAGCTTGCCCGGATCTCAAACGCGCCGTCATCGGGATCGCGCAGGGCGATGAGGCTAGCCTGGCCGGAGAGCATCTCGGCGGCAGCCTCCAGGACCATGGCCAGCAACTCATCCAGATCCAGTTGCGACGTCATGGCCCGGCTGATTTCCAGGAGGTGATCCCGTTGTCGAACGCGGTAGTCGGTTAGCATAGAGTCCGTGATTTCTTGCCGAAAAGGTCCATTCCCACAACTTAACATTATAACATACCAGTACCCCGTGACCAGTGAATGGAGCGCCCGGTGGCCGCATGCTGGTCCCCGGAACCTCACGGTCTGTGGGCGGTGTCCGTCAAGCCGGGGAATGAATCGGACACCGAGTCCCGGGAGGGAGCGGAAGGAGTCAACGCAGTATGGAGATGTCGATGGGAGCCCTGGTGAAGAGACGAGCGGAGCCCGATCTGTGGATACAGGAGATGCCCGTCCTCGAATACGGCATCGATGACCTGCTGCTCCGCATCTCTTGAAGACCTGTGAGGCCAGCGACGATCTGTAAATCTGGACGCTCAATCTGGATCCGGAATGAGCACCACGGACGGCCTGCGTAGCGTGGGTCAGATGGCGGCCTCCCAAGAACGCCTTCATGCTAGAAGCCGCTTCAACGTGGATTGTGACCGCTACCGCTTGCGGGTCTCCAGGCGGACTGGAGCGCTCCGCGGTCACTTGTCCCGGTGGAGGGACGTGCTACAATCACCACACACGATCCTGAAGATTTCAGGCCGACTGGATGGGTCGAGCATCTCGGGTCACAGCGACCGAGACGTGTGCTGTGCCCCTGTTGGCTGTGGATCTTTGGGATCTCAACACGCTTTGCGCGCTTGCCCTGCCGGAGTCACTATTATGCCGTCTACCGATCTGATCTTCCTCCACGCACCCACCGTCTATGATTTCCGGGAGCACCCCACACTGTGGGGGCCGACGAGCGACCTCGTACCTTCGGAGCCGGTATTCGACATGTACCCCGTGGGGTTCTCTACGATGGCAGCGTATCTGGAGAAGGCGGGTATCCGGACACGGATAGCCAATCTGGCTGCGGCCATGGTCCGTTCTAATCGCTTCGACCCGGAGCGGTTCATCGGGCGGAGCCGCGCCCGCGTGTTCGGCGTGGACTTGCACTGGTTGCCGCACGCGCATGGGTCGCTGGCGGTTGCTGATCTGGTCAAGCGGCACCATCCCCGGGCGCCAGTGATCTTCGGCGGCTACTCGGCCAGCTATTTCCACGAGGAGCTGATCCGCTACCCGCAGGTCGATTACGTGCTGCGGGGCGACTCCACCGAGGAGCCACTTTGCCAGTTGATGGAGCACCTCCTTGCCCTGGGCACTGCGAAAGAGGCGGACGCGGAGGTGCTGGCGGACATACCGAACCTGACGTGGCGGGATGCGGGTGGCGATGTGCACGCGAATCCTCAGACCTATGTCCCGGCCACGCTCGATCACCTCGACATGGACTACCGACAGATGGTGCGCTCGGTGGTGCGGAGCGGTGACTTCTTCAACCACGTGCCCTTCGACCACTGGATGGATTATCCTGTGATGGCCGCGCTCACGGTGCGGGGGTGCAGGCACAACTGCGGCTACTGCGGAGGCTCGGCGTACGCCTCGAGGCTGATCTCCGAGCGAGAAGCGCCCGCCTACCGCTCGCCGGAGCGGCTGGCGGAGGATCTCTTCCGCATGCACGAGATCAGCCGCGGCCCGGCGTTCATTCTGGGCGATATCCGTCAGGCCGGAATGGATCACGCGCGGCGCTTCCTGCGGGCGATGAAGGGGTACCCGGGCCAGGCGATGCTGGAGATCTTCACGCCCATGGACCGCGCCTTCGCGGAGGAGGTGGCGGACGCGCTTCCCAATTTCGTCATCGAGTTCTCTCCCGAGAGCCACGACCCGGTTGTGCGGGACGCGATCCACAAGACGTTCACCAACGAGGAGATTGAGGCGACCATCGAGGCGTGTCTGGAGGTCGGGTGCCGTCGGTTTGATCTTTTCTTCATGACCGGCCTGCCGGAGCAGACTAAGACCTCGGTGTTGGAGGGGGTGTCGTACTGCGAGCAGCTGCTGGAGAGGTTTGACGATGGACGGCTGATCCCCTTTGTTGGACCTCTGGCGCCGTTTGTGGATCCTGGCAGTCTCTTCTACGAGCGGCCGGAGGAGTACGGTTATGACATCCGCTACCGCACCCTGGAGGCGCACCGCCAGGCGCTTCTGGCGCCCACGTGGAAGCATATCTTGAACTACGAAACCCGCTGGATGAGCCGGGACGACATCGCGGCGGCGACGTACGAGGCGGGGCGCCGGCTGAACGCGCTGAAGGCGCGCTTCGGGTTGGTGGAACCGGAGGTGGCGGCCGAGACGGAGCAGCGCATCGACAGGGCGGTGTCGCTAATGGCCCGAATCGATGAGCTGATGGAGGGCGCCACGCCGGAGGAGCTGGAGCGGGAGCTTCGCGCGCTGAAGCCGGAGATTGACCAGGCGAATACGTCCACGGTGTGCGAGAAGACCGAGTTGGACCTGCCGTTTGACGTGCGGGCGTTCAATTGGCCGAGACTGTTCCGCATGGGTGTGGCGGATGTGTGGGCAGGGGTGAAGGAGAAGGTGGTGGGACGGTGGACCTAACGGGTCTTCGACGGGCCTTTGTGATCAGAGGATACTCGGACAGCGTGGCTAGCTGCAATGTGTGGTAGATGGCCTGGACCTGTCAGATCTCTGACCGGGTCGGTGATTGAGGTGTTTGCGGAGGCTGCGGGCCTAACCGATGGGTGCCGGATGGCTCAGACCTGTCAAGTCTCTGTGAGTTGGAGGTGCTGATGGGGTTAGGGCGGGAAGAGGTGGAGCATATTGCGGATCTGGCGAAACTGGCCCTCTCGGACGAGGAGGTGCGGGAGTATCAGGCACAGTTATCGGCGATTCTGGGGTATTTCGAGCGGTTGCAGGAGCTGGGTACCGAGGAGATCCCGCCTACGGCGACCGTGCTACCGCTGCGGAGCGTCACGCGGGCCGATGAGGTAAAAGAGCCCCTGGACCGGAAGAGGGCACTGCAGAACGCGCCGGAGACGGAGGACGGGTGTTTCAAGGTGCCACCCGTCCTGGAGTAGCTGGGGATGGATGACGTGCAACTCGAACACCTGACGATTCACAGGGCGTTAGAGCGTCTGGACGCCGGCGAGTTGACCGCGGTGCAGCTGGCGGAGGCGGTTCTAGACCGCATTGCGGCGCTGGACGGTGAGGTCAAGGCGTACCTCTCCGTTCAGCCAGAGATGGCGCTGGAGCAGGCGCGGGCGGCGGATGCGGCCCGGGCTGAGGGGCGCCGGGGCAATCTGCTTGGCATCCCCATCGCCGTCAAGGACGTGCTGTGCACGGAGGGGGTGCCTACCACCGCCGGTTCCCGCCTCTTGGAGGGGTTTCTGCCTCCGTACGACGCCACAGTGGTGGCGCGGCTCAAGGAGGGAGGCGCCGTCATCCCTGGGAAGACCAACACGGACGAGTTTGCGATGGGATCCTCCACCGAGAACTCCGCTTACTTCACCACGCGGAACCCGTGGGACCTGAGCCGCGTGCCGGGGGGCTCGAGCGGCGGGAGCGCGGCCGCCGTGGCCGCGGGTGAGTGCCTAGCTGCGTTGGGGAGCGACACGGGGGGGAGTGTGCGGCAGCCAGCCAGCCTTTGCGGCGTCGTGGGCCTGAAGCCGACGTACGGACGCGTCAGCCGCTATGGTCTGATCGCTTTCGCCTCGTCATTGGATCAGGTGGGGGTGCTGACGCGGGACGTAACCGATGCCGCGATCATGTTGGGCGCCATCGCAGGCCACGATCCTCGGGACGGCACGTCCGTGGATCTGCCCGTCCCGGACTACCGGTCCGTGCTCACCGGTGACGTGCGGGGCACGCGGGTAGGGGTGCCAGAGGAATACTTCATCGAGGGCCTTCAGGCGGAGGTTGAGTCGGCGGTGCGAGAGGCGGTGGAGCTGCTGGCCGAGCTGGGTGCGGAAGTGCGGTCCGTGAGCCTCCCGCACACGGAGTATGCGCTGCCGGTCTACTACCTCATCGCCCCGGCGGAGGCGAGCGCCAACCTGGCGCGATATGACGGCGTGCGCTACGGAAGGCGCAGCGAGGCTCAGAGCCTGGACGGGATGTATAGGCGCACGCGGGGGGAGGGCTTTGGCCCGGAGGTGAAGCGACGCATCATGCTGGGCACGTATGCCCTCTCCGCGGGATACTACGACGCTTACTACCTGAAGGCACAGAAGGTGCGCACGCTGATCAAGGATGACTTCGAGGCGGCTTTCGAGGAGGTGGACGTCATCGTCAGCCCGACGAGTCCGACGACGGCGTTCCCTGTGGGTGAAAGGGCCGACGATCCGCTGCAGATGTACCTGTCGGATGTCTTCACGCTGTCCATGAACCTGGCCGGGATCTGCGGGTTGAGCCTGCCCTGCGGCTTCGATGACGCAGAGCTGCCCATCGGCCTCCAGGTGATGGGCCCGGCGTTCGGCGAGGGGCGGGTGCTGCGCGTAGCGCACGCGTACGAACAGACCAGCGACTGGCGTAAACGGTGTCCGAATCTGTGAGCTTACGGGTGCTTGGACTCCCACATCCTGCCTCGGAATACCTTCATCGCGCGAATGCTGGGGGATTGTGGTGAGGTCAGTGAAACGATACAAGGAGAATCATCAATGACATCCGGCAGAGGTGCGCAGATCATTGCGAAAGCTAAGGAAATGGGAGCCACGATGGCAGGTGTCGCCAGTGTAGAACGCCTCAAGAAATCACCTTCCCACGAGATCCTAAGCGAATTCGGCACCCACATCGACGGCGTCGACTCGTATGAGGGGATGATAGAGGGCTTCAGTGAGATCGAATGGCCCGCGAAAGCTAAGTCGGCTCTGGTTATCGCCTTATCGCATCCGCAGAATGAACCGGAACTTGATTGGACCGATGCGTCCGGCAACACCCCGGGAAACCGCATGCTGCAAAGGATCAATCGGGAACTAGCTGCGTGGATTGAAGAGACGCTGACCATCAAGACCCACAGGATGCCGTACTGGGTTGAGAAAGGGGGCATTTACCTCAAGGACACAGCGGTGTTGGCCGGACTGGGCTGCATCGGCAGAAACAATATGCTTGTTACCCCGGAGCTCGGCCCCAGGGTTCGTCTGCGTGGCATGCTGCTCGAAGACGAGTTGACTCCCACCGGTCCGATCACGTTCGACCCGTGTCACGGTTGCGAGGAATTGTGTCGAAAGGCCTGTCCTCAGAATGCGTTTGACAGGACGGTTCTCTCACCAGTTGAAGCCGGAATGTACACGCTTCCCGGACGTGACGGGTGTTTCAGCAGAGCCCAGTGTAGCATCCAGATGGACAAGGATGTCGAGGATTCGGATATGGCCGTCGACGAAGGGTTTCTATCAGGATTGGATCAGTCACGTGTGGCGACAGAGGGAGTATCCCAAACAGAGGGACGCATCAAATGGTGCCGGCGATGCGAACTTGCCTGCCCCGTGGGGAGTTGATGGACTGCGTGCCACGATCGCGCAACGGGCCTTCCATCTCTTGGACTTGGACTGGGACAGCGAGTAGGTCCATCGCCCCAAGGGCCAGGGGTAACCGGCCTGGCGGCTGAACCCCATTTCGTGTCCAGCTTGACTGAGGAACATGGTAGCTCGATCCCGCACTTGGCGGTGCTCAGGTTGTGCAAAGGCTTCTTGGCTGGGAGGCGCTTGCCGAAACCTGGCAAGATTCCGGTCAGGCAGTCTCGCGACTGACGGACACACAAGGAGTTAGACAGTGAAAGGCATTATCACGATCGCAGGATTCGGCACCCGGTTTCTCCCTGCCTCTAAGGCAATCCCTAAGGAGATGATCCCCATTGCGGGGAAGCCGCTGATCCAGTACCACGTTGAAGGGCTCGTGGCGGCGGGGATCCGCGAGATCATCGTCGTGGTGCGGGACAACGGCGCGATTGTGCAGGACCATTTCTCCCCCAGCGCCGAGCTGCAGGAGCATCTGGACGCATCTGGCAAGCACGAGCTGCTGCAGGAGATGCGGCAGGTGAACCGCATAGCCGACATCGTCATGGTCCGCCAGCCGGAGGATCTGCCCTACGGGAATGCCACACCGGCGCTGGCGGCTCGACCCTGGCTGAATCCGGGGGAGCCATTCTACTACATGTTCGGGGACGACATCGTGATGGGGGATGTGGCGATTCCTCAGCAGATGCTGAACACGTTCAATGAGCGTCAACCGGCGGCCGTTCTCGCGGTGCAGCGAGTGCCCGACGAGGAGACACACCTCTACGGCTGCATTGAGCTAAAGCCGGGGTCGGAGCGCGAGATGACGCGCATCATCGAGAAGCCCGCGCCCGGTACTGCGCCCTCCAATCTTGTGCAGATTGGCCACTTCATCTTCACGGCGGAGATCTTTGACGTCCTGGATACGCTGGAGACCGGGAAGGGCGGCGAGCTGTGGATGACCGACGGGGTGGACGGCCTTGCTAAGCGGTCGACCGTCGTGGTGCATCCGATTGACGGGCTGTGGATGGCGGCTGGCGATCCCCTGCGACAACTGAAGGCCTGTGTCGAGGTCACCTTGCGAAGGGACGACATGCGCGACGAGCTAACGGCCTATCTGCGGTCCCTCGACATCTAGGCCGTGCGGGCTCAGGTCGAGGCCTACGCTGGGGCGCGGTATCCGGAGCGACCGCGGGCTTTCGGCTTCCAAGGGGAGAGGTTGGAGGTCGCTGAGGTCGAGCGGCGGGAACGAACGCCCGTTGGCCCGCGTTTCTGCGTTCGAACCCGCGACGGCCGACGCTTCTGGCTGACCTACGATGAAGGGCGGGACGCCTGGGATGTCCAGCCGGTCCGACGTGCGCCGACCGAAGGAGAGGGCTTGTGCGCACGCTGATCGGCGTTCTCCTAGTCGTGACCGTCGGCGTCGTGCCGATGGTGGCTTATGCCCTGGTGCTGTGGTGGCTCGACCGGTACGAGAAGGAGCCGTGGGGGCTGCTTGCGGCCGCCTTCGGCTGGGGCGCGGTGCCGGCCGTGCTCTTCTCACTCCTGGCAGAGCTGGCCCTGAACGTGCCGATCTCGTTGTTTGTGCGTCCGGAGGCGACCAGCCTGGTACAGGCCACGCTGATTGCGCCGGTGGCGGAGGAGTTATTCAAGGGCGCGGCACTGGTCCTCTTGTTCGCCTTCTTCCGCAGCGAGATCGACAGTGCGATCGATGGCATCCTCTACGGCGGGTTGGTGGGATTCGGGTTTGCCGCGGTGGAGAACACGCTCTACCTCGGCGGGACGCTGCTGGAGGCTGGACTCGGTGCTTTCGCTGGGTTGGCGCTGGTGCGCAGTGTCGCCTTCGGGTTGAACCACGCGATGTTCACGGGCCTGTTTGGGCTGGGGATGGCTTGGGGCCGTTCGGCGACGGACGTGCGGCTGAAGGTGGGTGCGCCGCTCGCTGGGCTCATGGCCGGGATGGGGGCCCACGCCTTCCATAACGCCAGCGTCACGCTGGGAGCCGAGCTCGGCTGGCCCTGTGTGGCGGCCCTGGCGTTCAGCTGGGGTGGGGTGCTGACGCTGCTTTTTGTCATAGCCTGGACCTCGGCTCGGGAGCGGCGCTGGATTGAACACTGGCTGGCTGAGGAGGTCGATCACGGGGTCCTGACTCAGGAGGAGTACGAGGTGCTGTCGTCTCAGGTGGCGCGGGTTTCAGCGCGGGTGCAGGCGTTGGTGGAGGGGGACTTGGAGCGCTGGCACCGGCTGGGACGTTTCCATCGGCTGGCCACCGAGCTCGCGTTCCACAAGCGGCGTGTGAGTCGGTTTCCCGACGACACGAGGGCGGAAGAGCGGGTGAAGGGGCTGCGAGCGGAGTTGGAGGACGCAGAGAAGAGATCAAGGGCGTGAGCCCGGATGATCGCGGGCAAGCCCGTGGTGTTCGTGGTCATACCTCAAGCATGACGGGTGAATCTGCCGGGATAAGCCGTACACGGGACAGGCACAGTTATTTCGCAAGCTGCTTGGTCCGCTCCGTCGGGGGAGGTCGGAGGACGGGTCACCCGACGTCGCGTGGCTCGCGGATCTCGTCCAGCGACCGGCCTGTCTTCACCGACGCGGGCTCCGTGGAGGTCGGGTTGCGACGGGCGTCCGCGCCTTCATCATCCATCTTGATCAGCAACCAACGAGCTTCATCGTCGCTGCCGGTCCGGATGAGCGCGTAGCCCCCTGAGAGCTTCTGGCCCTCCAACCAGATGGTCACATGACCATCCTCAATTTGCTGAGAGACAGATACAGGCTCCTCCTCATCCTCTTTGAGGTTACGATACCCACCCCGATCCCAGACCAGGACCGTGCCGCCGCCGTATTCATCCTCAGGGATGACCCCCTCGAAGTCGGCATAGTCCAGCGGGTGATCCTCCGTGGGCATGGCCAGCCGCCTTATACTGGGGTCGGTTGAGGGGCCCTTGGGCACGACCCACGACTTGAGCACGCCGTCGACCTCAAGGCGGAGGTCGTAGTGCAGGTTTGAGGCATCGTGCTTTTGGATGACGAACACCGGTCGGTCTGTCGCCCAATCCAGATGTCCCTCTTCCTCGCCTGGTTCCGGGGTCTTACTGAAATCCCGCTTCTCCCCGTAACTCTTCAGCTCCTCACTTCCGTCTGACATAGCAGTTCCCGTTCTCCCTTCGACTGACGATGCCGCGCATCAACCCTTCATAAGGTACTAGGGCTGTGTTGAGATGCACAGCACGTATTGGCGGCACCCGGCCTGAGAGGTGTCAGCTCAGACGGACTCCCAAGAACCCTGAAATCGCGGCATCTGGTTAACCTCTCCCTCCGCCTTGAGCGTCGGCTCTTCGCGTCCACCTGGCGAGACTGGCTCTCACCTGATTGCTAACCGCGTATCGCGCCCCGAGAGATCCCTCTGCGTCACCCAGCGACTCCCGGGAACCTGAACGTCGATTCGCCCGGGACCCGCATCTCGGGTTGCGACCCAGATCCAGGCGATGATGGCGTCGGGAAAGTCAGCCAGGATCGCGGTTGACACCGGCCGTCACCCTGCCAGCGACACGTCACCAAGGTCGACGCTGCCATTGGGCTGTATCATAGCCGGATCTGGAACGGACGCCCTTGCAGTCGTCTGGCCCCATGGCCAGACGAGACGACGGCATCGATGAATCAGCGGTCGTCTGCGTCTATTCTTCGTGTGCCTGGCGGGCGGTCTCTGCCAGGGGCTGCACCAGGTTGACGAACTCGGTGGGGATGACGAACTTGGTGGCGTCCCCTTCGCCGAGCTTCTTAAGGGCGTCCAGGTACTGGAGCGTCAGGGTCTTGCTGTCCACACCCTGGGCTACCTTGTAGATCTCGTCGAGCGCCAGTGCGAACCCCTCGGCGCGCAGGATCGATGCCTGCCGCTCGCCTTCGGCGTCGAGAATAGCGGCCTGTTTCTCGCCCTCGGCCACGGCGATGGCTGCCTCGCGCTTGCCGTTGGCCTCCGCAACCATAGCGCGGCGATCCCTTTCGGCGGCCATCTGGCGGGTCATGGCTTCCTCGATGGCACGAGGGGGCACGACCTCGCGGATCTCCACCGCCATCACGCGGATCCCCCAGCGGTCGGTGACGTCGTCCAGCTTCTCGTGCAGGATGCGGTTGATGTCATCCCGTTTGGAGAGCACGTCGTCTAGGTCCATAGCGCCCACCACGGCGCGTAGAGTGGTGATGGCCAGGCCGCGCGCCGCGCCAGTGAAGTCCTCCACTTCCAGCACGCTGCGCACAGGGTCTATGACCTTGTCGTAGACCAAGAAGTCAATGGAGACCGACGCGTTGTCGGCGGTGATGCAGGTCTGTGGTGGGACGTCAAAGAAGACCTCCCGCAGGTCGACCTGGACGCCGCGGTCCACAAACGGGATCAGCAGGACCAGGCCCGGTCCCCTGGCGCCGATGCAGCGGCCCATACGGAAGACGACCAGACGTTGGTATTCCGA
>CAZGSX010000072.1:0-15069 GCA_964528475.1 uncultured Anaerolineales bacterium
CGTGCATCTCTCCGTCCGTCCCCTTCAGGCCGACGCTACCCCCCATCCCCGCCACGGGGTTGACGATCAGTCCGACCCTCTTTTTCTTCATCCTGTCATCCTCCCGGCTGGTGCTCCTATCGCCCTGGCCTGGCGCTTGCTTCCGAGTGTCTAGCCCTCGCGCAGTCGTCCGTAGTAGGAATGGCTGGTGTACAGTGCGGCGACCGGATTGTGTCCTGTCACTCGGTCCTTGGCCACCAAGACCGTCACGGGCGCCTGGGAATGGCGGAAGAACAGGCTGTCGTGTCCCACGCACAATCCCACCACCACATTCAGGCCGGTCCCTGCCTCGTTGAGCAGCTTTGCCTGTCCAATGGGGTTGCAGAGGGCCTCGAATTGCCCCGGTCGAATCTTTTCCTCGTCAGCCAGCCCGATCTCTTCCTTGGGAATGGAGCCCGCCTTGCAGCACACGCTGAACACCTCGAAGCGGTTCGCCACCAGAATCTCCTGGAGCAACCGGGCCTCCCGCAGGAGGCCCACACAGCTGGCGATGCCTACCTTGGTAATGTCCAGTCGCCTGGCGAAGCTCATGATCTCCTCGACGCGGGGCTCCTGGCAGTAACCAGCGGCCTCCGTTCGGGCCGCAGCCTGCGCCAGCTCCCGGGTCTCTTCCTCTTCGTACGCCGCGCGTGCTTCTGCCAATGCCTCGGTGTCTTGCGACATAGGACAGAAGGAGGGATACTGCTCAGTGCCAGGTTCTTTGCTGCACGCCTGCACGCGGCATATGGCACATCTCAATTCCATTGACCATCACTCCTCATCGGGGCAGTACCACTCCTCGTTTCCTGATCAGTCCATGGAGGACAGTGGGCGACGTCCGCTTGGGGTCCCCCGTGCCCCTCAACCTCTCTCTGTCTCACTCGTGCCGACAGGCACCATCTGCCGAGCATGGAGGCGCGTTGCAGCGCTCCTCCCGGCCACAGCACGTGTGACCGGCGGCCCGGCTCGTTCGTCCGCTCAACACCGTCGGCGTCGAGAGCAACTTCTCCAGCGACGTGCTCCCACAATCTGGACAGGTGATGGCGCCCTTACGGCGAACTAGCTTCTCAAACGTACTTCCACAGTCATCACAGCGATACTCATAGACCGGCATCCATGCTCTCCTCGTCTCCAGCAAACTGAATATCCAGCTCGGGGGGTCGCTCCAGTGTATTCACCAATGTTGCGTGTCGTGCCACACCCACCAGCCGCCGTTTTACGCTCGCCGGTGGATCTGGTTTGATGCGCAGAGTCGCCCTCAATGCGCCGATGCGGCGGGGACTGGACGCTTCATCGTACGACATATCCAGTCGGACGTGGTTGATGGTGACGTCGTTAAGCCTGCACGAATTGACGACGAACTCCAGGATGCAGGCCCCCATCGCTGCAGCAAAGAGGCACGGCGCGCTCATTGCCGTGCCTCCGCCGCCGTCCCTCTGACCTGCATCCACAGCCACCGTATGCTCAGCCGCCTTGAGCACGAATCGCATGCCGTCAACGTGTTCGATAGAGACCTTCATAGCCGGCACCTCTTTGTGCGTTCTGGCAGCGCTACGTGGCTAGCGGCCCCGCCGCCGTCGCCGGGTGCGGCGTCCGCCGTTCCCAGCACGCTCAATACCGCGTTCGGTCGAGGTTGCTGCCTGCGTGGGTTGGGACTCCCCCGGTGGGGATGTCAGCCACCGTCCCACGGCGGAGGTCAGGGCCCTGGCCGCTTTCGCCAGCAACCCCGCGCCTGCAACCGCCAGGGCGGGGGCCGTTGATTCGATCAGGGGGCGATAGCGGTCCATCGCTGGGGCTAGGTCTTTGGTGTTCTCAACTTTCAGCGCCCGTTCCTGCGCCAGGACGATCTCCCCTTCTACCACGGGATGGATGGCGCCGTGTGGGCAGATGTCTAGGCAGGCGCCGCAGCCCGTGCACGCCTCCTCGTCTACTTGAGCCACCTGGTTTACCATAGCCAGCGCTCCCTCCGGGCAGACATCCACACACGCGCCGCAGCCTGTGCAAGCCTCAGTATCTATCCACACGCTCTGGTAGTCGGGCATAGAGTCCTCCTTCCGGGTGTCGCCTGCTGTTTCCCGAATGCGATGCGATGTTGTCCTGCAGGGACGGCATTGTGCCTGCCCGTGGATCCCGCGGGCCTCCAGGCGTCAGAGTGCGTTCGTCCTATCCGGCGTGAAGCCGGAATCGAGAGGGGTCTCGCCGGCTGTCCCGGGCGACAGCATCTATACCTGCTATCGGTGCTGTCGCTGCTGTCAATTCAATTGTCACTGCACTTCTGGTCGTTTTTCTAAACGCCACGCCGCTCTGGCGCCGCTGGTCCGCCCTAGTGACGGCCCTCGCTCCCAGAGGAGCGGTGTAGAGCCATAGCAATGAAGCCTCCCCAGGGCAGGCGAGTCCTGGGCCACGGCCACCAGCGCGGGAATAGGGTGGTGACCCACGAGACGCGATCGGTCCCCCCCGCCACGGAGCGCAGGAGCTCTTGCAGCTCACGCACCGTGTAGAATCGCGCTTCATCATAGATGCCGGGTCGGAGTAGCCCCTCCACCCGGCGCTGCAGGGCCATGATGCTGCAGCGATTGAGCACACCCAGCACCAGCCCGTGGCCACCTACTCGCGCAGCCTCGGCCAATGCCACCGTGGGCGACTCCAGGAACTCAAGCGTCGTGATGATCGCCGTCACATCGAATGCCTGGTCTGTGAAGGGCAGCCGCCTGGCATCTCCCTGAACCAGCGGCACTCCATCCAGCTCGCGTGCCTGATCCAGCATCGATGCCGACAGATCAAGACCTACTGCTTGCCACCCTGTCTCACCGAGCCAGCGCGTGAAGTGGCCGGTGCCGCATCCCACCTCCAGTACGCTGTTCGCTGAGCCGAAACCCAGCAGGGCCTGCCGCAACGCGGTCTTCTCCAGTCTGTCCGCGCGCCTGCCTTCAGGTGTTTCATACCAGGCCTCATAGCCCGCTGCTACCTTCTCGTTGAATAGGCTCATGCTGTTGGTAGTTCGCCCCCCGTCTCCCGCTCTAACTGCTCGGGAGAACGGGGGTTGCGTGACTGTGATACAGCCGTACGCCCGATGGCGACCAGGTGGGGTGGCCACCCCGCCTGCAGCTACCTCAGTCCCCCTCCGGGCAGGCGTTCGACAGCGCGATCGTCATGACCGCGTCTCCTTCTTCCGACGCTCGCTGGAACGCTTCTTGGAGTGCTGCGAAGACGTCATCTTCCTCTCCCCATACCAGGGTGCTCATCGCGCCGATGCGAACCTCCAGGTTGTGCTCCCCCAGGATCCGGATCGTAGTGCGGATGGGAGGGCCTATCGACACCCGTCTCAGGGGGTAGAGACTAACTTGTGCGGATATTCTGGCCATCCTCTCTCCTCTGTCCTCTCTGCTGCCCGCTACCCCGGCGCTCGCAGACCCTCGGTCAGCTGCTCCAGGACCAGTTCGTCGGCAAACGACCCACCTCCGATGGCTCCGTTCAGGCAGGCTGTCACGCAGTCGCCGCACCCCATGCATCGATTGTGATCGACCCGTGCGATGCTCTTGACCCCCTCCAGCTCCAGCGAGAGCGCTTCATAGGGGCACGTCTCAACACATGTGCCGCACCCGGCGCACAGCATGGGGTCGACTACCACTGTCTCCAGCGGCGATGTGTGTCCCGCTTCCATTGCCAGCTGTCGCAGCGCGCCGATCACATCGGAGATGTGCACCTCTTGCGGGCAGCTCTCATAGCATAGGTCACACGCGGTGCAGTACCAGATCGTCGCGTCCTCAAAGACGGCCTCTCGCATGTCCAGGTTAGCCTTGTGAAACACCTGGCGCGGGTTGTAGGCTGGATCCCGCCTTGGAATGATGCACCGACTAACGCAGGAGCCGCACGCGTAGCACACCCGTATGCCTTCCCCACCGGGCATCAACGCAACGTCATCCCCAAGACTGGCTGGTCTAGCGTGATCAGGCATAGTTCATTGCTCCTCGAGCCTCCTCAGGGGGCTCGCCCCAGTTACCCCCGTTGCCTGGGCGCTCAGTAGGCGTACTGCCCCCATACATACTCCTTCTAGCGCCGCCCCGAATGCCTAGAGGAATAGCTCGTCCTTGATTGGACAGGGGCCTAGGTCCTTCACCTGTTCGCTGAACTCCGTCACCACCTTCGCGTATCGCGGTGCCTCCGATGACGAGACCCACGAGAGGCGGAAGCGATCGCCCATCTCCAGCTCTAGCGTCTCAAAGATCGACTTGAGCATCGCTGTTCTGCGGCGGGCGTGGAGATTCCCTTTCTGATAGTGGCACTGACCAGGCCAGCATCCGCTGATCAACACGCCGTCTGCGCCTCTCATGAACGCGGTGAGCACGAAGGTGGGATCCACCCGGCCCGAGCACATGACGCGGACGACCATCACCGAGGGGGGCATCTTCATCCTGGACACGCCGGCCGAGTCGGCGGCGGCATAGGTGCACCAGTTGCAGAGAAAACCTACGATCGTGGGTGTGAATGCTTGTTCTTCCATGTCTCCCCCTATGTTGCCACCTCAGTGAACTCTTCTTCCTCAAACGTCCGCAATGGGATCTCCTCCGTCACATCCCTTCCTGGCTCATAGTCGAAGACAGCTTGGACGGCCGCGCCGACCTTGGAGAATAGGGTTGAGACGGGGATGTCCGCGGGACACACGTCGGTGCACATCCCGCATCCCACACAGGAAATGGCCATGTGTGTCATGCGTCCCAGTTGGAAGTAGATCGTGTCGGAGGGCACCCGGGTTCCGCCCTTCCTCTGCAACTCATCCTCGAAGAAGGATGTGGGTCGTTCACAACTGTGGGAGTCCCAATAGCATAGGCGGCAGAAGCACACAGGGCACACGGTCTTGCAGCCGTGGCAGCCGATACAGCGACCAAAGGTCCGGATCAGGCCCTCCATCCCAAATTCCAGTCCGTCCCCGAGCTCGCCCCCGGTCCCGGCGAATAGCTCCTCGCGGAAGTCCTCGCGCTGCGACTGGGAGCGCTCGATGGCGCTGCCGGCATCCCGACCAGATACCGTCGTGCCCTCCAAGTTGCTCGCCAGCTCTGCTCCCTTCTCGGTGTTCAGCCACAGGGTGCAGGCTGTCTCCAGGTCGGACTCCCCCAGCAGGGCCACGGTGATATCGGCGTTTTCTGGGACGAAGTGGGTGCAGGCACGACACGTTGCCCGCACTTCAGCGTCCAATTCGCCCTCCTTCATCTTCTCCCAGTACATCGGGAGCCTCTTCTGGAGAGCCCCGTTGACACCCATCGCCAGAGGATACACGCCGCCACAGGTGGAGCTGATGATCACCAGATTGTCGAGGCTGCACTGGTTCAGCTTCACCAGCTCGATTAGCGCCCGTAACTCACACGGCCTGACGACTACGGCAGTGGGCTCCGTCACTGGTCCGTGCAACGTTAGCCGGGAGACCAGGCCCCCCGCGTTAGCCGGCATAAAGGGCAGGAGGGGGAGGGCATCACCATCTGGCGCGAATGCCCCGGCGTCTGTGTATAGCGAGTATGCCACGCCCTCCTCGGCTTCTCCTGTCTTGCCCAGGGAGAGCACGGCACGCACATCGCCGTTCTCAAGAAGCGAGCGCAGTAACTCTCGCACTGTCTCCTCCACGCCTGTGTTGAACTTCATGGTTTGCGCTGTGAAGGCTGACGATGTCGCTCCCTCAGGCATCCTGTACCTCCTGTTTGCGATAAGTCTCCACGTACGGCTCCTCCACTTCGTGTAGTTCCTCCATCTCGTAGGCCACCAGGGGCAGCGGATCGTCGAGGCTCTCCCCCGCCACGTATCCCAGCGCCTCCTGTGCGCGATCCCCCAGCAGGCTGAACACCTGCGCCACAGGGATGTCCATCGGGCACGCGTCCTCGCAGGCTCCACACGATACGCAGGACAGCGCCATATGGGACGCCCTCCCGATCTGGAACAGGAGCGTGTCCGGCGAGAACCTGAGGGCCCCCTTCCGTTGCGCGCGCGCCAGGTAGTTGTCCGGAGAAAGCTTGAGTGCTGCCGATTCGAAGTAGCACTGGCGACAGTAACACACCGGGCATACCCGCTGACAGTTGTGGCAGTTGATGCAGGTGCTGAATACATCCAGCAGGTTGGCCGGCCCGGCTATGGACTCCTGAAGCGCTGCGTGGGTTTCCTCTCGACGCTCTGTCTGTGCTGCCGCCAGCTCGTCCACTCTAGCGCCCCAGGCGTTGATCAGATCTTCCAGCGAGTCGTCTGATTCCCCATTGTCCCCGGCGAGCGCTTCCATCTTCTCCAAGACCTGATCTCCCTTGGGGCTACCCGAGATCAGAAGGGCCGTGCCGTCCGTTTCCATCATCGTCCCCACGTGTAGATCGCAGCCCGGCGCTTGGCGAATGCTGAAGTGATTGCAGATGTGGCACGTCGGTCGCATTGGCGAGCGATCCCCCTGCGCCCTAGCCTCCGCGAAGCCTGCGGCCGCGGCATCGGGCGCCTCCAGGTAGTCCGCCAGGGGGAGCACTCCCGGGCAGTCCAGGGTGATCAACCACAAATTGTCCAGATGCGCTTGCTTGAGCTTGCTCAATTCAATGGCGGCTCGTGCCTCGCAGGGCCTTACCACCGCTGCGATTCGTTTGTTCGATGCTCCGCGCATAGTAAGCCGGCTGATGGCCTTCCCGCCCTGAACTGGCATGACGGGGGGTAGAGGAGATGCTCCCTCCACCATCGTCGGGTCCTGGAGCAGCAGGTAGGCGAACGAATCCCCTGCCGGCGTTGCTACGGGGAGGAGCACGGCGTCAAAGATCTCGTTATCGAGTGTGGTCTTCAACCAGCTGATGACGGCCTTCTCCAGGCCATCCTCTGCTGGCAACACGGCAGCCTTGACAGTCATGTGTCACTCCTTGTCTTCAGCGGATTAGGGCCCAGCTTTTTGATGTGGTCGTTGAACTCGGCGGCCGTGTCTACGAACCGTCGGCCCTCACCGTGTGCCACATATCGGAACCAGACGCGCTCTTCTTCCAGGCCCAGCGTGTCCAAAAGGTTCTTGACCAGCGCCACCCGCCGACGGGCGCGGTAGTTCCCGTCGTTGTAGTGACAGTCACCGGGGTGACAACCGCTGATCACCACCCCGTCGGCGCCTTCAATCAGCGGACGGATGATGTGCACTGCTGGCAGCGCACCGGTGCAGTTCACCCGAGACGGGATCACATTCTCAGGATACGAGAGGTGATGGGCAGCGGCGGTTTCGGCCCCACCGGTTCCACACCAACTGCACATGAAGTAGACGATTGAGGGTTCGAATGACCGATCGTTGCTCACATCTCACCTCCCAGAAGCAGTGCGTCTAGGGCGGCTACCGACTGCTCGCCCTTGAAGTCGAGTAGGTAGGACGCGTTGTTGGGGCAGATCGCGACGCACGCCCCGCACGCATCACATAGGAAAGGCCGGGTCTTCACCACCCCTGCCAGTTCATCCACGTACCTGGCTCCATAGGGGCAGATATCCACACATAACCCGCATCCCATGCACAGAGAGTCGTGTACTGCCGCGACGAACATACCATTCGGAGGCGACATCTTTGGCTTACCCATGACCACCAACGCCCGCCCAGCTGCATCCTTGGCGGTCAGGATCGTCTCCGCGAAGGAGCGTGGCGAGTGAGCCAGCCCCACCGGGAATATGCCATTGCTGTAAAGCTCGAATGGTTTGGTGAGCTTCTTAATGGCCTCCTCGTACGGATAGCTACTGATGTCGCTGGAGAAGAAGCCCTCGTAATCCAAAGGATAGTTAAGCATCTGGGACAGCATCTGGTTGTTCTCAGCGTCCGGTACGATCCCGGTGCTCAACACCACCCAGTCTGCTTTGATGGTCCCTTCGTCGGTTGTAACCTCTAGACCAGCTCCATTGCCACGTACCTCGGGGTACCGGACGTCCTCCATCCCGTCAGAGGCGAAGCGTACGAAACCTACACCCGCTTCCTTGGCCCGTCGGTAGACATCCGTCTTTCCGCTTGTCGCAATGTCGCGGTAGAGAATCGTGACCTCCACTCCCTTCTCTCGTAGCGCGATCGCCTGCTTCAGTGCCTCAGTGCAGCAGAGCCGCGAACAGTAAGGCACCTCGGGAATCCGTGATCCCACGCACTGGATCATCACGACGCGATCAGCAGCTTCGCCGGCGTCCAGCTTCTCCTTGAGCTCGTTCTGCGTCATCACACGTGGGTCTTCCCCGTAGAGGAAATCTTCGGGTATCGATTCCTTCGCGCCAGTGGCCACAAAGATCACCCCGGCGTGGACCGGTATCGGCCCGCTGTCTGTCTTCACCTCTGCGTGGTAGTTGCCCGCGTACCCGCTGACCTGGCTGAGCTGTGCGCCGGTGTGGCACGTAATGCGTTCCGATGCTTCGACCGTGGCGATCAGGTCTTCGAGATGCTGCCGTTGGCCTTCGTCCAGATACGCCATCTGACCACCAAGTTCCAGCTCCCGTTCCACAATAACCACAGGATAGCCGTTCGCGGCGATCTCCGTAGCCGCAGTCAAGCCGGCCAATCCTCCTCCGACCACCAGGGCCTTCGCATTGAAGGTGTCGACAGGCGGACTGCAGTGCTTCCCGCGCTTGACTTTCTCCACCGCCCCCCGAACCAGCGCCAACGACTTGCTTAGCATCTTGTCCCGGTCCGTGTGAACCTGGATCACATCCTCGCGGAACCGCAGATACTCGCACAACAATGGACTCAGTCCCGCCGTCATCACGGCTTTGTTGTACTTGCCCTTCTTCTGGAGTGGCGTGCACGTCGCCAGTACCACTCGGTTCACACCGGACGCTTTGATCCGCTCAGCCGTGGCAGCGATCGTCGGACCGGTGCAACAAGCCTCAATCACCTCGGCGTGTGTCACGCCGGGAATCTCTCGGACCTTCTCTGTCAACCCCGCCAGGTCCATGCGCTCCTCGAACTGGCCGAAGCAGCTGCAGATGAAGACCCCCACCTTCGCCGGCTCTCCGCTCACGTCCCGCAGAGATGGGGGAGGTGATGGCTTGAGATCCTTCTCTCCGATATAGGGCTGCATCTCAGCGAGAGCCGCGCACCCGTCCCATATCGTCTCTGGATTTCCCTTCGGCCCTGTGAGCTCCCCCACAGCGAAGATGCCATCCACATCCGTCTCGCAGCACGAGAACGGACGGATTCGACAGAACCCGTTCTCGTCCTTGACCACCCCCGTCACTTCGGACAGCTCATCCATCTGCGAGGGCGAGCTCTGCCCTGTCACTAGGATCGCCAGCTCCACCGTCTTCGTCCGTGCTTCACCGTCCCAGGAGGTGTACTCGATCGTCGCCTCCTCGTCGTCGCCATGAGGTTGGATCGACAGGCTCTCCGCGCGTTCCACTCGTACGCCTGCGTTTAGCGCCTTCTGGTACCAGCTGTAGTGTCCCTTCCCCCTGCCGCGGTAGTCGCGGAGGAAGATCGTCACGTCGGCATCGGGTAGGACATCCAGCAACCGTATTGCACGGTAGACGGCGCTCACGCTCAGATTGTCGTTCTCGTATTCCACCCCTGGGCGATTGAAGTGGGGCGTGATGACGATACCGAAGGTCTGCGGCATCTTGCCCGAGGGCAGCCGCACGGCGTCGCGTACGAAGTTTGTCAACAGTGAGCGCCGCGACAGCTCGGCGTCCCGCACCACGCTTGGGCTCCGACCGATGGCGAAGTCGCTCAGGTCCTCGTCGCTGGGCTCCTCATAGGTATCTGCCAGCACGATGGCCCCGACGTCAGCCTCCAAAATCTCCTCCGGCCGGTCCAGTTTCAGTGCACCTGTAGGGCACACCTCCTCGCACTTGCCGCAAAGCGTGCAGTGATCGAAATCGATCACGTAGCAGTTCTCCCAGCCCGCTTCGGGGACGACGCGGATGGCCTTCCCATCGCCCACCTCCACTGGGCAGACATCGATGCACTGGTCGCATTCGGTGCATATGAAGTTGTTGACAACCTTATCACGTTTCTTGAACTTGACGTGGAAATGACCCGGCTCGCCGGATACCTCCAGTAGCTGGGCGTTGTAGCAGTCCTGCATCGCGCCGTTGGCTTTGAAGGCGCGCTGTGGCATGTGCCCACATATCCAGCAGAAGTCGAGCGGCATTTGGGCCAGGGCCTGATACTTCTCCTCGTCGACGTAGGAACCGCGGTTGAGCAGAATGAACGTGTGCCCGCTCTTGCCCAGGGCATACGCCACCCGGTAGCCGCCCAGGTTGGTTCCGTAGATCAACACTGTGCTCTCATTAGGCATGTGCATACCTCCACTGCGTGGGGCTCGAAACCCCCACTCGAGCCGTAGTTCGATGAATGACGTCGCCATAAGGGACTCTACCCTCCGGAGTCTCAGCCGGCCGTTGGGAACAGATCCGGGCCCGCATCGCGGCCTGAGCCCGTGCCCGGACAGGGTGGGGAAGTGGATGGAGTCCGTTCATAGTGTGTTCTTCCCCCTGCTTGTTGTCTCAAGCCCTTCAGCCCCCATATCTAGCGTCTCTGGGACGCTGATCAGCAGGGGGATTCTGATGATCAGGTCGAGCGCCACGGGGACCAAGAACACGTACATCGGGTCAATTGCCTGCCATAACAGCCCGCCGAGGATAGGAGCGGGGAGCGACACCACCCCACGGAACAGCCCCTGCAGGCCACTCCATTTGCCCGTCTCCTCGATAGGGACGAGCTCCAACGCCATGGCTCCAGTGATTCCGGAGTTGATCGTGTAGAACACCCACAGCGCCCCGGCCAAGATCACCATCACTGGCCCCCTGGCCCAGATCAGTGCCAGGAGCGAGCCATACCAGAGCGGTGTGAGCAGATAGATCACCTTCTTCCGCCCGATCCGATCCGCTAGCCTGCCCAGCGGTATGCCGAAGCTCAGCTGGGCCACGATCGTCGCCGTCGCCATAGCCCCCAGCACGTACTGGTCCGCCCCCTTCACCTCGTGGGCGAATACCTGCATGAATGGAGTGATCATCGCCAGGGGAAGCGACGTCAAGGAGGAGATAACGAGCCACTTTCTCAAGGGTCGCCCTTCCTGAAAGAGGTGTCCGAACCCGCCCTTCAGCCCAGTGTGGATCGCCGGCGTGGCGATGTTCCTGACGTCCTGTAGCTGCGTGCTCACGAGCAGGAAGACGAGCGCGTACCCGATAAAGCGTATCGCGTACAGGGGACGGATACCGTCGGACGTCATGCCGCCAAACACAGTCACCAAGGGTGCTGCCAGGAGGGGAGCGACGATGGAGAGAATGGACCGGAAGAATGCGCACAGGTTCTGCGCTGTCGCCCGATCGTGATTGTCAACCGCGTCTAGACTGATCACGCTGCAGCCGGTGCCCGTGAGTCGGAGGGCTACGTTGTACAACATCGTGGCCGCGATGATCAGCTGCCAGCCCGGCGCCAGGGCGTACATCAGTGCCACGCCGGCTAGCAGCCCCGTCCCCAATACGTAGAAGCGCTTGAAACCGTAGCGGTCCACCAACCATCCCACCGGGAGGGCGACGAGGGCTGCCACACCATTACCCAGGCCATTCACCGTGCCCAGCTCCACCGACCCGGCGCCCAGGCCCACCGTGTAGATGGAATCGTACTGGGCCGTCAGATTGTACAGAAACTGGTTGATGGCCGAGCGCGTCACCGCGACTCGGTAATTCCGCTTCTGCCGCGTCACAAATGCGCTGAGCCGCTCCACGGGTTTAGCAACCGCCGTCACCAGTGGGGTGCTGTCAGTGTGTTCCACGATTCATTCCTGGCTGTCGCCCTCCCGATGCTCCAGGGCGTCGTTGGGACCAGTCCTCTTCCTATCCCAGGTCCCGCCACCCCGAGTCCGGTCACCCGCGGCCTAGGCTTGCATCTGGGCAAGGGCGAGCTCGGCGGCATTCACCACTGGGTACGCGATGGGTGACGCCGTGAGAGCTGGGTGGGTTCCCAGCTGGAAGACGGCAATCTCCTCCGCCGTCATGCGCTTCTGTACACACGCCGAGATGGAGTTGATGATCTCACCGGCGGTTGCATCTCCCATCACCTGACCGCCCAGAGCTACGCCCGAGTGCCGTTCAAATACCATCTTGACCTTGGTCCTCGCCGCCCCTGGCATCCCACCTGGATGGCGGTTCGGTCCTTCGATCGCCACTGACACCACGTCATAGCCCAGGTCGTCTGCCATCGCCTCCGTCAGACCTGCGGTGGCCAATGCCTGATCCCCTACAGCGGTGGACCACACGCCTACCGTCCCGACGTTCTCCCGTCTGATCCCAAACAGGTTGGCGCCCGCGATACGCGCCTCCGTCGAGGCGATGGATGCCAGCTTCAGCCCCGATGGCTTGCCGCCGAAGAACGAGATCTTCTCGGCGCAGTCGCCGCACGCGAACACGCCGTCGGCCGACGTCTTCATGGTACGATCGACGCTGATGCCCCCGGTGGGGCCGATCTCCAGGCCGGCCTTCTTTGCCAGATCCACGTTTGCGACAGCGCCTACCCCGACGATGACTGTATCCGCGGTGATCGATGTGCCGTCTGCCAAGGCAACTCGCTCCACGCGGCCGTCACCCTCAATGCGCTCCACCCGGGCAGGGGCACTGACGTTCACGCCGCGCGATTCCAGCGCCTCCTCCATCCGGACGCAGAACTCCTCGTCGTAGGCCAGCATCAGGCAGTGCGGCAGCATCTCTACGATCGTGACGTTCTTGTCGCCTGTCTTGTTGATCTCGTCCCCAAACTCGATGCCGATGAATCCGCCACCGATGACCACCACGTCCTTTGCGTTCTCTAGCTCCTGCTGAAGCGTGTTCAGGTGGTCGACGTCCTTGGCCACCGAGTACACGCCCGCCAGATCGATCCCCGGGATGGGTGGCATCGCCGGATGGGAGCCCGTGGCCAGAATGAGCCGCTCGTAGCTGATCTCCTCTGCGTCTGTTGCTATGATCTTCTTTTCCGTGTCCAGATCGTGTGCTTCCGAGATCAGCAAGTCGATGTTGTTCTTCTTCAGCACACCGTCTGAAATTAAGTTGTTCTCCGGAGATCCCACGGTTCCGAAGATGTAGGGAATGCCACAGGGGATGAGCACCTGCTCCTCCTTCCGCACTAGGAGGATTGAGCGGTTAGGATAGGTGCGCCGCGCCGTGATGGCCGCGGTCAGCCCAGCGGCACTTCCTCCAATGACGACGATGTCAGCCTGTTTCATGCTTTTCTCCTTGCTACGGTGCCTTGTCCTTGCTAGGGTACCTTCCACCTAAGAAGTACGAGGCACCTAAACCCAATAAACCGTACATGCGCCAATCCAGTGCCTTGCACTCAAATGGTGCGAGGCCCCGCAAACCCAGAAGACCCGGCAGTGTCGCGCTGGTGCCTTGCGCTCACCAAGCGCGAGCCACCAGGAACCAGGACACCCGGCACACCAGATCGCTTCCGCCATGCCGTAGATCCCGTTTGCACCTCTGGCGGCATGACGTATAATCCGGGTGCCCATCGGACGACGGGGCGATTGCCCCTTGCCGGGTTGGGCGCTCGGGGCGGGTGACAACGTTTGCTGCGCCTGCACCCGCCCCGAACATTCAGTGGAAGCTCTCTTTGTTAGGCTCCTTCCTGCTCTAGCTCCTCAATGCGGGTCGTGATCGCCTCCAGCGCGTCGTGCAATGACTCGGCCTGTGCGCGCAGGTAGTCAATCTCCTGCTCAGCTGTCGGCGCCTCGCCATAAGGGGCGTACTCCGGCATCGAGCCGCCCGGAACCGGTCTGTAGCCATATCGCGCCCAATAGGGGAGGCCGGTGGCCTGGTAGCCGTGCCGCCATCCGCGTCCGCGGCCCCAGCCTCCGCCCCAGCCTCCGCCCCAGCCTCCGCCCCAGCCGCCACCCCGGCGCCATCCCATGCCCATCCGCGGCCACGGGTTCGCGTAACCGGGTGCTTCATAGCCGGAGCAGTATCCTGCACCTCGTCCTGTCATTGGGCCCATTCCCATGGGTCCTGTTCGATCTCCTGCTGGCATGTCAGTTAACCTCCTCTAGTACTGCTTCGTTTGTCATCTCTAAGTTGCTATCGATTGTCTACTAGCGAGAGACGGCACCGCGGCGCCCGTGCCCTGGTTCCTCCCGGTCCTCGATGGCCCGTGGGCGAACCTCGTGTACCTCCTGGGTTGACGGACGCATCGGCCCGCCAACGTAGACGGCCCCGCTCGATGGCCAGTTTGCAGCCACCGATGCTCTCCCCCCTACCAACGGCCTCGTCCGCGTCCTCCGCGGAAGCCGCGGCCCCGGAAACCCCTCCCGAGACCCCAGCCCGGGCGGCCGCGTCCATACACCGGCGCTACCGGTAGCCGTGCACCGGCCCCCGGCCGGTATGCACCTTCGACCGGTAAGCCTTGGCTGTTGGGATTGCAGGGGCCTCGAGCACCTCCTGTCATCGGCCCCTGGCCGCTTGGTCCCGTTCCATCAAATCTTGGCATGCTGTCCTCACCTCCTGTTCACGAACTAGCTCTGGTAGTGCGCCCACAGGGCGCTCCCCGCGGGCGCACTGAGGGAGAAGGGGCAAAGCCCAACTCCCGCGCACAACTTCTGCTTTGATCTTGAGTCTTTGCTCACCTCACCGATGGGCGAGGCGTCGTCCACGCCTGCCGTGGCAACCGCGCCGAACTCTATGCTTGCCCACCGGTGCTGCCACCGGACGCGGCTGGCGGCTGGCGACCCGATACATCTGCGCTGCTGGGACCACGGGTGGGGTGAGGCGAACGGGGTGTCCCTGCAGCCCTGCGAAACCGACGGCGCGCTCTCCTTCCCGATTGGGAAGACGCACAGCGCAATACCCTTCGCCCTGTCCACTGAAAGGGCCCTCTCCCCGTGGCCCTGTGCCATCTAGTGCTGGCATATGTTTCACCTCCTTCTCAGCTCTTGCCTCAATCGCGCTCGCAGATCCTCCGGCTCAGCAGCGTAGCCTGCGATTTGCTCCTCAGCCCGCAATGATCAGATTGGTCAATTATACGCGATTCGAGTCTCCTCATCGCTGAGCACAGCCTTAATCCGGCGTTGCCAAGCCGCTGACTCCCAGGTGCCCAGTGCGCTGTGCGTATCG
>CAZGSX010000073.1:0-14994 GCA_964528475.1 uncultured Anaerolineales bacterium
CGGATGACGCTGGATCAAATCGTGGGATCCCTGCTGGTCGTTGGAGGGGTGCTCATGCTCTCGTGGCCCCGCAGCCGGCACGGCCCACCGCTCCGCCGAGAGGCTGGGAGATAAGACCACAACACACTGACGGAGCCTGAACCATAACAGTTCCCGTGACGAGTCATCTGTCATGGTCACAATTTGCCGCTTCTGCCCCTTCTAATTCGCCTTCCCAGACGGTATACTGATGTCGTAGTCAAACAGGGAGCCGATGCGAGTGCTCCATCGCCCGTGAGGACGTGAACGACGTCTGCAGCTGTGAGTGTTGCAACGGGAGCCCGCCGCGTGCCTGCTACGAGTGCGGCCGTACGGAATATCGACGCGGCGAACAACGACCAGGTGAAGCTGGCTGAGGGCGGGATCTGGCGGCTGGAGGGTGACAACCGCTGGAGAATGATCATCTGCACTCGAGGGAAAGCCTGGGTCACCCAGGAGCGGGACCTCGAGGACTACGTGCTGATGCCGGGGGATGTGTTCCTGGTGACGCAGCCGGGGAAGGTGCTCATCGGGGCGCTGTGCGATGCAGCGATGGAGATCACTCCGTCCCTGAGGAAGGCGCCGTACTGCGGGAGATATCCCTTGCGGTCACATTCGATCGTCGAGCACTAGGAAGTGGAGGGCCAGGAAACAAGTCGCAGCGCGATCCCGGCAGCCGGCGCCCGAAGGGCCTGCCTGGCCACCGCACCCTAGTGAAAGACGAGATGCGCCTCCAGGGCTTTCATCGCGGTGCCATGCGCGCCGACGTCATGGCGTCGCTTCCAGCGCGCCCGCCCCGTCTCTGAGCAGCGGCACAGTTCGCACCCTGCAGCCAAGAACGCCGCGTCGGCGACGGCGACTGGGGCACGATCGTTGCCGTGGGAGATTCGGGCCAGGTTGCGACCGGTTGGCTCCGCGTGCGGAGCCAGTGGCAATTGCGTCTATCGTGAAAGAGCTCCTTGTAGCTGGCGCCACATGTGATCAGACACACGGGTCGCCCCCCAGCCAGAGGATGACATCTCCAGGACAACGGCTCACCCATCCTTCACCCATACAGTTCACCCCGTGATGGACCATAACAGAATGCAGCGCCGCCAATCTGTTATGGTTACAATGGCGGTCTTCTGCCCCTGCATTTCAGCGCTCTGTTGCGCTATAATGGAAGATGAGCAGGGTGCCAGCCCTGCCTGAATTCCAGGGCCGCCCGGGGCCTCAAGGAACGAAGCGCCCTGAGCATCTCAAGACGCGACCGGTATCTTCCCGTGTCCGATCGCGACTCACGGGGTGCCGTGGGGAGGCGCTGGATAGTCCTCTTAGAATGCTCTGACTTAGCGCCAGAGGAGGTGTAGCATGATCACGACAGATTGGCACAGCATTCTGTCCCGAGGGATCACGGCGGTGGGCATCCTGGCGCTGACCCTCTCGGCCACCGCGTGCGCGCCGCCGGAACCATCGGAGGAACCAGCGGCGCCAGCCCCCATCACGGACGGGGTCTTCAAGCTGGGCATCCTGGGGCCCTTCAGTGGGCCCAGCGAAAGCACCGGCAAGGAGTTCAGGGGCGCGGCTGAGATGACGTTTGACGCCATCGACTGGCAGATCGGCGATTACGAGATCGAGCCCGTGTGGATCGACTCGCAGTCGGATCCGGAGGTGGCTGTCGAGGCGTACGAGAACGCCATCCTAGAGGATGGCATCCAGGCAGCGATCCTCAATTGGCACAGTTCGGTGGCCGTGTCCTGCATGGAAGTGGCCGCTGACTACGAGATCCCGCACATCTTCCCCTTTGGCGCCACCGAGGCGGTCAACGAGAAGTACCTGACAGCTCCAGATCGGTACAGCTACTGGATGAACAAGGGGTGGCCGGTATCAGCAAAACTGACGACATCGTACGTGGAGGCGATTGAGGATGCCATCGCCGAGGGACGCTGGTCCCCGGAGGAGAAGACCCTGGCGATCATTGCGGAGAGTACCCACTGGGGGCTGAGCTTTGGGGAGGCCATGCGGGAGCAACTGGAGGCCGAGGGGTGGATTACACGACTCGAGGAGTACACCTCGCTGGAGGACGTCGACTTCTACGCCACCCTCAACAAGCTGCAGGCGCAGGACGTGGCTCTGCTGGCGACCACGAGTACAGCCTTACCGTCCATCACCGCTCTCATCAAGCAGGCGGACGAGATCGGACTGGAGACTCTGATCATCGCGGATGGGCTGGGATGGGGCGGAGAGTGGTATCGGATCACGGGCAAATCCTCCAATTACGTCATCGATCAGATACCTGGGTGGGTTACGGAAGAGGGCCTTGCGTTCGCCGAGGCCTTCGAGGACAGGTATGGGGTATCTCCGAGCTCATCAGCCGCGGGTCTGGCCTACGACGGCACCAACATGTTCATCCAGATCGCCCAGCACGCCCTGGAGGAACATGGTGAGTTGTCCAGCGAGGCGATCCACAGCTGGGGACGAGAGCACCTACAGACAGGGGAGTGGTCCTACACAGACGGCATCGTGATGGAGGAATACAAGTACACGCCGGAGACCATGCCGGATCCGGTGGTAGGACAGGGATATTACCTGTTCCCCGTGCGGCAGTACTTCGACGGAGAGGGGAAGATCGTGTACCCGCCGGAGTGGGCGGAGCAGGAGCTGCAGCCGAAACCGTAGGGGCTTGCCACGTCCCCGCTGAGTGAAGAAGATCAAGCCCAAGCTGGTTGTCCACCGCGGGCCTTGGTGAGTTCCCACTCGCCCAGGCCCGCGTTTGGCTGCTGGGATGCACGTCTATCAGGAGGCTTTAAGCTCCAACCGTGACACAGCCGCCTGAGCTGACAGCAGGCGATGCACTGGTGCCGCCGCCCGCTGTCGTCAAGAACCCTGGATGCGCCTCCAACCGCAACGTCACCTGCGTAAGCCCCGAAGCCGAGCAGGGAGCACCCACTCTCCCGCAGCAGCGACCGGGCTTCACTTCGCTGGGGTCCGGCTGGCCACCAGAACAGACACCCGGCCCCGATCGAAACCGCAAGCCGTAGTGACATCCCTCGGCCAAGCTTGACGAGGGCGACGTGCCCCGCTCATGCATGATCGGCCGTCGCCCCTGATCCAGATCGACGTCCGGCACAGGCACCGCTGACATCGACGCCCGTGCTTAGTGCTCCACCGCCCTTGACTGCGGCTCGTCCCAATGCGTAGGCTGACCAGGGCACCTCTCAGAACGGTGCGCCGCCGTCCTCGGCGACGCGCCCTCCTCGCTCCACCCCGACCCTTGACGCTGCCCCCTGGCCATCCGTCATCTGTCGGCCGTTCGATGGCGGAAGGTGGACGGGGGGCCTCACGCCTTGGTTCGACCGCGGAGGTGCGCAGCGCAACGGCGCCGTTCGCTCCCGTTTTCCCGCGCGTGTCCCGCCTCCTCTTCCACATGGGTCCTGAGGGCCCCTCTCCGCACAATACACATATTGCTCAAATGTGGTATAGTCTGTCCGGAATCAGGCCAGCGCCGAATTAGATGGCTGGCCCGTATCGGCAGTACCGACAACAAAAAGGAGAGAAGTATGATTCGTCGAAGAAATGTCAAAGAGACCAACGAGGTCAAGATTTCATTCGCCCTGCCGGAGGAGCATCCCCATGCGGCCAACGCCTACGTGGCGGGGTCGTTCAACGACTGGGACCCCCAGGCCGATCCCCTGCTCCGCCGCAACAACCAGACGTACAGCGCCGTCGTGACCCTGGACAAGGGAGAGCGCTACCCGTACCGCTACGTCTCCGGCGACGGCGAGTGGTTCGACGCAGGCGACGCCGATGAGTACGACGATGAGAACGGGGTCCTGCTCACCTGACGTTAGCCATCAGTTGACCGTGTAGCGGCGCCGGATGAGCGTCCGGGGGGACACCCCGCCCTCCCGGAGGCTGGTCCCGGCTGCGCAGCGTTTCGACATACCTTTGAGGCGGCAACCAACCGCCTCTCCATGGACAAACACCGTCGTCCGCAAAGGACCCCTATGTCGGATTCTGATCTCACGGTCCGCCCCTCCTCTTCCAGCGCCGAAGACACCGGCCTGGCCGTGATCCTCATCGCTCGGACCGCGCTCAACGTTCCGTTGCGGCTGAGCTCCTTCTTCCTCCCCGCCATCGCTCGCGGCCTCGTCGTTTCCCTGTCGGCGGCGAGTACCCTGGTCAGCGCCGCTAGCCTGATGGGCGTGACGGCGCCCCTGTTCGGCGCCCTGAGCGACCGCTCCGGCGGACGACGGGTGATGATCCTGGGCACCGTGCTGTTCACGGCGGGCGCCCTGTTGACGGCTGCGTTCCCCTGGTACGGCGTGGCGGTGGTGGCCTTCGGGCTGATGGGCGTGGCCAAGATAGCCTTTGACCCCGCGATGCAGGTGTTCCTTGGCCGGCGCGTACCCTACGAGCGACGCGGTCGCGTGCTGGGAGCGGCCGAGCTCTCCTGGTCACTTTCCTTGCTGGCGATGCCGCTCTGTGGATGGCTGATGGGCGCGGTCAGCTGGCGGGCGCCGTTCGTCCTGCTGGGAGTGATAGGATTTCCTGTGTTATGGCTCACGCGGCGCGCCCTGCCGCCGGACACGACGCCAGATCCCGCCCCACTGCCCCGACCGTCGGAGCTCAAGCGGACGGTGACCTCGCTGATCGCCCCTGTCCGCGACGTGTGGGCGGACCGACAGATCAGGCTGGCCCTGGTGACCACGGCGTTGGTGGCGTTCGCGCAGATCAACGTCATGGTCGTCTTCGGCGCCTGGATGGAGGACGGGTTTGGGCTCTCCGTGGCTGGTTTGGGTCTGGCGACGCTTGTGATGGGGGCAGCGGAGTTCGTCGCCGAGCTAGCCGTCGCCTTCATCTCGGATCGGTTCGGCAAGCGCCGCTCCCTGTTCGTCTCCGTGGTCTTCACCGCCCTGTCCTATATCGCCCTCCCTCATCTCACGGGCAGCCTGGCCGCTGCGCTGGCGGGCAGCGCGGTGATGATCTTCTTCTTCGAGTTCACCATCGTGGGCCTGCTCCCCCTGCTCTCGGGGATGAACGCGGATGCGCGGGGCACTGTGATGTCCCTCAGCCGCGCGGTGGGATCCGTCAGCCGCGCCATCGCCGCCCCCATCGGCGTGGCCCTGTATGCCCCGGGCGACATTGGGCTCAACGGCCCCGTGTCCGCCGTGGCCTGCCTCCTCCTGCTGCTGGTGCTGCTTCGCCTCCGCGAGCGCGGCCACTGACCCTCCGACGCTAGTCCGCAGCGCGAACCCCGGTCCGCGCAGAGCGCACTCACGGCCAGAGCGTGGGATCTCGGCGCTGATGGCGCAGTGCCGCCCGGCGGCGGCCGTGGCAGGTCCGAGTCCTCCCGCGACGCCAGGACGCAGAGGCGCGGGGTACCTGGTGCAGCTGTCTACCTATCTCTTTGTTCAGTGGTCCCCCTGTTGGGCATCCTGCCCCCACGTGGCGTTCTCGTGTCCGCATTCCGCTGTGCCGTGCTGCCCCGTCCCCGCCTCGTGCGTCCCACCAGTTGAGCCGGCAGTGATTCCGTCGAAGCTCTCCTCAGATCAGCGTGTTGCGTGGGTCGCCGTTGATGCAACTAGCGGGCAAGGCAGGGCGCGGGACCATGAATAGACGCCAGCGTCACGGCATTCCGAACCCATGCGGACGCAGTGGCGAGATACCCTTGGTGCAGGGTCGGTCATCCGAGGCGTTGTTCAACATGCTTGCAGGGCGCGTTTGTCACCCCTGGCGTTAGATGCTATACTGTCTTCGCATCCAGCGCGTCGCAAAGCGTTCCTCTTGCTGGTCTGAAGTGAGGTCCAGGTGTTTTGAGGGGGACTGTGAGATGACTGCCAACCACGACGTGCCGCAGCCAGGTTCCCCTTCCAAGTTCGTCCATGGCCAAGCGCTCTGTTGAACCGAGCAAGGTAGCTACGGCGTCCCACGCGATGATGAGCGCAGTCCGCGCACGAGAGCTTCGTCGGCAAGCCACGCCAGCTATCCGTCGGACCGTACTCGGTCGCGTCCGTAATGATGGGCCCGAGGATGCGGAGTATCCTGACGCCGCAGCCTGATACCCTTCGGCCGGGTCGAGTAGGGCGCTGAGATGGCGACTGGGCACGGGCTCCTCATCACGGGGGGGGCACGAGGCACTCGCGGTGCGGACGAGCGACGAAGCCGGCGTCAGCGTGTCGTCGATGGGACGGGCAGTGGCAGTCGCGCGCAAGTCGCGGAAGGGAGGACAGCGTGATCGTTGGTGACTGGATCGGACGCCGGGAGAACCTGACGCCTGACAAGGTGGCGCTGATAGACACCCTCCACGGGGGTCGAGAGATCACCTATCGAGAGTGGAGCCTATCGGTCAACCAGACGGCCCGGTTCCTGGGGGACCGCCTGGGTGTGGGGAAAGGCGACCGGGTCGCTATCCTGGCGCACAACTGCGTTGAGTACCTGGACATCTGGTTCGCGGCAGGCCGTATCGGGGCGATCCTCCAGAACTTGAACTGGCGTCTAACGGTTCCCGAGCTGCAGGAGCTGGTGAACGATGGCACGCCGAAGCTGCTGATCTACGGCAGCGAATTCCAGGCGCAGATCGATGCGTTGCGAAGCCAAGTGCCCAGCGTCGAGTCTTTCGTCGCCCTGGGGGAGAGGTCTGCGGTTGGCGACGAGCCATTCGACGCTCGCGAGGGTCTCTCCGAAATAGCCCTGCCGGAGATAGAGCTGGACTGGAGCGATCCGTGGGTGATCTGCTACACCGGCGGAACGACCGGTACACCGAAGGGGGCGATCCTCAGCCACCGAGCGGTCACGGCCAATGCCGTCAACACCGTTGTTTCCTGGGGGCTTACACCGGACGATGTCGCAATCCTCAACGCGCCCCTATTCCACACCGGCGGCCTAAACGTATTCACCGCGCCCCTGGTCTACAATGGCGGGACCAGTATTGTCTGCGAGGGCTTCGATCCGGACCAGGTTTTCGACCTGATCCAGGACGGGTTTCCGACCGTCTTCTTCGGCGTCCCCACCATGTTCGTGGTGCTGCAGGAGCATCCACGGTGGAAGGACACGGACTTCAGCTCTATGAAGCTGGTGATCAGCGGAGGCGCCCCCTGCCCGCAACGCGTGTTCGAGAGGTTCTGGGAGCGAGGTGTGGACTTTAAGACGGGGTACGGGCTGACAGAGGCAGGTCCCAACACATTCTGGCTGCCGCCGGAGGATGTACAACGGAAGCCCGGTGCGGTTGGGTTCCCCCTCTTCCACATCGACGTCAAGGTCGTGCAAAGGGACGGTACCGAGTGCGAGCCGGGCGAGCCAGGGGAGCTGGTCATTCGCGGACCGCACGTTTGCGAAGGATACTGGAACAACCCCGAGGCCACTCAGGAGGCCATCCGTGATGGATGGCTGCACACTGGAGACCTGGCGTGTCGGGATCAGGAGGGGTACTACACGATTGTAGGTCGGCTGAAGGAGATGATCATATCCGGCGGGGAGAACGTCTACCCAGCGGAGGTGGAGAGCGTCATGCATGCGCACCCTGCTGTGGCAGAAGCGGCGCTGATCGGCGTGCCGCACGCCAAGTGGGGTGAGATCGGCCGGGCCGTCGTGGTGATCAAACCCGGCGCTGATGTGTCGGAGCAGGAGCTGGTTGTCTTCTGCCGGGAGCGCCTGGCCGCCTACAAAGTGCCCAAGTCTGTGGTATTTGCCGCCGAGCTCCCCAAGACGGGGGCCGGCAAGGTGGACAAGAAGGCCCTCGCGGAGGCGTACGGAGAATAGCCAGGGGACCACGGCCAAGACCCAGAAGCGTCTCTAAATCGAGGGCAGGACAGCGTCAGCGAGCGAGCGGGAGGAGGGCAACGTGCCTGAATGTACAGTCAACGATATCGATATGTATTACGAGGTCCAGGGCAAGGGAGAGCCCCTGCTGCTCATCGCCGGCATCGGGCAGGATCACAATACGTGGCGGCTGATGGCACCCCGTCTGGAGCAGCATTTTCAGCTGATCCTCCCGGACAATCGGGGGGTAGGACAGACCGATATGCCCGACATGCCCTACACGGTGGAGCTGATGGCCAGCGACTTCCTGGCTCTGCTGAACGAGCTGGATATAGCGTCGGCTTACGTTGCTGGCCATTCGCTGGGAGCAGCGATCGCCTTTGAGATGGGCCGGTCTGACGCCGCGCGCATTCGGAAGGCGGTGATGATTTCGGGACTGTATCCGGGGCCCAAGGTGGTGATGCCCTCGTCAGAAGCGATGGAGGTGCTCACGGACCGATCTGGGGAACCAGAGGAACTGGTCAAGCGCGGCACTCGCGTGGCGACGGCGCCGGGGTTCGAGGAGCGGCAGCCGGTGCTGTTCAACATGGTGGTCCAGGCTGGTTTGAATCGAACCCAGCCGGCGAAGATCTACCAGCGGCAGTCGGCAGCCGGAGGGCTGTACGTGCAGAGCGAGCACCTGGCGGACGGCTTCAAGCCCCCCCTGCTGTTGATCTACGGCGAGCACGACGTGGTGGCCCCGCCCGAAAACGGCAGGCGCATTCAGAGGGAGCTACCCGACGCCGAGATGGTGCTGATCCCCAATGCAGGCCACTTCCTTCACATCGAACAGCCTGCTGCCGTAAGCGAAGCCATCATTGAGTTTTTGGAGGCTTGAACCGTGACGCGCCATGCACAGATACTGTCCACGGGCAGCTACGTGCCGGAAAGGACAGTCACGAACGCTGAAATCGATGAGATCCTGGGTGAGTCCACGAATCAGTGGCTGATCGAGAACGTGGGGATTCGGCAGCGGCACTGGTTGGCACCGGACCAAACCACGTCCGACCTGGTGGTGCTTGCATCCCAGAAAGCGCTGAGGCGTGCGGGCGTCGCAGCCGGGAACATAGATTTGCTAATCGTCTCGACGGACACGCCCGATTACCTCTCGCCCAGCACGTCCGTCGTGGTCCAGGAAAAACTGGGGGCGAGCAACGCGGGATGCTACGACGTCAACAGCGCGTGCGCCGGTTGGGTTACGGCGCTCGACCAGGGAGCCCGGTATATCAGCACGGACCCAGACATGGCGTATGTGCTGGTTACTGGCGGCTATGCTATGAGCCGCTTCCTTGATCTGGGCGACAAGCGCACAGCCAACCTGTTCGGCGACGGGGCAGGTGCGGTGGTGTTGGGGGGAGGCAGCTCCCCCGGATTTCTGGCGAGCAAGCTACACGCGCGGGGCGAATACCACGACGCGCTGGGCATCTACACCGGCGGCGCTTACCGGCCCTGCACGCTGGAGACGCTTCGGGAGTACGGCCCGCCGAAAGTCCAGTTCGTGAAGAAGTTTCCGGCCACGTTCAACACGGAGCACTGGCCTCCTCTGATTGAAGCCACGCTGGCCAAGGCCCGGCTGACACGGGACGACGTGGATCTCTATCTCTTCACCCAGCTCAACCTGCGCACCATTGAGGCCACGATGAGGACGCTGGGCCAGCCCATGGAGAAGACACACTGGGTGATGCACAAGTGGGGCTACACCGGATCGCCCTGCGTGGCCATGGCTCTGGACGACGCCATCGAGCAGGGACGGGGCCCTGCTCCTGGCGATGTGGTGCTCTTCTGCACCAGCGGAGGCGGGATCAGCATTGCGACGTCCGTGTGGCGTTGGTCCGGGGGACGGGAAGGGAGCTAGCGTTCGATGTACATTGGTGATTATCTGGGACGACGGGAGATCTACAGCCCGGATCGTCTGGCCATCATTGACACGGGTAAGGATCCGGCCTGGCGTCTGACCTATCGTGAGATGAATGAGCGCGCCAATCGCCTCGCCAATTGGATGGTGGACGAGGCCCATCTGGAGAAAGGCGATCGGGTGGCGATACTGGCCCGGGATGGGGTGGAGCACCTGGACTGCTTCTTCGCCTGCTCAAAGATCGGTGTCATTCACACCGCCCTGAACTGGCGCCTCCACTGGCGGGAGCTGGAGAGGATCATCGAGACCACCACGCCCCGTGTGCTGATCTACTCCGAAGACTTCCAGGAGACCGTGGCCAAGCTGCAACGCGCGGTCTCCGAGACGGCTCACAGCATCGAGCTCTATCTGCACATCGAGGGCGAGGGCGTCCCGGAGAGCCGGCACTACGAGTCCGCGATCGCCCAGTCGGCGGATCGTCCCGCCACCTGCGAGGAGGTCGATAAGGAGGATACGGTGGCGTTGATCTTCACGGGCGGCACCACGGGCTTCCCGAAGGCGGCGGAGGTCTCCCACCGGATGATCGCCTGGAACACCCTCAACACCGTCATCCACGACATCACGCATGACGACGTCTATCTCAACGTCTATCCGATGTTCCACACAGGAGGGCTCTTTGTCTATACGCTGCCGCAGGTCATCTTCGGAGGGACGACTATCCTGGTGCGGCAGTTTGAGCCGGAGCTCATCCTGTCGTGGATGGAGCGGGAGCAGGTGACCGTCTTCGCCGGGGTGCCGACGATGTACCAGATGCTGACGCAGGCCGAGAATTGGGACGACGTCGAACTCTCCTCGCTGCGCTTCTGCACCAGCGGCGGCGCGCCGCTGCCCGTTCCTCTGGTGAAGAAGTACACGCAGGAGAAAGGCGTACGCTTCAAGCAGGGCTTCGGGATGACCGAGTTCGGTCCGGGGATCTTCGCCCTCGCCCCGGAGGACGCCATTCAGAAGGCGGGATCCATCGGGCGGCCCAACTTCTATGTGGATGCCCGCGTGGTGGACGACGAGAACAACCCCCTGGGCCCGAACGAGGTCGGGGAACTGGTGCTGCAGGGACCCTCCATCTGCTCCGGGTACTTCGGCAACCCAGAGGCGACTGAGACGATGCTCGACACGGAAGGCTGGTTTCACACCGGCGACCTGGCGACATTCGATGAGGGGTGGTATTTCTTCATCGTCGGCCGGAAGAAGGATATGTTCATCTCCGGCGGCGAGAACGTCTATCCACCCGAGATAGAGGAGGCCCTGTACGAGCATCCAGCGGTACAGATGTGCGCCGTCATCGGGGTGCCCGATCCCCGGTGGGGCGAGGCTGGGCTGGCGTGCGTTGTCCTAGAGCCGGAGGCGGAGGCCACCGAGGACGAGCTGCTGTCGTACCTGAAGACGCGTCTGGCGGGCTACAAGGTGCCCAAGCGGATCGAGTTCATGGACGAGCTACCCCTCTCCGGCGCAGGGAAGGTGTTGAAGCGGGAGCTAAAGGAAAGATTTGCGTGAAGCGCAAAACGTAAGGCGGAGTTACTACGCGTTAGGGGGGCGTTATGAGCAGCATACCAACAATGGAAGGGATTGAGTCCAGGAGTGTGCAGACCGAGCGACTGCAGATGCACGTGCTCGTCACCGGGCCGGAGGATGGGACGCCCGTCGTCTTTGTCCACGGCAACGGGTCATCGGGCACCTTCTTCGAGGAGACGATGTTGGCCCTGCCCAAGGGCTATCGGGCCATCGCGCCAGACATGCGGGGCTACGGCGACACGGAGCCTCTGCCGGTGGACGCCACGCTGGGCCTGGATGATATGGTGGAGGACGTGCGCTCGCTGGTGGACGCCATGGACCTGGGCCCGCATCACATCGTGGGGCACAGCATGGGCGGGGGCATCGTCATCAAATACGCCATCGCGTATGGCGAGGATCTGCTCTCCATCACGCTGGTGGACACCATGTCGCCCTATGGGTACAGCGGTAGCAGGGACGCCCATGGCACGCCCTGCCACGAGGACGGGGCGCCCGCCGGGGCCGCAGGCGTCAACCCGCAGTTCGTCGAGCTGCTGGCGGCCGACGAGCGGGGTGCCGAAAATCCCATGGCCCCGCGCAACGTCCTGCGTCAGTTCTACGTCAAGCCGCCCTTCATCCCTGAGCGCGAGGATGCGCTCGTGGAGTCGATGCTCTCGCTGAAGATTGGGGAGGACTGGTACCCGGGCGACTCGGTGCCCTCGGAGCACTGGCCTGGGGCCGCCCCTGGCAAGCGCGGGGTCGTCAACGCCTTCAGCCGCAAGTACTTCGACGCCAGCGGTATCGTCCAGGCGGAGCCGAAGCCGCCGGTCCTTTGGATTCGAGGCAGCGACGATCTGGTGGTGTCCAACAACGCCATGTGGGACATCGCCGCCCTGGGCGCGATGGGGTTCGTGCCGGGCTGGCCTGGTTCCGAGGACTGCCCGCCACAACCGATGCTCGATCAGATCAAGGCGGTGCTGGATGAGTATGAGGCGCAGGGTGGATCGTACCAGGAGGAAGTCATAGCCGACGCGGGACACTCTCCCTTCATCGAGAAGGCAGAGGCGTTCAACGCTGCGTTCCACCCCTTCTTGAAGAAGCACGAGGAGTCGTGAGCTTTGCTGGATCCCAGACCCACCAATAGCCATCGTTCGTAGGGCAATTTTGCTAACGGCCCGCGCTTGTCGGGCACCAAACCTGACTACCTTCTAAGCAAGGAAGCGAAACCATGAGCGAGTCATTGCTGGCGGACGAGTTTCAACTAGGCGAACAGGCAAGCGTCACCAAGACCGTCACCGAGGAGGATGTGAACGCGTTTGCCGAACTGATCGGGGACTTCAACCCCCTTCACGTCGACCCGGACTACGCACAGAAGAGCCGGTTTGGAGGCCGCATCGCCCACGGGGTGTTCACAGCGGGGCTGATCTCAGCAGTTCTGGGCAACCAGCTGCCGGGTCCTGGTGGGATCTTTCTCCGGCAGGAGATCGACTTCCTGGCCCCGGTGTACCTGGGGGACACGATCACGGCCGTCGCCGAGGTCGTCTCGTGGCGGGAGGACAAGCGGATCATCACACTGAAGACGGACGTGTACAACTCGCAGGAGGAGCACGTGGCTAGCGGAAAGGCCATGCTTCTGATAGAATGCGTGCAGATGTAAGCCCTGGCGTGCTACATAGGCGTCCAGCGACACCATGACACGGAGCGGAGGGAGAGAAGACGATGCCCCGGGTGCAGGCGAACGGTGTTGAGTTGTACTACGAGTTGGACGGCCCAGAGAGAGCCGATGTACTTGTGCTCTCCAATGGTATCCTGATGAGCACGGCCAGCTGGGCCCTCCAACGGGCGTTACTCGCCAACGAGTACCGGCTGCTGCTCTATGACTGCCGGGGGATGTGGCAGTCAGCCCACCCAACCGGCCCCTACTCCATGGAGCTTCACGCCGACGACTTAGCGGCCCTGCTCGACGCCCTAAGCATCGAACGGGCACACATCGGTGGGATTTCGTACGGGGCCGAGATCAGCATGGTCTTCGCGCTGAAGTACCCGGGCCGGACGCGTAGCCTTGTACTGTCATCGGCGGTGAGCCACATCGACCCCCTACTGAGAGGGTGGATGAAGAGCTGGACCGCGGCCGCCCGGGACCACGACGCCGAGATGCTGTTCAATGTGACATACCCTCTCAACTTCTCGGAAAGCTGGATCGCAGATCATTCGGACGCCCTGGACGCTGCCCTCGGCCGCTACCACGACCTCGATTTCGACGCCTTCGTGGAGCTGCTCTCGAGTTTCTCACAGCTGAACGTGACGGAAGAGCTCCACAAGATCGAGGCCCCCACGCTGGTGATCGTTGGCGAGGAGGATCTGCTCAAGCCTCGGAAGTACGCTGAGATCATCGCTCACAAAATATCCAAGACCGAGTTCGTCGTGGTGCCCCATGCCGGCCACGCTGTGATGTGGGAACAAGCTGACCTCTTCAACACGCTCGTGTCTGGCTTCCTGGCTAAGCAGGGGTGAACGATGACCCCACGCCTGAACGTGCCCGCAGTGGAGCGAATCGAGATCACCGTCCTCATGGACAACTACAGCGACATGCTATTGCCCAGCACGCCGGTGATGAAGCGCCACCCCCTGGCCGATGAGGAAGGCCAGGCGCGGGAGCAGCCGCTCGCCGGTCACGGCCTTTCGCTCCTCATCGAAACCATCCTTGACAATGACCGGCACGTGACGCTGCTGGACGCCGGGTTTCCCACCTCCGGTGTGGAACACAACTGGCGCGTGCTGGGGATCGACCTGGGGAGCGTCGAGATGGTGTTTCTCAGCCACGGCCATCCCGACCACTTCGCGGCTCTCCCGGCGTTCCTAGAGGCGAGGGACGCCCCAGTGCCGCTGACCGCCCACCCTGAGATCTTCAGCAAGCGGACTCTGATCTTCCCCGACGGTCGACAGGTGGACGTGGAGCGATTGTCGCCGCCGGAATCACTGACGGCCATGGGGGCCGAGCTGCGGCTGAGTGCCGAGCCTATGCGGTTGACCCCGGGGCTGGTGAGCAGCGGTGAGATCGACAGGGTGACGCCCTTTGAGGGACAGTTCCCCAGCGCCCACATCGAGGAGGACGGGGAGTGGCAGCGAGATCGTTTCCACGACGATCAAGCAATCGTGGCGCGACTGAGGGGTGGAGGGTTGGTGGTCATCACCGGCTGTGCCCACGCAGGCGTCGTCAACACCGCGAAGCACGCTCGTCTGATCACCGGTGAGGAACGCGTTCACGCTATCATCGGCGGCTTCCATCTCACCGGCGCGTCCCCAGAGGTCATTCAATCCACCATCGAGGAGCTGCAGAGCTTATCGCCGGACTTGGTCGTCCCCATGCATTGCACCGGTTTCGAGGCTAAGTGCGCCTTCGCGCGGGCGATGCCGGATGCCTTCGCGTTGAGCTCCGTGGGAACGCGTATCAGCCTGCCGGGATCGGACTCTTAACAGGAGGTGGAGGTATGGGAGGATACCCGGGGCTGACGCAGCGTGGGTCAAGGCATTGGTATTCAACTGATCGTCACATACGGATGCACAGTGAAAGAAGGAGGAGAAGATCATGAAGAAGCTAGTAAGCGTTCTGAGTCTGTTGGCTATCCTGAGCGTGATTGTGGGCGCCTGCGTCCAGCAGGTCGAGCCAACCGCTACCCCAGAGCCCACCGAGGCGCCCACCGAGGTACCTGAAGAGGAACCGACGGAGGAAAAGGAGGAGCTGGGAGAGGTGCTGAAGATTGGCATGCTGTCGATGCAGTCGGGCGCGATGG
>CAZGSX010000074.1:0-14950 GCA_964528475.1 uncultured Anaerolineales bacterium
CGCAGCGCGGCTAATACCCCAAGAGTCGTCCCCCCCAATACACCAGGAACGTGATCACGCTTGCCGTGGTCAGCGGCACCACCAGTCCCATCAGCGTCCATTTCAGACTGCGGGTCTCCCTCCACGTGGCCCACACCGTGACCAGGCAGGGCAGATACAGCATGTAGAACACCATGAAGGTAAAGGAGGACAACGGTGTCCACATCCCAGGCAGTGTGTGTAGCACGCCTTCAGATTGCACCAGCGTCGTCTGTAGCCCGTAGGTCATGGCCAGCGCAGGGACCACAATCTCCTTGGCCGGCAGGGTGAAGAGCAGGGCGGTGATCATCTCGCCGGTTAGCCCAAACGGGCGGCCCAGCGGGGCTGCCCCCCGCACCAGCCAGCCGACAGCTGTCTGCTCAAACGGGGCGCCCGGCGGAAGATTCCCCAGCAGCCAGATCGCCAGCGATGCAGGCCCGGCGAAGACTACAGCGCGCCACATCGTGTGGGTCACCCTGTCAACCAGCGCTCGCCTGATGACTTGCTCCCACTTCGGTTTGCGGTACGGAGGCATCTCCAGGACGAAGCCTCCCGGTTCGCCACGAAAGAGCGTTCTGTTCAGGATCAGCGTCGCCAGCGAGGCCGCACCCAGACTGAGCACCACCAAGGAGAGCATCACTGGCAGCGCCAGATCCCCAAAAAGGGCGATGACTAGTGCCACCCCTGCGCCGTAGCCACCGCTGCAGATGATCAGCGGGCTGGTCAGGATCGCTGTCAAGCGGACCTTCTTGTTTTCAATGATCCGCGACGCCATCACCCCTGTCACGTTACATCCAAACGACATTCCCCACGTAAGCGTCTGTTTACCCTGAGACCCCAATGCCTGCATCGGGCGGTCGAGATTGAACGCTATCCGCGGGAGGAGGCCCAGATCCTCGAGGAGCGCGAATGAGGTAAATAGTATCACCATGGGAGGCAGCATGACAGCAATCACGGTGCCCACTCCGACCAGGAGCCCGTCCACCAGCGTGCCAATGACCCACCAAGGCGCTTCAATCGCGGTCAACCAGTCTCGCGCTACCCCCACCAGCCACGAGAGGCCCGCTTCCAGCCAGCCCCCCGCTGCTTCACTCCCTTGGATCGTGATCCAGAACATGACCAGAAACACGGCCAGCGTGATCGGCCATGACCAGAAGCGGTGCGTGACAACGCGGTCAATCCTCTCAGTCAGGCCCTCCTCTTCCCCTCGAGCCCGTTGTGTCACCCGATGGACCAGGTCGTGAGCGAATTCATACCGACGCCGGATGATCTCCACCTTGGCGTCGGGACGGATTCCCTCCCGCAGGCGTACTGCCTGTCTCAGAACAGTCCGCAGCGCGTCAGATGAGGCTGACGGAGACGTCAGACCCAGAGTTGTGAAGTCACCTTGCTTGAAGGCCTCGACGATCTCGGGATCATCCTCTAGGAGCTTGATCGCCAACCAGTGGTTTCGCTCGTCAATACCCAGACGGCTTAGATCGTCCTGCAGAGTCCCGATATACCCCTCGACGGTCAGGCCGTAATCGATTTGTACCGGATCCGGATGACGGCGGCCTGCCGCCACGTCGGTCATGGCTTCTACAAGCTCCGGAAGTCCCTCCTCCTCGATGGCCACCGTGGGCACCACGGGCACACCCAGGTCCCCCTCCAGACTCTCGACATCGATCTCTATGCCCTCCCGCCTGACCTCGTCCATCAGGTTGAGGGCGATCACTACCTGGTCGGTCAGCTCCAGGATTTGCAGCACCAGGTTGAGGTTCCGCTCCAGTCGTGTGGCGTCAACAACGACCACCACCGTATCCGGCCCGTCTGAGAGGATGTAATCCCGGGCTATGACCTCTTCGATCGACTGCGCGGCCAGACTGTACGTTCCAGGCAGGTCTACCAGATGGATCTCTCGTCCCTGGTGGGTGAAGTGCCCCTCGGCCCTCTCCACCGTCTTGCCCGGCCAGTTCCCCACGTGCTGCCGGCTTCCGGTGAGCGCGTTGAAGATGACACTCTTGCCCACATTGGGGTTGCCCGCTAGCGCCACAGTGATGGTTCCCTTACGCATGCTCTACCTCCTCCACCAGGATGGAGTTGGCGTCGCTGCGGCGCATGGCAATTCCCGTTCCTTTGATGCGATACTCCACTGGATCGCCAAGTGACGCCTTCCGTACCACCGTCACGTCAGCACCCGGGACGAAGCCCATATCCAACATGCGTCGCTGATGCTTGCCACTTCCTTTGATGTCAACGACGTGCGCCCGGGCGCCCACCGGGAGCCTCCCCAGCTCAAGGGGCAAGGCCGGTGCTGCCACCACAGAGATCCTGTCGGCAGCAGCAGACGCCAGCGGGACGGCGCTGCCGTCAATCCGCAATTTCACGACATCGGATTCGCGCTTCACCACCTCCACGTGCACCCCGGGTTTGAGCCCCAGCGCCAGCAGTTGTGCCAGCAGCGGTGGTGAGTCGTCGTTCAGGCAGACGATCCGCAGGCGATCCCCCGGTTCTCCGAGCTTTGAGAGCGGTTGGCCGGGCGACGACGGCAGCCCGCACTCTGGGCCTGGGATCGCGTGCCCGTGGGGATCCCACGCGGGGTATCCCAGCTCCGCGTCTAGTTGCTCCAGATCCTCCCGTGTCGTAGTGTGTTCTCGCCGATGGGCCTCGTCGTGGACTGCTTCCATGGGCATCCCCTCGCGGTCCACTAGATACCTTTCCCAGAGTCGGTGGGCGCGGGTCAGTTCTTGCGCCCGCGATTCGCCCTGCTGGGTCAATTGCAGAACCCCTTGAGCGTCTTCCTCCAGCCACCCGAGCGCGGTCAGGGCCTTGACTCCTTGCACGACTTGCGTTCTTGATAGATTCGAGGCGCGTGCCAGATTCTCTACCCGCAGGCCGCCTTGCTTCTCGTGCTCCCTTGCTGCCATTTTCTGAGCATATGCTGCCTTCAACACGTCTTCGGCGTCCGCCTGCTCAGGGTGCCCAGCGGGTGATTCTCCAGCTTCCTCGCCTGCGCCTATTGCATGTCCCTCCCGCCCTCGTAACCATCTCCATACCCATGGAATGGCCAGCAGGCAACACAGAGTGAGCAAGATCCACTGCGTCAAGTTCGAGGCTCCCATAGACCTCCCTCCTCAGTCGTGCCGCCGGTTCCAGTTCTCCGTCTGTGAATTGCTACACGGGGTCGCAGGGGAGGCATCCTCGCCGCATTTCTTCCCGTTGACGCCGTCTTCGCGCACCCGTGTTGCACCGGCCGCCCGTTTCCGTCTCATGGCGCCGACGACGACGCATCCGAGACGTCCTGCCGAGCTGTCCTTTCTAGAATCTGTAGGACAGCTTGTAGACGCCACCTTCCAGAGTGCTCTCGACCGTGAGGCCGGATCTGTGGGCTAGACGGAGCACGTGTCTATTCTCTTGCAGGACATCTGCCTTGAATCCCGCGATGCCCCGGCTCTTAGCAATCCGCGCCATGTAGTCATGCAGCCAGGTGCCTATCCCCTTCCTCTGCCAGTCATCGCGGACCAGGAATGCCACTTCCGCCATATTGGTCTCCTGGTCCACCACATATCTGCCGACGGCGATCATCTGTTTCTGCTCCTGCTCCCGCACCAGACCAACGATCGCCATCTCCTTCTCATAGTCGATCGTGGTGTAACGCTGAGCGCGTGCGTGAGACATGCCGGGAATGTCTGCCAGGAACCGATAGTAGATGCTCTCCGGGGACAGCGCGTAAAACAGGTCCTGCATCAGGGGTTCGTCAGTTGGCTTGATGGGTCGGAAGAGCACCTCGACCCCATCGAATTCAGCCACCGTCTCCAACTCCGACGGATACATCCCCAGTGGTGGCAATTGATCAACGAAGGCGTAGTGACGCTCTTTCGCTTCTGCGAGTAGCTCCTCCCGAAAATCGGGGTGAGCGATGTTGATCAGCGCCAGCGTCCGCTCTCGGATGCTTCGGCTGTAGAGATCAGCGACACCGTACTCCGTGACGACATAGTGGACGTCTCCCCGCGTGGTCACCACCCCAGCCCCCTCGGAGAGATGGGAGACGATGCGCGATCGCCGTCCGTCCTCTGTCGCGGACGGAAGGACGATGATTGGTTTGCCCTCTCTCGACCGTGCCGCACCGCGAATGAAGTCAACCTGTCCCCCGATGCCGCTGTAGAACAGGTAACCTAGGGAATCGGAGCAGACCTGACCGGTCAGGTCAACCTCCAGGCCTGCGTTGATCGCCACCATCTTGTTGTTTTGAGCGATGATGAAGGGATCGTTCACGTACTCGGAGGGACGGAAGTCGAAGAACGGGTTCTGGTTCACGAAGTTGTAGAGGCGCTCTGTTCCCAGACAGAAGCTGCAGAGGGCCTTCCCGGGATGAAGAGTCTTCTTGACATTCGTGACCACACCGGCCTCGATCACATCCAGAACCCGGTCGGTCAGTACCTCGCTGTGGATCCCCAGGTCTCGCTTGTTTCGGCTGGAAGCCAACGCGTCTAACACAGCCGCGGGTATGGCTCCGATACCTAACTGTAGCGTCGCACCATGGTCGATGAGTCCCACCACATTCGCGGCGATACGTCGCGCGACATCGTCGGGCTCGGGATAGCGAAATTCCAGGAGAGGCGCATCGTTCTCCACTAGCACATCTATCTGGTCTACGTGGATGAAGCTGTCCCCGAGAGTCCGGGGCATCCGAGGATTGATCTCTGCGATCACTAGCCTGGCGCTCTCAGCGGCGGACTTAACGATGTCGACTGAGACCCCGAAGCTGCAGAAGTCGTGGGCGTCGGGCGGAGACACCTGGATTAGTGCGGCATCTAGCTGGAACCGTCCCCGCCTAAACAAGCCGGGAATCTCAGACAGATAGGCCGGAGTGTAGTCTGCACGTCCCTCGGCCACCGCCTGCCGCACATTGGAACCCACGAAGAAGGCGTTGTGTCGGAAATGATCTTCAAACTCAGGCTCGACGTAAGGTGCAGTACCCAGGGTCAGGAGATGGATGATCTCGACGTCTGCGAGCACGTTGGCCCGCTTCACCATCTCCCGTGTCAAGAGCTGTGGACTCGCCGCTCCAGTGCCGAGGAACACTTTGTTCCCGGGCTTGATCATCGCCGCTGCTTGCTGCGCCGTCTTCAGTCTATCGCCGTATGTCGTCTGCCAGGGAGTCGATTCGGTTGACTTCTCCCGATCTGCCATGTTACCCTCTCTTGACTAGAGCTTGGCGAAAGCGGTGCTCCGTCGCGCTTCGCTCACTGACCTGGGGTCTTGACGTTCAAGTCTCGCGCGGCTCTTTATGCCCTGGTTTGCGAAAGAGCATTTGCCCAGGCTTCGGCGAGGCTTGGACACTGCCTTAGTGCTGAGCACCGTCACCGGATGCGGTCAGGCTGTTCAAGAGCAGACGTTTGATTCGATCCAGCGTGATAGCCTCGAACGTTACCTCGAGGCCGGTCCAATCGAACAGCTCTAGAACCTCCTCAGGGTATCGGCTCATGTAGTCGTCTCCAAACTCCACGCCATCGAGGACGACGATCTTGTCGTAAAATCCTGGGAAGTTTGCGTTGGCGTCGGCCTCGTCCCAGCCGAAGTACGTTTGGTACACCATCTTCCAGCTACGAAGCCACCCCGGCGTGAACCACAATATCTTCCTCTCTCTACCGTTGCTGATGCGTTGTCGATCCTCCTGGCTGGCCAGCATATCGTATCCGTAGTCGCCGTCCACCCGGACGATGCCTGGACCGTAATCCTGCAGAATGGTGTCTACGCGCTTCAGCGGGTCGTCGAGGCTGGTGTAGCATTTTTTTCCGTAGGCGACGATGATCTTGTGATCCGGACACCATTCCCTAGCTCGATCCAACCGGTTCACTAGGTGCTCCTCCAGCTTGTTGGGAAGCGCGTGCAACCCCGGGGGTGTGAACAGGATGCGCCGTGGATGCATAAACCCCGTCTCTTGCAGGTAAGTCATCTCCGGGTGCAGCATTCCACACGAGACGATGCATCGATCGTCAAACGTTGGGCTAGCTCTTTCACTCATCGTCTTCTCCTCTCAGTACCCGTATCAAACGGGCTAGATAACCACCGCCCCGGCCCCCTCACGCTGGCAGGCTGGGGACTGCATAGTCCAGTAGGGGCAATAGCACCGCCGTGCCGCGGCGAGGACTCGTAGACGCACTGGCCAGGGCGGCGTACTCACTACCCGGGCATCTGCTCTCAGCCGGATGGTACCTCTTCGCTGGAGCGTCGAGGACGGGCAGCCGTTCGCAGCGGACCATAACGGGCTGTCTCTTCCGGAATTGAGTGCTGCGCTGCTAGGTTCCGTCATCATGCCGTCGATATCTCCGATGGTTCGCCCGCCGTTCTTTCCAGAACGATTAGGCTGTCCATCATGTCGATGCTTTTAATCTTGGCATGAAATTGCTTACCTTCTCCTATCAAGGTCAGCAAGTGAAGCCCATCCCTATTCGGTTCGATCCTGGCGACGTCCCTCATCACTTCCTTCTTTTGGCCGTCTTCCTCCATGTAAACTGTCGCTAGACACACAATCGCCCCCTCTAGATCAATTGATCGACTATGCTGTCGATGCTTACCGCCAACTTCTCGGTACGAATGGGACGCCCTTCCAGGCCAGACTGAAAAATCTCCGGTTCATAGCCGATCGAACCAATCACGGGGATGCCCCTTCGGCTCAGCTCGTCCCGCAAGCTCAGCTTAAGCTCTTCGGACGGCACGTTGTTGAGGACTGTCCCCGCGTTCTCCATGTCCACCTCAGCAGCCAGCGCCATCATCTTCTCAGCTAACTCGATCGAATCCAGCGAGGGCTCGGTCACAATGACCAGTCTGTCGATAGTGGTGTCGACCCCTCTCCCGAAGTGCTCGATGCCAGCCTCCATATCGACGAGGACAATCTCGTCCTCCCGGAGAGATAGCCTTGAGAGAAACTCACGGTTCAGTACGCCCATCGGACAGGCGCAGCCTTCAAGCGACTGAAGGATCTTCCCGATGCATACCAACGCCACGCCGTTCTCTTCTGCCACATATTCACGGGGTAGGTCTGAGATCCGGATGGCATCCCGCCTGAGGATGCCTCCGGCAGCCTCAGACTCCTTCGAGAACGTGTCAAACACACGTTTCTTCCCCCCGACGAGCTCTAGTAGGGGCGTCGGTCGTTCTTCCAGGCCCAACATCCGATACAGTCCTGGATTTGATTCATCCGAGTCCACGACTAACACCCGATATCCTCTCTTGGATAGTCCGCCTGCAAGGAGGGCGACCATCGAGCTCTTTCCGCTCCCGCCCTTGCCACTCACTGCGATCTTTGTCATTTATGTGTCCCCCATGTAGCGAATCCCAATTCTTCCCCCAGTCCAGCGCACTCTGCAGGATACCCTATCTGCGATTGTATCGCCCTACGGCAATCCATACCATCTCTTTACGTTCTTCCTGTACTTGCCCTGCCTCCTGTCAGACACAGTCGCGACCTCAGTCCTCACGTGCCCCAGGCCAGCCTAGGCTAGACCCCCGGCAGATCCAAGTCTCCTACCGCTACATCATTCGAATGGCCTTGAGAGGACAGGCCTTTGTACATAGGCCGCATCCCGTGCACAGGCCGCCGCGAATCGTGGGAATCTCCCAAGGCTCTGTCTGTTTGAGAATGCCGTGCGGGCACGAAGATAGGGCCACGCAGGTCCCCCCATCGCATCGGTCAGGTCGGCATCTGCCGTAGTCCACCGCTGCTATCTGCTTTGCCATAATCTAGGCCTCTTGCCTCTATCGCCCTTTCGAGCTATTGCTCTACCTCGTCCACCTGCTGGACTATCACTGGACTCACCGGGTAGGCGGGCCATCAGATGCAATCACCTGTCGTGGTCTGCTGGGCAGTTGTCCAGACTCCAGTAGATGACCGGCACATCAGCCAGCTGAACCCCACCCAGCAGCCTCGCCAGGACAACCAGTATCGTGTCGAACATGGGCCCCCGTACCTTAACCCTGTACGGTTCGCGGGACCCGTCGCTCACCACGTGGAAGCACAATTCCCCCCTCGCGCTCTCCACGAAGTACACCACCTCTCCCTTGGGCACGGACTTCCGGGGAGCGAACTTCTCCCTGACCGAGCCATGGGGCAGCCTGCCTAAGGCTTCTTCGATCAGGTCGAGGCTCTCTTCTATCTCTAGTCTCCTGACCATGGTCCTGTGATAGGCATCCCCCTCCGTGAACGTGGGCACTGAGAAGCTCAGCTGGTCGTAGGCCGCATAGGATGTCGCCTTTCTGACGTCGAAATCCACCCCACACGCTCTGAGGTTCGGCCCTGTGATGCCGTGTTCTATGGCCACATCGCGACGCAGCTCTCCAATCCCCGCAGTCCTCGCTTTGAAGGCGGGATTCCCCATCAGGAGATCATCGTACCTCCTCAGTCTCTTTCTGAACCAAGTTACCACTTCGAGGGCCTGTTCTTCAAATCGATCTGGAACGTCTTTCCGTACCCCTCCGGGAACGCAGTACATGTGGTAGATGCGACCGCCTGTCATCCGCTCGAAAAGCGCGAGTATCTTCTCTCGGTCTCCCCAGGTGATCCTGGTCACGGTATCGAAGCCTGCTGCATTGGCCATCAAGCCGAGAGCGAGGAGATGGCTCTGTATCCTGGATAGCTCTGCTTGGATCACTCGAAGGTAGCTAGCCCTCTCGGGAACTTCGATACCCGCTAGTTCTTCTACGGCGCCGCAGTAGGCCAGCTCATAAGCTGCTCCGTCAAACACGCAGATGCGTGGGACCAGCATCAGGTTCTGATACCATGTGCGGTACTCCATGAGCTTCTCAAATCCCCTGTGCAAGTAGCCTACGACAGGCTCTGCCCCTTCTACCAATTCTCCCTTCACGCTCAGCCTTAGGGCGAAGTTTCCCGGCGAGGGATGCTGCGGCCCGAATGGTACCAGCAGCTCTTCCTCTCCCATCGTGTGCTCACCACCAGCTCCTTCCAATGGCTCAGTTGCCACGTGTTCTAGCGTCTTCAGTGCTTTGACCTTTGAGCGCTTGCCAGTATATCCCCCCTGGATAGTGTTACTGCACTCCAGCAGAGCCGCTCCGATGGCTTCCGGCCGTGGTGGACACCCCGCTACCCACGCGTCCACCGGGAGGTAATCGTCTATCCTCTTGATCGTATTGTAGCTATCCCAGTAGGTTCCGCCCTTCGCAGGGCAGCATCCCAGGGCTACCACAAACCGCGGTTCGGGCATCTGTTCATATATCCTGATGATCCTTTTGAGTGTCTTCCTCGTGACGTAGCCTGCGATAATGAATAGGTCGGAGTGTCTCGGGCTGCCCTTCGCCAGCAGCCCAAACCTCTCCATATCGAATGCGCTGCTTATCCAAGGAACAAGTTCTATGAAGCCGCACCCCGTAAAGTAGAAGATTACCCATAGGCTTCTTGCCCGCGCCCAGCTCAAGAGCCCCCTTGGCCCCCGGCCATGGGGAATCGCGGGTGGCTTCGGTTCTTCTGCTAGCATCTCGGGCGGATGAACGAAATCTTCCTTGTGCCTGGAGCTAATCCTATGGCAGTTGGTCAGTTTCAGAGCATCAACGGGGCACACGTCTTCACACAGTGCGCAGAAACTGCATTTGCCGTAATCTACCTGCGGGTATGTGACACGCTTACCCTTTTCAAACCTTTCCACCATCTCGATCGCGTCGTTCGGGCACGTCCTGGCGCAAACACCGCAGTGGATACATGTGCCCATGTCTAGGAGATGTCTTCCCCTGTAATGCTTCGACACCGGAGTTTCGGGAGGGAATCTATAGGTGATTGGCTTGCTGATGGCTTGGACGGCGCTCGCTATCAGAAGCCTAATCGTATCTCTCATCAGCTTCTCACTTTCCCTCTTCGTCCTCGGAGAGACCAAACGCCCGTCCTACATACTCTCTCCAGTTGAAGTCCCTCCGGAACGGAGGCGGGCCAATCCAGTCTTCCAGGAACAAGGGCTCTAGCATCGGATTGCCCTCTGGGTTGATGCCAAAGAGTTCCCACATCTCCCTTTCGTGCATAGCCGCGTTGGGCCATATGGCGGACAGACTGGGAACAGTGGGGCTATCTCGGGGGATCTCAGTCGTGACCTTCACGTAAGCACGGTCTTCCAGATGATGGGCTAGGAAGTAGACTTCGTAGCAACCTTCCTCTATCCAGTCCACAGCGCTCACCGTTAGTAGCCTCCGGTATCCCTCTTCTCTCAGATGCCGGGCTACCTCAGGGTACTCGTCTCTCGACACTTTGATATCTCTCATAGTCTTCACAATCCAGACGGAGCCTCGGTGAGACAACTCACAATCAGCCCGAAGGCTCGACGCACCTACGGGCGGGCGTAGCGCCTCTACCAGTGCCTAAGCTGGGCTTGATCCCTTGGATAGGCCGGGATCAATGGAGGCCACAGCATCAATCCATGAGCCAACCGCCTCGGCAAGCTGCCGAGCACCGGGCCGCGGGCCGGTTCCTTCGGTGGCGCAACGAGATGACCACCCACATGTACCGGCCTCTGTGGTGCGGCCATCTCTACCGCTCTTCCCTGTAGGGGTTTTGCCCTCACTCCAGTGGCCATCAGACCCGTAGGAGTCTGCTCTGCTCTCTTGAGGCTGACGAAGCGCCCGACGAGCGACAGCGGGCTCGCTGCGCCAGGCCGACATCGTGACATGGCGTGCTTCACGGCCAGCCTCTGCCCCTGCCCCTGGGCCACAAATGACCGTGAGGCTACATATGCATTCTTGTCCTCGCCCAGAAGCCTACCTTACGTAGCGAGCCCCGCTGATCCGTGTCAGCGTCAGGGGCTCGACCCCCGGCCTGAATCCCCCGCTGGTACACGCTTTCCCACTGTCGTCGGGGTTGATCTACGAGGTCTCCTCCACGGCTTTGAGGACCAGAACCGGAACAGCGCTGTGCGCCAGCACCCGATGACTCACACTCCCTACCAGCAGGCTGGTTAGTTCCCCGTGACCGCGAGTACCCATCACGATCAAGTCCACGTCACGCCCCTGCGCCACCCGCAGAATGGCATCGGCGGGAGGTCCCTGCAGGACTTCAGTGATGACGTCGACACCTGCGTCACGCAACGCGTCCGCCGCCTCAGCGGCTATCCGCCGGCCCACGTCCACATGGCGTGCTATTAGGTCTTCCTTCATGGGTTCCCCTAGGTGCATAGGGACCGAAGGGAAGGCGTAGACCACGATCACCGTCGCATCGTCGCGCAGGGCCAGGTCTCTGGCGTACTCCTGCGCTCGCTTTGCGTGGCTCGAACCATCCGCTGCGAGCAGAATCCTCTCAAACATGACTCCACCTCCTTCTGTCCAGAAGCACTGCCGCTGTCCCGCCGCGCGAATGCTATCCGGCTGGGATGTCCCGAGTGCAGATCCTGATTTGCCGCTGCTGGCGACCCGTATGGCGGGTCATTCCGCAACAGTCCCCTCTGACCCGGGCCCCCCAACCACTGTTGGCCCGCGCTCTACGGGTCACGTCGCGCGGTCCTCTAGCCCTAGTCAGGACCGTTCACCCCCCTTTCTGCCGTAGCCTGACTTTTCCGTAGCCCTGCCTCTCCGCTCCTCCGCCTCGCTCGTGCCAATTTCCACTTGTATCCCCTCGGCCAGAGTGCGTTCCACTGATATGCACTCCTTGTCGACCCGCACCAGCAGGCTATCCACTGTGGCGACCAATATCGTCACTGAGACCCCTGGACGGATCCCTGCCTCATCCAGGAATACCCGCGACGCCGCGTCCACCTCCCGCGTCACGACGTAAGCCTCTCGTCCCACCGGTACCGCTGTCAACGGCACGAGCCAGCGTGCTGGAAGGCTCCCGTCGGTTCTTGGAATTGCATCTCCCTCCGGGTCGACAGCAGGCCGGCCTAGAAACGTGTCCAGGCGCTCTGTCACCAGGTCCGGAGTTGCATGCTCCAGCTGGCACGCTGCGGCGTGGGCCTGTTCGCAGTTGAGCCCCAGTTCATTGACGAGAAAAACCTCCCACAGCCGATGGCGCCGAAGCACATATTGTGCCTGTTGCTTTCCCTCCTCCGTGAGCGAGACGCCCTTATAGGGCAGGTAGGTGACAAGTCCTTGCTCCTGTAGTCGGCGGCACATCTCGTTCACGGAAACCGCGGATACGGAAAGGCCCTCGGCCAAATCTGATAGGGGGATCGGCTCTGAACCCCCTCGCTGCCGCGCGATGGTGACTAAGTACATCTGTTGGCTCTCGCTGAGGGCGGGTCGGAGGGACTCCAGGTCATTTAGGTTAGCCATACACCTATATCTCCTATTCTTTAGGCTTACCTTAAATTATACACTAGCCTCCGTCCCATGTCAAGGCTCAGATCGCCCGACAGCGATGGGGCATTTGCATGCTGCGTCCCTCTTTCTGTCGCAGCGCTACTTGCCCCTCCGTTCATCGAGTCGACGGCACAGGGGATAGCGGCATCGGGCTGTAGACTGCGGTCTTTGCCGGGAACGTGGTCGAGGAGAGACGCCCTCAATCTGCCCGGGGAGGCTGGGGCGGTTAGGGGAGCGTCAACATCTGGTGCCCGAGTATGATCTCTTCGGCGAGACGGGCGCACCGCTCAGTGGGCTGAGCCTTTGGTCAGCACGATTCCAAGGGCCACGAGGACACCCGCCACTAGCGTCAGGATAGTGTATCGCCTATTCTCTTTCTCAACTTCCGGAAGCAGATGCGTAGCTCCGACGTACACCAGTGCGCCGGCGGAGATGGCGAGCCACAGGCCCAGCTTGCTGCGGTCGATGATGTTGATGAAAGGATAGGCCACCAATGTGCCCAGGGGGGTCGATATGGCGGCGGCCACGAAAGCGTATAGCATGGCCCGCCTGCGGTTGAAGCCGCCCCGTTCCAAGAGCACGAACGTGACGATCCCTTCGGGGAATTCGTGAAGCACCATCCCGATGGCCGCCAGTACCCCGGTCAGGACGCTCACCTTGAACGTCACCGCGTAGATGACGCCGTCAATGAACGAGTGGAGCCCGATGCCGAGCATGGGGATGACCCCCAGAGCATGGGCTGAGGGGCACTCGTGCTCGTGGCACACGTACAGCGTCAGCAGGCGGTTCACCAAGTAGATGCCCAGGAATCCGAGTAGCAGAGACGTGGGGGCTTTCTCATTCATCTCAAATGCTTTGGGGATGATGTGCATGAACGAAACGGAGATCAGCACCCCGGCCGCAAAACTCATGAAATACGCCGAATGCTCCTTGGCCCATTTTCCGTGTCTGCTGATGGCGAAAATACCGACTGTCGTCACCACGCAGGCCAGTGAGCTGGTCAGCATCACTGCCACGAAGGTACTGGCGAACATGAACCTCCTCCCTTTCGCTCTGCGCTAGAGCCCTGTAAACCGGGCTGCGGTCCGCAGAGGCAAGCTGCTGGCGGGGAAAGATCGTACCCGAGACCCGTCCCTGGGAGTGCTCTCAGACTCCCAGTGCTCGCTCTCCGTCACCCGGGTGACGGAGAGCGAGCTCAATTTGGATACAAGACCTCGCCACCCACCATCGTCATCACCACCTCGCCGCTCCTGTTCATGGCTGTGAGGTCGGCGTCATACCCGGAGGCAACGCGCCCCACGTGGTCATCGATCCCCAATTGGCGTGCCGGGTTGAGCGAGGCCATCTGCCACGCGCCGCCCAGTCCTGCCTCCGTCCAGCGGGCCACATTCGTGACGGCCCTCTCCAGAGTCAGCGTGCTCCCAGCCAGCGCACCTGATTCCAAACGCGCCTCTCCATCCCGCACGATCACCTTCTGGGGGCCCAGGATGTACTCCCCGTCCTCGCAGCCGGTCGCCGCCATGGAGTCCGTGATCAGGAGTAGGCCGTCCACCCCCTTGGCCGCCAGCGCAAGTCGGATCGTCGTCGGCGCGAGGTGGATCCCATCTGCGATGATCTCTGCTCTGACTTCAGGTGTTGTCAACACCGCCCCCACAACGCCAGGTCTGCGATGGTGCATCGGCTTCATCCCGTTGAAAAGGTGGGTTGCTTCCCGGACCCCCACAGCGAAGGCATCAAAGGCTTGCTCGGCCGTAGCAACCGTGTGACCGATCGACACGATGATACCCCGGTCAGTGAACATCTGCACCGCCTGCAATCCTCCCTCTTCCTCCGGTGCCATCGTCACGAGGCGTGCCACGTCACCTCCAATCTCCAGCAGGCGGGTTACGTGTTGTTTGGTGGGCGGTATACAGAAGTCGGGTGATTGGGCGCCGAGTCGCTCAGGGCTGACGAACGGCCCTTCCAGGTGCACGCCCAGCACGCGTGCTCCTCCCGTCCGGCCGCTCATGGCGCGGCGAGCGCTCTCAACCGCCTCCGCGATGTCATCAAGGGCAGCAGTGAGCGTCGTCGGCAGAAAGCTTGTTACACCGTGACGCGCGTAGAATCGAGCTAGATGGGACACTGCATCTCCACCGTCCATGCACTCCACTCGGTCTGCGCCGTGGGTATGGAGGTCAATCAAACCGGGTCCCAGGACAGCTCCGCCAAGGTCGATCTCCTCGACGTCAGGGGTCTTGTCGCCCATCTTGTAAACGGCTATGATCGTTCCCCTGTCGACCAGAACCGCGCCCGGCCCGCGGGGTTCGGGTTGGTAGAGGTTCGCGTTGTTCAGCAGCAGGGACATAGTCCATTCCTTTCCAGGTCGAGTTCGGTCGGCTTCTGCTTAGGGATGCGGTCAGCCACCCCGTTCCACGGGACAGCGCACGGGAGTTGCGCAAGGCTCAGTCTGATGCATCTTCTTGACCTGTCATCCCTCGTACAGATCTCTGACAGGGTTTGTTCCCACCGTCCTTGCCGACGTGAGCCGACGCTCACGTCGGCGGGCTTAGCGGTCCTGCAAGTCGAGGGTGAACTGGTTGCGTGTCCTCCCCTGTGACGTCCGCGACAACGGCACGCGCACCAGCTCGCCATCCTCCGTCTCCCGTACGCGGTACAGATCCTC
>CAZGSX010000075.1:0-14732 GCA_964528475.1 uncultured Anaerolineales bacterium
CATCACTGGCCCGAGAGATGCGCTGTGGCTGCACCGAGCGCGATCTGATGAAGGAGGTGAAGGCAGCCTGGGAGAAGATACAGGGGAAGGACATCGTTTTGGTGGAAGGCGGAGGCTCTCTAAGAGAGGGAGTCAGCCTGGGACTCGACCCCAAGTCAGTCACGGAGGCGCTCGACCTATCTGCTCTGGCCATCATCCGCTATCACAATCGCGTCAACCAGGGAGATGACTGCATCACCGCGTACCGCCGCCTGTACGACCAGCTTCTCGGCACGATGATCAACGCCGTGCCCAGGAGCGAGCAGAAGCTCTCGGAGAAGATCTGCACACCTTGTCTGGAGAAACAAGGCATCCGCGTGCTCGGCACGATCCCATTCGAGGAGGAACTCCAGGCCATCAGCGTGGACGAGCTTGCGGAAGTGCTCAACGCCCAGTTCTTGGCCCTGCCGGAGAAGCGCGACGTGCTCATCGAGCGCCTGGTGGTGGGCGCTATGGGAGTGGATCAGGCACTTCCACGCATCCGTCGCGTCTCGGGGGCGAAGGCCCTCATCACCGGTGGGGACCGCTCGGATATGCAGCTCGTCGGGCTGGAGGCAGCCACGCGCTGCTTGATCCTGACCGGCAATCTGCGGCCCATGCCAGAGGTCCTACGCCGCGCTGAGGAGATCGGCGTGCCCGTGCTGTTGGTCCGCCAGAACACGTTGGAGACGGTGGAGGCGATCGATCAGGTATTTGGCAAGACGCGTCTCGGCCAGGAGTCGAAGCTCAAGCAGTTCGAATCGCTTTTTGCTGAGCACTTCGATTTTGGGCGACTCTTTGACTTGATGGGGCTCTCGTAGTCCATCCTGCGGCTCGACCAGGACAGTGCATCTCGGAGACGGATCGATGGCACGTGGCAACAAGAGGCGAAACAAGGAGGAGGTACTATGATTACGACTGAGATCGAGCATGTCCTAGCCAGGGAGATTCTGGACTCAAGGGGAAATCCCACGGTCGAGGTGGAGGTAATCCTGGCTGATGGGACTTGGGGCAGGGCCGCAGTTCCCTCTGGAGCATCGACCGGTGTTCACGAGGCGCTGGAGCTCCGGGATGGGGATGAGCAGCGCTACGGGGGGAAGGGCGTTCAACAGGCGGTGTCTAACGTCAACGTCACTATCGCGCCGGAGCTGATGGGATGGCCGGTGGTCGACCAGGCAGGAATCGATGCCCATATGCTGGAGCTGGACGGCACAGAGAACAAGGAGCGCCTGGGGGCGAACGCGATCCTAGGCACCTCGCTGGCGGTGGCTAGGACTGCGGCCAACGCCCTTCAGCTGCCTTTGTATCGGTATATCGGGGGAGTGCACGCCCACGTGCTGCCGGTGCCCATGATGAACATCCTTAACGGCGGGAAGCACGCGATGGATGGCCCCGACCTGCAGGAGTTCATGATCATGCCGGTGGGCGCTCCGACGTTTGCAGAGGCTCTGCGCTGGGGTAGCGAGATCTATAGCGCCCTGAAGGCTGTGTTGAAGGCGCAAGGCAAATCGACCAGCGTGGGCGACGAGGGTGGGTTCGCCCCGAGCCTCGAGGCGAATGAGGAAGCGATCGAGGTGATCCTGCAGGCCATCGAGAAGGCAGGGTACGAGCCTGGAGAGGAGATCTGCATCGCACTCGACCCGGCGGCCAGCGAGTTCTTCAAGGATGGGAAGTATGTCCTGCAGAAGGAAGGCCGTGACCTGACGGGAGCCGAAATGGTGGAATTCTACGCTGACTGGGTCGAAAGATATCCGATCATCAGCATCGAGGACGGCCTGGACGAGGACGACTGGGACAGCTGGACGCTGATGATGGAACGCCTGGGCGACAAGATCCAGATCGTGGGAGACGACCTGCTGGTCACGAACAGCAACCGGGTCCGAAAGGCGATCGAGCTCAACGCCTGTAACTCGCTCCTTTGCAAGGTCAACCAGATTGGCTCACTGAGCGAGGCAATCGCCGCCGTGCAACTGGCACAGCGGGCGGGGTGGACGGCGGTGGTCTCCCACCGCTCGGGGGAAACGGAGGATGCGACGATCGCCGATCTCTCCGTGGCATTAAACACAGGACAGATCAAGACAGGTGCCCCCTGCCGTTCGGAACGAGTGGCCAAGTACAATCAGCTGTTGCGCATTGAACAGGAATTGGAGAACGCGGCAGAGTACGCGGGGATGAACGCGTTCACCAACCTTCGGTAGATAGAAGGGGGGCAGGGCACCTGACTCAGGTCAGGGCACCAGGTGAGGCCGAGGAGGGGAAGTAGCCAGGGAGTATGCTATGCCACGGACGAAGATCGTATGCACTATCGGACCGGCCACCAGGAGCTCGGAGAGACTACGGGCCTTGATGCAGGCTGGAATGGATGTGGCCCGCATCAACTTCTCCCACGGGGATCAAGAGACACATAAGGAGACGATCGCCCGACTCAGAAGGGTGGCCGGGGAGGAGAAGCGCCTGATCGGCATCATTGCCGATCTCCAAGGGCCGAAGCTCCGCGTGGGAGAGATCGAAGGGGAGCCTGTAGAGCTGCGCAAAGGCGAGACGGTTATCCTCACCAGCGCGTCCCCGCCATCTGGCGAGACTGAAATCCCGGTGCCCCATCCAGAGTTACTGCGGGACCTGTCCCCTGGACAGACGATTCTCCTGGACGACGGGAACTTGGCGCTGCGCGTCGAGAGACACGCGGGCGTGGGGCGCCTAGCAGCCCAAGTGATCAACGGGGGACCCCTCACATCACACAAGGGCATCAACGTACCGGGGGCCACGCTGACCTTCGCCACCCTCACTGACAAGGACAGGGAAGACGCTGTCTTCGCCCTGGAGCAAGGCGTCGACTACTTCGCCCTATCGTTCGTGCGCCGTGCGGCCGACATTCAGGAGCTGCGTCATTACCTCAAGGGCGAGGGAGCCGAGGCCCCGTCAGTCATCGCCAAGATAGAGAAGCCAGAGGCGCTGTCCCACCTGGACGCGATCCTGGAGCAAGCGGACGGGATCATGGTCGCGCGCGGGGACCTGGGTGTGGAGACGCCAGCTGAAGAGGTCCCTTTCCACCAGAAGGAGATCATTCGGAGCTGCAACCGGCTGGGAAAGCCCGTCATCACGGCGACACAGATGCTGCAATCAATGATGGACCATCCGCGACCGACGCGAGCGGAGGCCTCGGACATCGCGAATGCGATTCTCGACGGCACAGACGCGGTCATGCTGTCGGGCGAAACAGCGGTGGGAAAGTACCCGGTCGAATCCACGGAGACTATGGCAAGGATCTGCACGAACGCAGAGGCTCATCTGCCGGGCAGTCGACTGATAGAATGCACGGATGATTGCCAGGCGGTGATCACCGAAGCTATCAGCTCCAGCGCGGTCGCTATCGCGAACGAAGTGGATGCCCGGGCCATTGTCACGGCGACCATGTCCGGCTCGACCGCTCGCATGGTCGCCCGCCACCGCCCATCAGTCCCCGTCGTTGCCGTCACACCCAACGAGAGAACGCTCTACCGATTGGCGCTGGTGTGGGGGGTGGTCCCGGTCCAGGTCGGCGAGTTCAAGACAACGGACGAGATGGTGGAGATGATGGTTGAGGCCGCACGCCGGGAGGGTGTGGGGGCCTGGGGCGACCGGGTGGTGCTCACCGCGGGAATTCCCTTCGGTCAGGGCAAGAAGACCAACATGCTGAAGATCCACGTCGTGGGCGAGAGCGCGAGGGCGTAGCAACGGCTTCTTCAACTGAGATCCATCGAACCACGGTGGTGCCGTGCGTGGATCGGGCTGTTCTAGGCGCCAGCGGGAGAGGCTAGGTTAGCCCACCTCACTTGGCATGCTTGATGGGCCTCCAGAGACCTAATGATGGCTGCTACGGCCCCTCTGGTGGAGTATCCTCGACAGCCCGTGTCTTACCGGGCGAGGAGACTGGCTGACCGGCTGGGGAGGCAACACTGGCCCCACAATACGGACAGAGGGACCAGTGGAGACGAAGTGGCTTGCCGCATTCGGGGCACGGCTTCTTGAGCTGAGTGTGGCAATCGGGGCAGTAGAGAAAGCTTCCGTCCACATGCTGTCCGCACCCAGGGCACTCCTCCGACTCCTCAATCGCCTGCAGAAGCGCTTCCTGCTCGAGCGAATGCTCATAGGCTTCCTCCAGGGTCTCGCGAGGGCGAAGCATGAGGTAGACAACCAGGCCAACTACAGGCAGCACAATCACCAACAACGTGGCTAAAATCTGAGCGAGGACATCTCGGGAGCGAGCGCGCATATCCCGAAAGGTCCAAATCGCCATCCCGCCCACTAGGGCCGCAGTCACCGCGCCGCAGACCGTAGCCAGAATCGTCACATAGGCGGGGATATTCTCCAGAAGGGTCTCCATCGATCAGCATGCTCCTTGTTTGACCAGCCGCGATTCAAGGCCGCTATTATACCATCCAGCGTTAGGATAGCAAAGCTTGACAATGCCCATGCGTCATGGTATCGTCCCAGCTGCCCAGCCAGGCCCTTCAGGAGAGGACCAGGTCTGGGAGAAGGATCGCCTCGCGCCCAGAGCCGTCATGCGGTGCCGATGAGCCGGCACCCACATCTCAGAGGGAAATGGCTCTTTGAATCCCCCACCACGGCCACCCAGACCAGATTACGAGATGAGAGTCCGAGCCGGAAATCAGTGCGTATCCGCTGAGCGGGCCCTACAGTGCAGCGAATTCGCAGACGGACGACCAAGGGACGAGACTGAGAAGCGAGCCATGAGCGACCAGGAGCGCGGTTTGCTACGACCAAGGAGCGACAAAGCCGGCAAGGGCAACGGGCGTCGCCGGGAGACGCAGCAGGTCAGTGACCCGGAAAGGGGGCGCTCCCGCGACACCATGTTGACGGACGAGACAAGTCATGCAGTCAGCTTGGCTCTTGGGCATTGCACCGGTCGTTCCTTGTCTGAGGATCAGTACGTCAGCAGCTCAACGATGAGACGAGCCAGCGTGACACGAGCAGCGGTGAGCGTGCGACAGATCTGATGGACCCATCACGGCCCTCCAAAGAGCGATCACGTGCAGGTGTGATGAGAAGGTGGCTTCCAGACCTGGGCATAGTCGTCCTCCTTATCCTGCTTCCTCTCTTGCTCTACGGGTCGGTGGCCTGGGGGTCAAAGACCCTCGTGCCCGCGGACATTCTCTTCACCTTCGAGCCATATCGCACAGCGGCCGACGATTTCGGCATCTCCCATCCTCACAACCATCTGTTGGGCGATCTCGTTCTCCAGAACTACCCCTGGAAGCATTTCCTGGTCGAATCGCTTGAGAGCCGCCAGCTCCCCCTGTGGGATCCATATATCTTCGCTGGTCATCCCTTCCTTGCGAATGGGCAGCACGCGGGGCTATATCCGCTCAGCATTCTCTTCTATGTACTACCTTTGTGGCGGGCTTTCGGAGTCTTCACCTGGCTGCAACTGGGGCTCGCAGGCACGTTCGCCTACCTCTTCTCCCGAGTGTTAGGAATCGGAAGACTGGGTGCTCTAATCTCGGGCATCACATTCCAACTCAGTGGATTCATGGTCGTGTCTGTGGTGCACCCCATGATCATGGCGGGGGCGTCTTGGCTCCCCTTCATTCTTGCCATGGTGGAGCTCATCATTCGGCAGCGCCCTGCCCTTGGAGGTCGTCCTGCGTCGCTCCCGTGGGCGCTCCTCGGGGCCTGCGGAATCGGCTGCCAGATCCTCGCCGGGCATGCAGAGAATAGTTACTTTGTGCTGCTGGTTACGGCGGTCTACGCAGCGTGGCGTCTTGGAGGCGTTGGCCTGTCCGGCGGAGCAGCAGCAGAGTCCGAGCAGACCGCAGCCAACGCAAGGAATCCCTTGGACAGGGCTAGGCATGATCCGCGAGGCTGGAGAAAGACTGCTCGTGCCGTCGCCCGTCCCGCCGTCTGGCTGATTCTGATGGTCGTTCTGGGACTAGCTCTGGGAGCCGTCCAGCTCATCCCGTTGTACGAAGTGGCATCGACCAGCTTCCGAGGAGGAGAACAAGCGGCGAGCCTGCACGAGGTGCGTTCCTGGGCCTATCCTCCTCGTCGGGTGATCGCCTTCGCGATTCCCAACTTCTTCGGCAACCCGGCGCATCATACCATTTTCGACCTCTTTTCGTGGCGCCTGACACCCGCTCTCGAACGGGGCGACGGACAGTATGTCTATTGGGGAGTCAAGAACTACGTTGAGGGGGGCGCCTATCTGGGCCTGCTCCCCCTCCTTCTCGCCCTTATGGCGGTCCTCTCTTGGCTGAGGCATCGGGTGACACACCGGAGGTCTGGCTCCCCGCACCACCCGGTGTTGGACCGCAACGCGGCTGGGGGGAGAGAGCAAGCGATCCCTTTCTTCAGTCTTCTCTCCCTCTTCTCGCTCGGCTGTGTGTTCGGCACACCCCTGTACGCCGTGGTCTATGCCCTGCCCTTTCTCAAGCAGTCGCACGCGCCGTTCCGGTGGATCTTCCCACTGACAGTATCTGTGGCTGTGCTGGCCGGATTCGGCGTCGAGAGCGTGCAGAGGGAAGGACAAGCCAGGAAGCGGGAGAGCGGACGGACGGGCGAGCGGAAGCGAGCGATATCCCTCCTGGTCAGTCCTTCGTCCTTGGTCTCGTGGGTGGCTAGGGTTGCCTTCTGGGGCGGCGTGGTCACGCTCAGCGGCGTGGTTCTTAGTCGCGTGCTCTTCAGCCAGATCGAGCCGCTCGTGGAACGGATCTTCCTATCACTGGCGGGCGCGCCTTCCGCTTTCTCCACTCACAGGGCCTTCTACTCCTATGAGGTGAGGTGGATTGCCCACTTTGGTCTGCTGCTCATCGGAAGCGGCATCGTGGTGCACCTCAGCCGTCGTCCCATCCGCATCCGCGGGCAAGCGCTCTGGGAGATCGCGGCGGTAGGGCTGTTGGTGGTTGACCTGCTCTGCTTCGGACGTGGTTTCCACGTCGCCCTTGACCCAGCTCTGCTGGACTACACACCGCCCGTGGTGGATTTCTTGAAGCAACTCGACCCTCCCTGGCGCTACGCCACCTTCGTCCCCTCGGGCACCAGTGAGGTGATGAAGGCAAATGCGGGCATGCTCCACACGTTGGAGGGCGTGGCGGGCTACGACTCACTGTTCAGCGATCAGTACCGCGACTACATGGCGCTAATTGAGGAGCAAGACCAGGTGGCGTATAATCGCATTGCGCCGCTGCGAACCTGGGCCAGCCTCGACAGCCCACTGACGGATCTGCTCAACGTCAAGTACATCATCACCGAAGTGGAGATCCCCAACCCCAAGTACGTTCAGGTGTACCGGGACGAGGCCGTACGCGTGTATGAGAACCTGGGGGTGATGCCGCGAGCCTTCACGCTGCCGACATCGACGACGGTGGTGAGCAAGGACTTCGAATCTGCCGTGCAGACGTTCGACCCCCGCTATTACGTGATTCTGGAAGACGAGGATGCAGCGGCGAACCTGAGATCACATAGCGATGAGGACAAGACGTCGGGCGCCCCCATTCCACAAACAGTCACACGGTCGACAATCAATGAGGTGTGGGTGGATGTGGACATCTCCCAACCGAGCTGGCTGATCCTGGCGGACTCCTATTCGCCAGGATGGAGGGCGTTCGTACGTCCACCCGGAGCGGGTGAGGAGGGCGAGCGCGAACTGATGGTGCATCGGGTGAATGGCACGCTTCAAGGTGTGCGCCTGGAGGATGCAGGGGCAGCGACGGTGCGCTTGAAGTATAGCCCCAACAGCGTGAAGGTGGGAGCCTTCGGTAGCTTCGTCGCCGGGATGACGCTCCTATTCCTGGCAGGACTCTATCTCTGGCGCTTCTTCTACCGAACCGCGGATGACGCGGACACGGTTCAACGGGTGGCGAAAAACTCTGCTGCTCCCATCGTGCTGAACTTCTTCAATCGGATCATCGACTTCGCGTTCGCCGCGCTTATGGCCCGCATCCTAGGGCCGGTGGGGATGGGACGTTACTTCACGGCGGTCAATATCTATCTGTGGTTCGATACGCTGGCCAACTTCGGGCTGGAGATGTACCTGATCCGGGAGATTGCGCGAGATCCCGGTGGGACGCGGCGGGTGTTCCGCAACACGGCGGTATTACGCCTTGTGCTGTTTATGGCGGTGGCTCCGGTCCTGGTCGCGTTCCTGGTCGGGAGGCAGGCGGTGCAGAACCCATTGCCCACGGAGACGGTGTGGGCGCTGGCGCTGCTTTACGCGGGGCTGCTGCCAGGCACGATGGCGAACAACCTGACAGGGCTCTTCCGGGGATTTGAGAGGCACGAGTATCCCGCTGCAGTCCAGACGGTGACGACCATCATCAGGGTGATGCTGGGGACCCTGGCGCTGGTGGGCGGGCTGGGGATTATGGGGCTGGCGGGAACATCTATCGTGACGAATGTGGCCACGCTGGTTATCCTGGCAGCCCTGGCGTGGCGGGTGATCTGGCGCGAGCTCCCTGCCCCCGCGACCGATACAGCTCGCAGCTTCTGGTCGGTGCAGCGAAGGACACTCGCAGTTAGCTGGCCGCTGATGGGGTCGCTCCTGCTTCAGTCCCTATTCACAGGTGCGAACGTGGTTCTGCTGCAGTTCTATCAGGGGGACCAGGCTGTGGGCTGGTACGACGCGGCTAGCAAGTGGGTGATGAACATGCTGAACATCATCCCGTCGCTGTTCACGTTCGCGGTCTTCCCGGTGCTATCCAGGCAGGCGGCGGAGGACAGGACGCGGCTGGCGGGCTCCTATCGGATCTCGGCGAAGCTTCTGACGCTGGTGGCGCTGCCGACGGCGGTGGCCATCACGCTGCTGGCCTGGCCGATGGTGTGGCTGCTGAGCGGGCCCGGGTATCTCCCGCACGGGGCGACGGCGCTGCGCGTGATGGTGTGGTCGATCCTGGCCGGCTGGATGAACAGCCTGACCAACTACGTGCTTATCGCACTGGATCGCCAGCGGTACGTGGTGTTCGTGTCGGGGGTGCGTGTGGTATTCGCTGTGGCGGCGAACGTGATTTTGGTGCCTGCCTTTAGCTACGTCGCCTCCGCATGGATCATCATCGGCGGGGAGTTGCTGCTGTACGGGTTGTTCGCGTGGGGATTACGTCGGGAGCTCAAGTTGGTGGCCTGGGGAGAGATCGTGGTCCGCCCCGCGCTTGCCGGGGCAGCGATGGGGGCTACGGCATGGCTGCTGTCAGGGCAGGGCCAGGTGGTGGCGCTATGCGGGGCCATGGTGGTCTACATCGCATCACTGGTGGTCATGCCGGTGCTCACGGCCGAGGAACGCGAGAGACTGATGTCGCTTCTGCCCGCGCCAATGCGTCGCGCCATCGCCCGGAGGGGGTCACTTCGCCCCTAGCAGGCATGGATTGTGTGGATTCATGGGGAGCGCAGCCAGTGCAGCGTCCGAATCAGAGGCATAACACCGTGATAGGGAGCACATGTCCAGCGGAGCGGTCAAGAATCTAGGCATTCTGTGGAGCCGGCTCTGCCGGCAGGGTTTCCGCCCAACGACACTGTGGGCTGTCGACCACCTGGTGCGCATTGTCACCGGCGCGCCCATCCAGAGCCTGAGCCAGATCACACCCCAGCTCCACGTGGGAGGGCAGTACCGGCGGCGGGGGTGGGACCGCCTGGAGGCCCGGGGGGTCACAGCGGTGGTGAACGTGCGAATTGAGTTTGACGACGAGGCGCAGGGGATTGCCCCAGAGCGGTATCTCTACCTGCCGACAGTGGATGACACGCCTCCATCGCTGGACCAGCTGCGGAGAGGGGTGGCTTTCATTGAGAAGGAGATCGGGCGTGGAGGCGGGGTCTACGTCCATTGCGGATCCGGCGTGGGCCGAGCGCCTACGCTGGCGGCCGCCTACCTCGTCTCCAGAGGTATGACGCCGGCTGAAGCTTGGGCCAAGATACGAAGCGCGCGACCCTTCGTCCGTCCCCGGCGAGAACAGGTCACCCGGGTGGAGGCATTCGCTCGGGAGTTGGTGCGCCAACGTGCGGGGGACGAGCGTGACCGAACGCTCGTGGTAAGCGTGTAGTTCCTGAGCGCAGCCCAGCGGAGCGTCACTCTGGCGCTGGAATCTCCTCTACCCAGGGCTGAAGCGGAAGAGGCAGACGTCACCGTCCTGTATGTCGTAGTCACGTCCCCTGATGCGCACGATCCCCCGGTCGCGGGCGGCCTCCCAGCTACCGGCCGCCGCCAGCTCCTCCAGAGGGATCACCTCGGCGCGAATGAAACCGGCCTCCATCTGGCTGTGGACCTGACCAGCCGCCTGGGGCGCGCGAGTGCCTCGCTCGATGGACCAAGCGCGGACCTCCTGACCACCGGCGATGGTGAAAAAGGTGATGAGGTTCAGCACACGGTAGCCCGCCTCAGCCAGCCTGGTCAGTCCTGAGCGCTGAAGGCCCACCTCGGCCCGGTAGGCGGCTGCATCGTCGGCGGGCCACTGGTTTAACTCCGCCTCGAGCTGGGCGCAGAGAACGACGGAGGTGGCACCTTCCGCCGCGGCCATCCGTTCCACCTCCCTGGCCCACGCACCCCCGTCAGGGAGTTCGTCCTCAGCCACGTTGGCCACATAGACGCGCCTCTTGGCGGTGAGGAGCTGCAGCTCTCCGGCCAGCCGTGCTCGCAATTCGCCGTGCTCCGCCCAGGCGCGCGCTCGCTGACCAGCCTCCAGCTGCTCACATAGCTCCTGGAGCACTTTGAGTTCCTCCGCATGGTCACGAGGACGTGCCTTGGCAGCGGCCCGTACCTTCTCCAGTCGGCGCTCCGTCACCTCCAGATCCGCCAGAATCAACTCCAGGTCGAGCATCTCGGCGTCCTCGATGGGGTCAACGCGCCCCTCGACGTGAGCTATGTCGGGATCGCTGAAGCAGCGGCTGACAACGGCAATGGCATCCACGGCACGAATATGACCAAGGAACTGGTTGCCCAGGCCCTCGCCGCGGTGAGCCCCCTTGACCAAGCCAGCAATGTCGACGAACTCGACGGTGGCAGGGGTCACGCGCTCTGGCCCCACCATTCGGGCGAGCACCTCCAGCCGAGAGTCTGGCACGGGCACCACGCCACGATTGGGCTCGATGGTGGTGAAGGGATAGGCGGCCACATCAGCGGTGGCGTGGGTAAGGGCATTGAAAAGGGTCGACTTGCCCACGTTGGGCAGGCCAACAATGCCAATCTGGAGTGACATAGAAGGGTTCCTCCTAATCCTCGTCCCCAGCCTCAGACCGGGGACGGTCGTCCAGCAGGGGAAGACGGATGGTGAACGTGCTACCCTGATTGAGCTGGCTGTCCACCTCAACGGTGCCATGGTGACGCTCGACGATGGACTTGACGAGCGAGAGCCCCAGGCCCGTTCCGGCCGCGCCTGGAACGTCGCGTCGCCGCACGCGATAGAAGGTCTCAAAGAGACGTACCTGGTCCTCGGGGGCGATGCCGATCCCTGTATCCGAAACGCGGACGAGGGCCTGCCTCTTGCCACTCTTCGAATGGGTCGTCTCTGTCTCCACGACGGAGAGGGTGACGACGACCTGACCTCCACGGGGGGTGTACTTGATGGCGTTGTCGACAAGATTCGTGATCGCCTGGCGAAGGGATGGCGCATCTCCGGAGACTACTGCAGGCTGCGCGTGATCCGCCTGGCTCCGAGCCTGAGCTTCCTGCTGTCCTTGGAGCTTCAGTCGAAGGGTGACGTCCTTCGCGGCGGCACGCGTCCGGCGGGCATCCACCGCCTCCGAGACAATGAGCCCCAGGTAGCAAGGCCGAAACGCGAGACCGACACCCTCTTCAATCCGTCTCAAGTCGAGGAGATCGTCAACCAGGTCGGCGATTTGGTCTACGCCACGGAGGATGTTCTGGACATAGGTCCGTTGTTCATCGTTGAGGGCGCCAACCTCGGGCAGCATGGTGGTGTACCCACGGACGAACGTGAGGGGCGAACGGAGGTCATGGGAGACGGCGGACAGAAACTCGGACTTCAACGCATCCAACTCCTTGAGGCGGGTGATATCGCGCATCACGGCGACCCGGCCGAGGCGCCGCCCGTCATCGCTCAAGATCGCAGACACGCTGGCATAGAGCGTCCGGTCGTCGGCCAGGACCAGCTCCCGGGTGAGGGCCGCACCTGCATCCAGGGGTGCGCGCAGCAGATGGAGGAGGGCGCCGGGGAGGGCGATCTGGCCGACGGGCCGGCCGGTGATCCCCTCACCGTACAGGTCAAAGGCCCGTTCTGCAGCAGGGTTGATGAGCAGAACCCGGTCATCGGGGTCCGTGACGAGGACGGCATCGGTGGTGCTGGCCAGGATCAGAGCAAGGCGACGCCGCTCACCCTCCGCGCTGGCGAACAAGCGGGCGTTCTCCAAGAGCACCGCTGCCTGCCCCGCCAGGGCAGAGAGCAGGTTGACGTCGGAGTCGTCAACGTAGCGTGGCCGGTCAAAGCCGATCCACATCACCGCGGATAGCGACTGTTGACAACGAACGGGCACTGCAAGGAGCGCGCCCAGGGAGCTGTCCGCGGCCGCCTCTCCGAACAGCGACCGAGCGCGCGCCAGATTTGGGATGACGAGGGGGCCGTCTCGAAGCCGGGCGGCCCTCGACAGCACCCGATCGAGCTGCTCGAAAGCGTGCTCCTCCTGGCCGCGGGACATAGTACCATCAGGCCGGCCGGCCTGATCCAGAAATACCACCCGGGCGACCCGGGCATCCATTGCCTTGAGAGCTCCCTCGAGGATGTGGGGCATGCCTTCAGCGAGATCGAGCGTGGCTGAGACGGCGCGGCTGACCTGCAAGAGGCGGGATAGGGCCTCCATGCGGTCCCGGAGGCGCAGGCGCATCCTCTCAAAGGCCTGCCCGAGTCGAGCAACCTCGTCCTGACCCTCGACGGACACCGATCGACGGAGATCGCCCTCGGAGATATGATGCGCTGCGGTGGCCAGGTGGTGGAGTGGCCTGGTCAACCGGCTGGTAGCGAGGGAGATGACGAGGATGAGGCCCCCTCCGAGCAGAACCTGCAGCCCCAGCAGGGGTGCAGCGATCTGTCCTGCCTGGTCGAGCACGACAGCGTAGGGCAGGTGACTCACCACCTCCCAGGGATACCCCTCCACTGGCACATGGTAGACCAATTCTCGCGTGTTGTCCTGAGCATCGCGGGTCTGGTAGGCGGAGCCAGGCACGTCCGCGGTGATGGGCGAGGGCTGATCTCCGATGTTCCAGCTTGTGAGCAGCCTATCAGGATTGGGATGGGCGACTATGCGCCCGTTGGCATCGACAATGAAGCCGGATCCCCGACCCCCAGTCGGCTGGAGGCCGTTAACGATGCGCCGGACGACGGGATTACCATCGACGCGAGTGCGCCCCAGGAGAACCCGGGAGACGGCAGGGGCCTCCTCATCAGGAGGATCCCTGGACATGGGAGCCGAGAATGTCAGGTTGATCGCTCCCTGTTCCGAGCGATGGACCTTGCTTGTCTCAGGCGCGCCACTCTCTAGAACGCGATCCACCAATGCCCTCTCCCGTGGTGTCAACTGGGGTTCGCCATCCGCCGTGGGGTAGTAGGCCAAGAGCTCACCGGTGGAGTCAAGGAGAACAAGCTGATCGAAGAACACGACCATCTGCATGCCCCTGCGGAGTCGATCTGTCAGAGTATTGGCGTCACCGCGCCGGAGTTCCTCATCATCAGCGAGCTCCGCCAGCAGCCCCTGACCGGTCTGCAAGAAGTACGGCACTTCCTCAGCAGCGCGATCGGCATCTCTGGCCATCTGCTCGACGGCCTCCGAGGTGGCGAGCCGCAGGGCTGTGGCAGTGACAGCGTAGACGAGGATAACGATCATCGAGCCGATCAAGGGAACGAACAGGGCAAGCAGACGGCGGTTTAGCGTGCGACTGTAGGGGGCCCAGCGCCGACTCGTCCTCACGGGGCGCCACTGTGGGCGCAGCAGATAGATGGACTGCAGCGCGATGGCGGCTACCACGCTCTCCAGGAGTAGGGGCCCAGTGTAGCATCTCGTCAGCGTTAACGCATAGTCGAAACCAGACAGGCCAGACGCGAGCACGTGGGCGAAGCGGGGCACAAAGAGCATGAACGCAGGCAGTGGGAGGGCGACAAGGAGTGCGACCAGGGGTTCCCGTGCTAGACGAGGCAGACGCCCGTGATAATCCTGACGCAGGAGGAATCCGAGGGCAAAGCCGTAGAGGCCGACACTAAGCGGTTCCGCGACACTACCCACCATCAAACCGACACGCACAAACCCCTTGATGCATCCTATGAGAAGGGCAGGCGCCGGACCAAGCCAAGCAGCGGCGACGGCGACGGGCAGCATACCCAGTAGCGGAGCGACCGGCTGAGCTGGGAGCAGCGGGACGCCCGGCGCCGGGAGGAGGCGGTGACCGGAGAAGCGAACCACGACCAAGTGCTCGAAGATGACGGAGCTGGTCAGACATGCGACCAACAAGAGCATCCTGCGACGATCGAATCTGTATAGATCCCGACGGGACTGAGCCAGCAGCGCCAAGGCCAGGAGCACTTCTAAGGCAAGAAGAGCATACTCCCAGACATTTGGCTCCAGGAACGCAAATCGCTCCCAGGATCTCCAGATCTCAACATGCATAGCTGCTCACACTCTTACGGGGGAAGACTCTTGACAGGATTATAGCATACAGTTGACTCCGCTGAAAGGAAAGGACGAAGGTGGCTGACCGCCTTCGTCAGCTGCCATTCGCAGCTGTATCG
>CAZGSX010000076.1:0-14356 GCA_964528475.1 uncultured Anaerolineales bacterium
ACGGTATAGTCATTGCTCAAGCCCTTTTCGGCCAGGTACTGCACCACCGCGTCGTGCATGTCCCTGATGTATGTGCCCATCGTGTGGGCGTCCGTGTCCATGCGGTATGCCAAGTCCTCGACAAATCCCTGCACGTTGTCTGGATGGTGGTCATCCCAGGTGAGCGGGTACCCGTTCGATGCCACCAGCGGATAGTGATCGTTGATTGCTGGCGGCGTCATCGGGTTCGATTCGAACTTCGAGTCGAACCACCACAGGCAGTTGGCGACGGCCAGCGGACCGCAGTAAGACCAGTTAGTGCTTCCTGGCGGGTAGGCCCAATCGTGCTGCCGCTGATCGAAGTCCGGTATCCCACTCGGGGCGTAATCGTCCCAACCGCCCGCCTTCCACGTCATGGCCGTGTCGTCCTGCGTCGGCGGCACGACGGTGACGCAAGCCGGCGGGATATTGATCGAGGCAGGATCCCCGTTGGAGTCATTGTACGTGCCTTGCGTAGAATCGTTGAGGCACACGTACCCCTGCGCTGTTTGAGACAGGCGCACCCGGTATGTGAACGACTTCGTCTCGTACCGCCGAATCAGCGGCACCTTCCACGTCAGCGTCTTCTTATCGGCGCTCAGGGAGTACAGGGGAGGTGATGCCGAACCCTCGATGTAGGTGGCCTCGTCGGAGAGCACGTCCACCAACGTGCCACTCGTCCAAGGTTCCGCGCTGATCACGCCAGCTATTCCCTGATAGATCTCCTCCAGTTCATCGCTCGTTGGGGCGCGATAGTACCTTCCCCCCCCGATGTAGGCCAGGCCGTGCTGGTAGTACGGGTGCCCTGCTGGGTCCGCCGTGTTGTACGTGTGTTCGGTGGCCGGTCGGTCGTCCAGGAAATAGTGCGAGATATCGCTGCCCAGACCTATGGTATAGAGCTTGATCCCCGCCGCCTGACCCTGCTGAGCGGCGTCTCGAGCGTAGGCGGCATCCGGTTCGTTGAAGCTGCCGCTCGATCCCAGGGGGCGGTTTGGCAGCCCATCCGTCAGCAGGATGGTGATCCACGCGGCCCCCGCCCGGCCGTTCGCCGTCAGCTCCTGGTTCGCGCGCTTGATGCCATCGCCGATGTTCGTGTATCCCGCCGTTGACAACCCGTCGATGGCTCCCTTCACCGAGGTGCCGTCTGAGCTGAGTGCGTGGTTCAGGTGCGCTGCAGTCTCGAACGAGACTACACCCACGCGGTCGTGATCCGGGCTCAGGTCGAGCATATCGACGAACGTCTTGGCAGCGTTCTTCGCGTCCTGAAGGGGCGTGCCCTGCATGCTGCCTGAGCGATCGATGATCAGCATCACGTCGGTCCGCTGCGTGGACTCAGGGCAGTCCCCGAGCCCGTCTAGCGTGATCGTCACCTGCGTCTCAGCTCCAGCCTCTACCTCGGGAGCGCTGGCTGCCTTGTTGCCCTCTACGCTGCAGGGATCTGGGACTACGGGAGTGACGATTCCACAGTACGGATCGATCCGAATGGTCATCTCGGCGTAGTCATTCTGCGTCTCGCTGCACGTGTCGTAGACGATGACCTGGAGCGTGTAGTCTCCTGTGGGTGCTGAGGTGGGGATGGCCAGCGGAATCACAACGGCATCGTTGGCGGCGCCGTAGATCGTCCTCGTCTGCGACTGTCCCACGAGGTTGTTGTTGGCGCTGTCCAGAATATTGACCTCTACGCGGACCTCCTGCGAGGCCAGGGTCGTGTCGACCTCGACTTGGATGTTCGCGGTGGAACCCGGCGCATAGCAGGTCTTGTCCGGTGCCCAAGCGCGAATGGAGGCAGCCCCTCCGCCCCCTCCCAGTACCAGTTGTCCCCAGTCGACCTTGGTGCACCAGCGTGGGTGGCCCTCGTAATCGCAGTTGAGCGTGTCGATCTGTACCTGCACCAGGTTGTTCCCCTGCTTCACCCACGCGGGGTCGATGCTGAAGACGGACGTGCTCCATATGTCGTTTGCGCCTGTCAGGTAACCAGCAAAGTGACCGTTGAAGTAGACGGCGTCGCGTTCAGGACAGTCGGCGTTCTGTTCGTCGACGTCCCAGGCATAGAGGCTCAACTGGGCTTGCCCGAATGACGACAGGGTGGGAACGACGATGTTGAACTCGATGGGTGCGCGGGGGTTGTCGCGGAAGATGCAGACGTCGTAGGCTGGGTACATATCCCCGTCGGGGCTGCCTGTGAGGCTGTTGTTCTCGTTGTCCCTGTCCGTGATGTAGGACTGGGTTGCGGCGCCTGGGCAACCACCCGCCTGCTTCCGCAGGACCACGTTATCCAGCCAGGGCCCAGCGTGGTCCCCATCGTGGCTGTCGCTCTGGAAGACGAACGCAATCCAGACCTGCGGTTCGCCCGTGTAGTCGACCAGCGAAGGATCGTTCGCAAGGTCGAGGCTGACGGGCACCCAGCCGTTCGTAAGACCACTCGCCACGTAGCCGTCAAAGCTCGCCCCGTCGCTCGAAACCCCCCAGAACAGGTAGTCCTTGTCAGCCTCGGTATCGAGGTACATCTCGAAGGTTAGCTCTGCGTCGTCGGCTCCGCTCAGGTCGAAGGGCCCGTACACCATCCATGAATTCATGTTGGTGGGATAGGGGTGCCAACAGGGGAACATGGCATCAGCCCCGTCGCCGTGAGGGATGGCGGTTCGGTTGCCAGATGCACCCCAGTCGAAACAGCCGGTGTCGCCCCAGTAATACTCACCATTGGTCGCCCCGTCGTAGTCGAAAACTGTCCAGCCCGCACCCGGGAACGTGCCGTCGAAGTCCTCTGTCATAATGGTGACCCAGCCCGCGGCATCAGTCGGTGAGGCCACAGAGACAGGGGACTCGGGGAGGAGGTCGGGTCGAGCCAGGTGCAGCTGCGCGGGCTCGTAGTCCAGACCACTGTCTACGTCAAATGCATCGGAATCTGCCCACGGCGTGGGATCCGGCGGGGTGGCCATCGCGGACGACAACAGCAGCGAGACCAGCACCAGACCTGCCGCGGATACGGCGATCAGTCTACCCTTCATCGAAGCACTCTCCTATTGGGCCCTCCCGTCGCCGCGCACGGTTGTCTCGTCAATGACCTCTCGGTCCGCGCAGCGGGGAATTCGCCCAGACAGCTCTTATGTAGTAAGAAAGCCCTACGACAACGCGGGTTGTCATAAGGCGTATGAGAAGCCTGTCGGCTGGGGTAGTTATTGTCTTGGCTCGCGTCCCGACGTCAAGCAGACTGGGTGTTCAGCTCCGTCCTGATCGCCCTCCAGCATTGCAGGAGTTGGAGAATCGCTCCTGCAAACAAAGCGCGGAGTCTGCGTGCCGATCACTTGCGTGAGCCTTGGTGAGTTGTAGCACCTCCTCTAGGGTAGTGAGGGCCTCTTACTGCCGTCGAGCCCATTTCGTCGCATTATATCACATTACGAGCGCAAATTCAATCTGGAGCACAGGCTTGTTCCGGGCCCCATCACCCCCTTGCTCCGGTTACCCCCCCGCCTGAGGCCATCTGAAGACCACCGGATGCCCCCAGCCGCAGGAGCATCCGTGGCTGGGTTCTGCGGCCAGGCGCGGATGAACCACTCCGAACCCTGCAGCCAGTGACTCCCAACGGCGGGTCCAATGATGACGGCCTGCGAGCCGACTGAGCCTCAGGTCGCAGGTATCAAGTACCCTGCGGCCCGGCTCAAGGCGTGTGCGGGTGCTCCGCGACTGCCTCCGGTAGGGGCCCATGAGCCACGCCACTTCCTCCGATCGCCACCCACGTGCGCTTCACGACAGAGACCGAAGTCCCCACCAGATTACCTCCGGCCCATCCGACGTGCTTCCGAAGCGACCAACTTCGGCCGCCAGCGTTGTTTCGTCCGCTTCAGGCGTGATCAGCGTCTCAGAGTTGCGGATGACGTCGTCGTTCCCGCTAGGACCATCAGCTCAGGCTCAGCGACTGTCCAAATCGTCCTCCCTCGTCCAATCGTGCGGCGATGTTTGCACCACGCTTTGATGCAGGCATCCCCCCAGCGATTCAAGTCCCCCTTTCGTTGTGGCAACCACGCCGACTTACAGGGCGACTTCCCACCGGTAGCACCGTCTGCCAATGAGGGCGGTTGCGTCCCTCACCACACCCCTTGCGTGCGGAGCCCTCGCTCCCCGCGTTAGTTCCCTCCAGAACAGCAAAACGCCGCGGACTCTGTTCCCACAGAGCCCGCGGCGCAGACGCAACCTTCCTTCGTGTCAGGAGCTTCCCTCGCCTGGTAGCTGCCTATCCCTCGAGCTCGTTGTCGACGTCGAACGTGAACGTCTCCCGCACCCCGTTCACGTCCACCGTGTACGTCCCCGCCGACAGCCCGCGCACCTCCAGCTCCACCCGCTCCTCGAAGGGCACCAGAGCTTGCGTGCACATCGCCTCCGGGTCGCGCACGGTCGTGATCTCCACGTAGAACGTCCTCTCGCCCTCCTCATACGTGGTGTTCACCTGGTCGATCTCCGTGCAGCCATCCCGCAGATATCCTCGAGCGATGGCGGCCACCTGTATGGGGAAGCTCTCCATCAACATGATGTCCACTTCCTCGACATCGGCCTCGCCGTGTACTAGATCGACGTCCTTCGACCCCTCTGCCTGCAGTGCCCCGCACCCGGTCAGAAGCGCCAGCGCCAGTATGCTCAAACTCAAACTCTGCAACAAACGTGTCCCTTTCATCGGCTGTCCCTCCGTCTCTCCCGTCGCGGACCCTAAAGGTGTCCGGGGCCCCCTGGATGTCCGTTGCCCGGATCCTGGTACGAACTGCTCCTACCTTCGGACATCCGCCCGTCACACCTTTAGGGTCTCTGCCTGTGCCTCTCGATCGGTCCAGGATCTGGCCTTCTGTCATGTAGACGCACAACATGGCCTGAAAGTTCCATCGGGATGCCGAAAAAGCGCACCGCACAACGGGCACGCCCAGCGAGCCCCACGTTGCCGTCCTTCCCAGGAAGCCCTTCCCCTAGCGTCATTCCGAGCGAGCGCAGCGAGTCGAGGAATCTCTCTCGCGTCCCCAAGGGGGTTCCTTCGCTCTACGCCGCCGCGCTCCGTCTCGGTCGGAATGACGGGGTTGGGGGACGCCGCTGCGCTAGGCATGGGTCGGAATCACGGCGGCGAGAGTCTTCTACCCACCGAGTGGCGGGGGAGGGGCGGGCGGCGGTTCGGACGGCCTGGCTCCGCCCTACAGTAGGCGCCGCGTCAGCGTGTTGGTCTCTCCCCTCTCATATGCCTCGTCCGCCGGCAGGTGGTCGCGTGCCATCGCTTCGCTGGCCAGCTGGTCCGCGCGCTCGTTCCCCGGCCGCCCTGCGTGGCCTTTGACCCAGCGGAACTCCACGTCGTGCCTGTCCACCAGTTCCAGCAGCCGCGCCCAGAGATCCACGTTTTCCGCGGCCTGCCCGTTCGCGCGTTTCCAGCCGTGGCGGCGCCAGCGCTCCGCCCACCCCTCTGTGAGACCGTTCACCACGTACGTGGAGTCGCTGTAGATCACCGCCGATGAGGATTCCCTGAGGGCCTCCAAGGCCTTGATGCACGCCATCAGCTCCATGCGGTTGTTCGTCGTCAGGCGGTAGCCACCGGAGAGCTTCCGGCGGTGTCTTCCATACTGCAGCACCGCGCCGTAGCCGCCCGGCCCGGGATTGCCGATGGCCCCGCCGTCGGTGTAGATCGTGACCCTCGCGGTCTCGTCCTCCCCCGCGCCGCCCCCGAGCGCCTCTTTGGATTGCCCCTCTCCCAGGGTGGCCATCAGCTTGCCCCGCAGCCCTGTGGGCAGGTCCTCCGCATCCAGAGAGTCCAGCCACGCCCGGGCATCCTCCTGACGGGTGAAGCCTCTGTACAGGGCGCCGGGGAAGCCCTGCACCTGCGCGGCGGCCCCGTCCTCGCCAGCCCACGTACGGTAGACGCCGGGCCTCCGTCCTTTCACGACGACGTAGATGCTCTTCTTCGTCATACGGCTGGGGTGCTCCCTTCTGACTGGTTGATCGTTCTCGCCGCTCAGCGTCGTGCTTGGGGGCGGGACAGTGCAACCCTCGCCCGGCCTGCGCGCGGTAATGTGGCTGTCTACACGTCTTTGATGATCAGTTCGCGGTCAAGGCCCGTCAGGCATCGGCACGGACCATCCGTCACGGCCACGATGTCCTCGATTCGCACCCCGAACCGCCCGGGCAGGTAGATTCCCGGCTCGACGGAGAAGACCATTCCTGGCTCCAGGACCTGCGTGTTCGAGGCGGAGATCCACGGCGGTTCGTGCACATCCAGCCCCAGCCCGTGGCCCGTGCGGTGGATGAACGCCTCGCCGTAGCCCGCCTCCTCAATGACGGACCGCGCCGCGCGGTCGACGTCGCATGCCCGCGCCCCGGCCCGCGCCGTCTGGCGCCCCCGCCGGTTCGCCTCCAGCACGATGGCATACACCTTCCGCAATTCCGCCGAGGGCTCGCCCAGGTGCACCATCCGGGTGATGTCGGAGTTGTACCCGTCCAGCGTACCCACAATGTCGATGACGATCGTGTCCCCCAGGGCCAGCTCACGCTCACCTGCCTCATGGTGGGGGAAGGCGCTGTGGGGTCCGGAGGCGACCAGCGTGGCGTGGACCTCCTCCGCACCGTCGTTCCGGAAGGCTTGCGCCATCCGCTCTGCGACCTCGCGCTCAGTCACGCCCGGCCGGCAGGCTTCGGCGCCCACCATCATCACGCGGTCGGCCTGGTGGGCTGCACGCGCCAGCGCTTCGATCTCGCTGTCGGACTTATGCATGCGCAGCGTGGCCATCAGATCACTTGCACTCACTGACTGTCTCGGTCTAGCTACCTCCTGCAGAAGCAGCAGGAAGTCAGCCCGCATGGCGGCGTCCGCCGCTAGTACGGCGGGCTCCAGCGCATTCAGCTCAACCAGCGCCTCCCTCAGGGCTTCCCATGGCCCCTCGTCGTCGGCCCATCTCACACCATCGATCGCCGCCTCTGCCTCCACCTGTTCCGCGTTGAGCGCCGGCACCACCAGCTGGGTCGCCTGAGGCGTCACCAGCAGCAAGCACAACCGCTCATCGGCCATCGGCGCGAACCCCAGCAGGTATCGCATATTCGATGTGGGAGCGATCGCGGTCAGCTCGACGCCCGCGTGTCTCATCTGCTCCTGGAGGTTGCCTACTCTGGTCAGCTGTTCGTCTTCCCGCGTCACCAACGTCCTCCTTTTTTCACTTCGCGTAGCCACCGCCCCTTCGCGCTCCGTCCGTTCCGATCCCCGCTTCCACACGGTCATTGGGGCGGGGGTCGAATCCCGCGCTGGCGAGGTACTCCAGCCTACGGTACGTCAGCGAATGCCGTAAGCGGTGCGTACGCGACGCCCACCATCGTCGGCCCCGTGTGCGCGCCCAGAACCAGCGAGATCGAACCGATGGGGAGCCAGCTGCATTCGAAACGTCGGTCGACGGCATCCCGGAGCAGGTTTGCCCCGCTTGGGTTGTTTGAGTGGAGCACCTGGACGCGCAGCGGCGTGCCGGCGGCGTGATGCCCTAGCAGGTGGTCAGCCAGGCTTTCCACAGCCCTTCCGAACGTGCGGGCCTGGCCCAGCTGGATGTAAGTGCCACGGGCCTTTTCCACGCCGATGAGCGGCTTGATGTTCAGCAGGGAGGCCAGAAGGCCTTTCAAGTGGCTGATGCGTCCCCCGTGGATCAGATACGTGAGGTCCTTGAGCGTATACACGCTCTCGGTGGCCGCCCCGATGGCGTCGATCAACTTCAGAATGCGGTCCTTCGACCACCCTGCCTTGGCAGCTCGCGCCGCCGCTTCCACCTGCCATCCAGAGCCTGCCGAAAGGGTCTTCGTGTCCACATGTGTTACATCGGCTTCTGGAACCATTCGTGCGCCTGCCTGGGCCGCCTGGTAGGTCCCGCTGAGACCCGACGACATGTGGATGGACAGGATCTCTGGGTCTATCTTCGCAATCTCCTTGTACACCGCGGCGAACTCCCCCGCGGATGGCTGTGAGGTACTAGGCAGGGTGTCGGTCTTTGCCAGCAGCGCGTAGAAACGCTCCGGTTCAATGTCCAGACCTTCACGGTAGCTTTTACCGTCCAGGGACACGACCAGGGGAACTACATGGATCCCCAGTGCCTTCAGTTGCTCTGAGGACAGCCCGAGGTCGGTCCCGCTATCTGTCACGATCTGCATCTACACTCCTCCTTCACTGGGCCCTTTGCACCCTGTCCCGGGGCCTTGGTCCTCCCTCGGGCTTGCACGCATCTTGCGCCCCGCCTTCTCCACGGGACCGTCAGTGTACCCGGAAATCGGGAAACTTCAAGCAACGTTCCTTGAGCCGGCGCCCCGTCGAGGACCCGGGGGGCTCTATTGGACGCACCGACGCCCTCCTGAAGACCCCTCGCGGACTAATCCGGAGGTTTGAGCAAGTGAACGTCGAGAGCGCAGGGCCGTGGGTCGGCTTCCCCTGCGGCGCAGCCCTCGTCGAAGGTCCGCGTCCACGGACGCCCGCGAGCATGCCTGCTGGATGATGGCGGCGGCAGGTGAGGTTCGCATCCCTGCAGGAGCAGTGGTTAATTGCCGTATCGATGAAAAGGGTCTGGCGGATCTGACTTGAGAATGCCATAGCGCCAGGTCGGGCTTGCGCACCGTCACAGGCCGTCCCTTGCAGTCGGTTGGCAGACCGGCGGCTCGCTAGTATAATCCCCTTCAGTCTCCAAGGCCGCGAATCACCGCTGCACGGAAAACACATGGATATCCAAATCGCACTCGTTCTGGGCGCAGTCGGGGCAGCACTGGTTCTCTTCTCCATCGAAACGATACCTGTGGATGTCGCCGCCCTGGGTATCATGCTGTTCCTCGTTCTCAGCGGCGTCCTGTCCCCTGAGCAGGCGTTTACGGGCTTCGGGAGCGAGGTGGTGCTGATGATGCTGGGCCTCCTGGTGCTCGTAGCGGCTCTCATGCGGACCGGGGTGACCGACATTGTGGGCCGAGTACTCCTCGCCAGAAGTGAGGCCGGCGAGGAGTTGATTCTGTTGGGCGTGATGGTCATCGCTGTTCTGGTCGGCGCGTTTATGAGCAACACGACAGCCACGGCGTTCTTTATGCCCATTGTGATCACCGTGGCTCGCCGCATGAAGGTCAGCCCTGCCAAGTTCCTGATGCCCCTCGCTTTCGCCTCCATTCTGGCCAGCTCCATCACGCTTATCAGTACGTCCACCAATATCGTCGTCAGTGGCCTCATGCAGGATCTCGGTCTGGCGCCCATCGGGATGCTCGAGCTGGCCCCAGTGGGCATCCCCATCGCTGTCGTGGGCATAACCTACATGTTCCTCCTGGGACGCCATCTGGTCCCCGATCGCATCCCCGCAGAGGAGATTCAACAGATTAGCACGCGCCTTTACTTCACTGAGGTTCTGATCCCGCCCGAGTCGGCGCTCGCCGGGAAGAGCCTGCGTGCCTCTGCCCTGGGCTCGGAGATGGACCTCCAGGTGCTGAGGATCATGCGTGGGAGCAGCCAATACGTGGTCCCTCGTGCCTCCACCAAGTTGGAGGAGGGGGACGTACTTCTCGTGGAGGGACCGCGGCGGAGCATCCTAGATGTCAAGGAGGAGGCCAGCCTGGAGATCCGGGCCGAGGTCAAGTTCCCTCACCAGGAGATCGTTCCAGAGGAGATGGGATTCACTGAGGTGGTGGTGCTTCCGGACTCGCCGCTGGTGGGGCGAACCCTGCAAGGCCTCGATTTCCGCGATCGATACGGCCTCCAGGTCCTGGCCATCAATCGACAGGGGGAGACCCTGAAGCGTAAGATGAGCACGATCCGCTTCCAGGTGGGTGACGTGCTCGTCGTGCAGGGACGGGAGGCGCGCATCGATGCCCTGGAGCGACAGGACCTCTTTCGCAGGCTCAGTCTGCCCGACGTCTCCATCAAGCTTCGGCGTCGCGCACCCGTGGCCCTGGCCATCTTCGGTGCCGTAGTGCTGGCGGGAACGTTCAATCTGGTCTCCTTGCCGGTGGCCATGTTGCTCGGGGCGGTGTTGGTCTTCGCCACGCGGTGCATCACCCCGGAGGAGGCGTACAACCGGGTGAGCTGGACCGTCTTGATCTTGATCGCCTCCATGCTGGCGCTTGGTACGGCCATGGAGGTGACGGGCACAGCTGCCTTCCTTGCCGACCAGATCGTGCGCCTGGCGGGAGGCGCGGGCCCCGCCTGGCTGCTCTCTGCCTTCTTTGGGCTGACGGTGTTGCTGACACAGCCGATGTCGAATCAGGCAGCTGCTGCGGTCGTTCTGCCGGTAGCTGTTCGCACCGCGGATCAGCTGGGACTGAACCCGCGCAGCTTCGCCATGATGATCGCTTTGGCCGCCAGCTGTTCCTTCCTCACGCCGCTGGAGCCCGCCTGTTTGCTCGTCTACGGCCCGGGACGGTATCGCTTTCTCGACTTCCTCAAGGTGGGGGCGCTCCTGACGGTCCTGATCTACGCCCTCTGCCTCCTCTTAGTGCCGGTGTTTTGGCCTCTCTGAGACGAGACCGTCGACGCGCGCTGGCACTTCCACTCGAAACGGAACCACCCTCCGGCGGCCATTCCCCCTGCCGTAACGGATCCCTGGCTGACCGGTTAGCGAGCCAGTTGACGCGCCGGAACGGCTTGAAGGTGAGGCGGCGAAGCAAGGACCATGGGCCACCTCGTCTGTTGTCATTCGCATGGTCGATGTCCACCTCCGCCTGATGACTCTGCTTGTCCGATTCCCTGTTCCGTGGTAGCCTAGCGCCCATCGTCATCCGGCTCTACCAAGTGAGGTCCCATGGAACAGAAACTCAACTACAGGAAGACTTTCCTCATCGGCTTCGGCTTCTTCGCCACCAGCGTGATGTGGGCCGTCTACAACACTTATGTGCCCGTCTATCTGCAGGCGGGTCGCCCGGGCTTTGAGGCGTCCACCGCTGGGTTCGGGCTGAGTGCCACGGTCACCGGCATCATCATGACTCTGGACAACATCGCTGCCTTCTTCATCCAGCCGCTCACAGGCGCGCTGAGCGACCGCACCCACACCCGCTTCGGGCGTCGCATGCCCTATATCATAGGCTTCGCCCCTGTAGCGGTGCTCGCGTTCTTTCTCATTCCCCTGCCACCGCAGATGATCCCGCCCTCGCTCAATGGCGAGGTTGGCCAGTTGACAGGGCCGTTCTTGGCCTTCATCGTTGCGCTGGGCGTCATGTTGCTTGCCATGGCTGCCTTCCGCACGCCCATTATCGCCCTGATGCCGGACCTGGTGCCGTCCCCCCTTCGCTCCAAGGCGAATGGGGTGATCAACTTGATGGGCGGGTTGGGAGGGATCTTCGCCTTCCTGGTGGGCGGCTTGCTGTACAAGATCTATCGGCCGCTGCCGTTCTGGGTCGGGGGAGTGGTGACGTTGATCGCGGTGTCCATCCTCTTCTGGCGCATCAAAGAGCCCCCCAAGCTCGTCGAGTCGGCCGCGGAGCGGGAGCAGGGGATGGGCATCTTCTCGGCGTTGCGGGACATCCCGGCCGAGCAGGCCCGCAGCCTGACGTTTCTCATTCTGGCCATCTTCTTCTGGTTCGTCGGCTACAACGCCATAGAGACCTTCTTCAGCTCCTACGGAGTGACCACTCTGGGGGTCACGGAGTCGACCGCGAGTATGATCCTCAGTGTGGCGTATGTCACCTTCATCGTCTTTGCCATTCCCAGTGGCTTCGTCGCCACCCGGTTCGGGCGCAAGCGGACCATTATCACCGGCTTGGTCGTCTTTGCGACGCTGCTGGTCGTGGCCTTTTTCACACCTACTGTCCCCGCCATCGTCGCCCTGCTGGCAGTGGGCGGAGTCGCCTGGTCTCTGGTGAATATCAACAGCCTGCCTATGGTCGTGGATACCTCGCCCAACGAGGCCGCGCTCGGCACCTACACCGGCCTCTACTACGTGGCGGGTACGCTCGCTGCCGTGGTCGGTCCCATCCTCAATGGCTGGGTGATTGACCTCACCGGGAGCAACTACAACACGATCTTTCTTGTCACGCCGGGGTTCTTCGTCCTGGCCTTGCTCTGCATGCTCGGCGTGACGACGGGAGAGGCGAAGACCGGGTAGTCGCGAGCGTGCTGTTGTCGGTCTGGCCTGCTGGCTGGCCTGCTCAGCCCCGGTGAAGCCACCTCTCAGGCGTGGCGTCGCCGTCGGTGAATAGTTGAATAGTAGGGTATCGGAGATCCGCAGGATGGACCCGCTTGGCGAAGGACGCGCTTGCGCGACCCATCGGCTCGCGCGAGCGCCATCGCGAGTGCTTGGTGACAGAGTTGCCTTACACGGAGACACATGATGCCGCCATCGTCCGAAGCTGCTGAGGGATACAACGCCGAAGGAGAGCCCACCGCGATGTGGCAGTTCGTCCCGGTTGGGGAGTATGAACCACCGCCGCCCGATGTCGTGGAGTCCACGAAACGCAGATTCAGTACCTGGTGGCGCAGGCTGCGCCCTGACATTGCGGAGGCTGTTCCCCAGGTCAAGCCGGAGGAGGAGCTGACCAGGCTTCCTGAGTGGCGGCTCCAGCGTGCCGCACCGCTGCCTGAGTGGTCCCAGGCGGCGGCTGCGCTCGATGCTGCTCTCGGTGACTGGGTTTCGGACCGGTCCCAGGACGAGCCCGTCCGCCTTCTGGTCACGCCCCCGCACATCCGTCGCGGTGTGATCCTGACGACGTGGGCCGAGCGGCACGGCTGGCGCGTTCTCTCGCTGCCATCGGAGGAGCAGATCCTCGCCGGAGACGGAGCTTGGGCGTCCGAGGCCTTCAGCGATGGAGGCCCCTGGGTGCTGCCGAACCTGGAGGGGCTCTATCTGCGGCACGCCGATGGCCTCGATCTGATCTGTAGGTTTCTCGATCAGGCCCACGCGGGCAAGCTTGGCCCTGGCCTGATCGGTTGCCATAGCTGGGCCTGGGCCTTCTTGGGTCACGTGTGGCGCGGCTGGCTGCCGCCCCCGTTGACCCTGCAGGCGTACGACGAGACCCGGCTGGCCGTCTGCTTCCGCAGCCTGGCTGAGCGCGCCCGTGGCCGAGAGGTGCGCTTTCGCCTGTCCGACGACGGCAGTGACGTGCTTCCATCTTACACGGGAGAAGCGGATGGTAATGATCAGAGCGGCTTCTTGCATCACCTGGCCACCTATAGTCGGGGCAATCTCGGCGTGGCTTGGGCCATCTGGCGGACTGCGCTGAGTAGCGAGCCCCTCGATGACGTGTCCGAGGGGGGTGGCTCGGAGCATCCGGTGACTGGCCAAACCATCTGGGTGATTCCGTGGTCCCGCGTGGGGCGTCCGTCGGTGCCGTCCGGAAATGTGCGCGACACCGCCTTCGTGCTCCACGCTCTCCTGCTACACGATGGTCTTTCGGCCGATCTGCTGCGACGCCTTCTGCCCATCACGGCGAACCGGATCACCGACACGCTTGACGCACTGCGCGTCGCCGGGCTACTGGCCCAGGACCGAGGCCGCTGGCACGTGACTGCCATCGGCTATCCCCCGGTGCGGGAGTTTCTCCAGATCGGTGGCTATTTGACCGACGATTTCTAGGGGTATGCGATGAACGGACAAGAGGGGATCACCGGAGTCGTGGGCGACTTAAGCCAGATCAATTTGGTTCAGGTCGCTGCCATCATCATAGGCGCCTGGCTGCTGATCGTCGTCAGCCGTCGCTTATTGACGTGGCTTGCTGAAGCCTCGTCCGGGCGGACCCGGCACCAGATGCTGGCCGCCGTGCCGGTCGTGCGGCTGTTGGTTTTGGTCACTGCAATCGTCCTCGTGCTGCCTCGGGTCGTTAAGCCGACGTTTGAGAACCTCCTGACGCTGATGGGCGCCGTCGGCCTGGCCTTGGGCTTCGCCTTCAAGGACTACGTGAGCAGCCTCATCGCCGGCATTGTCGTTCTCTACGAGATGCCCTATCGGCTGGGCGATTGGATTGAGATCGACGGAGCCTACGGTGAGGTGACCGCGATCGGGATGCGCACCGCCAGGATCGTGACCCTCGATGACGACGTGGTGATCATCCCGCACCTAAAGCTTTGGGATAGGATCATCCGCAATGCCAACGACGGTACGGCACACCTGCTGTGCGTCACGGAGTTCTACCTCGACCCTCAGCACGATGCAGCGCAGGTTCAGCAGGCACTGTACCGCGTGGGGCAGACCAGCCCATTCCTGGATCTAGCTCAACCTATCAGCGTGATTGTTACCGAGAGGCCGTGGGGCACCCAGTATCGCCTCAAGGCTTACGCCATCGACCCACGGGACCAGAACCGTTTCCGGACCGATCTGACGACCCGCGCGAAGGCAGCCTTGACGGATAAGGGCGTCCGGTTCGCCACATCCCCTCCCGTCGCCACGGA
>CAZGSX010000077.1:0-13339 GCA_964528475.1 uncultured Anaerolineales bacterium
TCGAAGTCGGCGAAGGGCAGCTTGAACTGGCGCCAACCGGCCACGTCGTCCACGAACTCGTGCTCAAAACGCTCGGACTCGGACCCGCTGGTGCCGCCGTCCCACAGCTCCACCTCGATGGTGTTGCCCGTATTCATCCCGTAGAACCAGAAGCTAAGGCCGTCGTAGCTGCTCCAGTCCTGGGAGGTATCGAAAGCGCGATTGAAGCCGCCGTATGCGTAGCCCCAGTCGTTGATGATGAGATCGTAGGAGAAGGACAGGACCATAGTGTCGGTGATGGGTGGGATAGTCGGCAGGTCCATCGTCGCTGTCACTGCGCTGACCGTGGTTTTCCCTCCAGCTGCACCATCAATCTTGTCGGAGAATACACTGAGACCAGCTGGCAGACCGTCTTCAAAGTCGTCGATGATCGGTAATTCGGCCGCAGCCTGTTTCGCGCTCGCCGCGGCCATTGGCGTCATGCTCAGAAGCCCCATGGTCGCACTGAGAAGCGCAATGCTCGCCAGGAGGAGTCCAAGCGCCACAAAAGTTCTTTTCGATTTCATCGTCCTGCCCTTTCTGTTATAATGCGAGTGAGTGGTTCGCCCATCTCCCGCCTTCGTTGTCCCAAGCAGCGTGCGAGGAAGGGGGGCGAACCTCTCTACTATCCAGGCTCTTCCCAGACCGTGTCCCGGTCACTCTACCGTCTAATAGGCACCCCCTTTTCCTTCTCCGTCCGGCATCGCAGGATTCCCCCTTGCCCTCTACGGCAGACCGTAGCCGAACGGGAACAGTGGTTCCTCGCCGTTCTCTTCGAGGGCGCTTAGCGGCAGCTGATCCACCGACCGCGGCCAGGTGTAGGGTAGCTGGCCGCTGAACGGCACGTCGCCAAACAGGGCATCAGCCACGCCGTCGCCCTCGGTACCCGGCAGCCAGGCCGCCAGAAACGCGTCCCAATCATCGATATAGTCGGTCACGATCAAGGGGCGGCCGGAGATGAGCACGAGGACGATTCGGTCGCACTGATCGGGCAGACGCCTGAGCATCCGTATGTCGCCGATGGGCAGCGACAGACTAGCGCTGTCGCCCTGGCCCTCGGCGTAGGGCTCCTCGCCGACCACCGCAATGCAGACATCCGCCGGGTTCTCGAAGTGCCCATAGGGGTCGTAGTCGATCGCCGTGGTCGGCGAGACCGCGCCCTGAATGCCCTCCAGAATCGTGGTTCCCGGCGTGATCTCGCCGGTTTCCCCCTGCCATTCGATGGTCCAACCACCGCACTGCGTGCCGATGTCGTCGGCGCCCAGCCCGGCCACATTGATCAACTGTGCGTCCTTCGAAAGCGGCAGCGTGGCCTCATCGTTCTTGAGCAAGACCAACGATTTGCTCACCGCTTCCCGGCCGAGGGCGCGACGCGCTTCAGAGCCCACCTCGGCCAACAGGGATTCGTCGGAGAAGGGGTGATCGAACAAGCCCATCTCGAACTTGACCGTCAGAATGCGCCGCACGGCCTCGTCGATGCGCTCAAGGGACACATCGCTGCCCTCGACCGCCTGGATGAGGGTGTCCATGAAGCGCCCGTACTCGTAGGGCACCATGTTCATATCGATGCCGGCGTTGATGGCCGCCACGACCGCCTCGTAGTAGTCGTCCGCAATCTGGTCGACGCCGCCCCAGTCGGAGACCACAAAGCCGTCAAAGCCCAGGCCTTCAGGAGGCTCCCCCTTGAGCACGTCGCTGATCAGGTACTCCTGGGCGTGCATCTTGATCTCGCCCCAGCTGGAGTAGGAGACCATGATACTCTTGGCCCCGGCTTCGATAGCGGCTTCATAGGGCGGCAGGTGGACGGCACGAAGGGTGGCCTCGTCCACGTCCGTGACGCCCTGGTCGATCTGGTACCCGGGGGTCGTCGAGCTGCCCCAAACCGTCCCGCCATCGCCGACGAAGTGCTTGGGCGTGGCCAGGACGGTGTCTGGCGCGGCCAGGCTGTCGCCCTGCTGACCGCGGATGTAGGCCGCGCCCAGAGCCGAGACCAGATCCGGGTCCTCGCTGTAGCCCTCGTAGGTCCGCCCCCAGCGGATGTCCTGAGGCACGGCGATGCAGGGCGCGTAGTTCCAGTAGATGCCCGTGGCGATCATCTCGACGGCGGTGGCGCGGCCGATGCGCTCCACCAAACCCGGATCTCCGGCCGCGCCCAGCCCCACGTTGTGGGGGAAGATGACGGCCCCGTAGACGTTGTTGTGTCCGTGTATGGCGTCGACGCCGTAGATCATGGGGATGCCTAGGCGCGACTCCAAGGCACGAGCCTGGAAGCCGTCGACCATCTCGGCCCAGGCCTCGGCCGTGTTCCTCTCCGGGTAGCCACCGCCCCCGCTCAGCAGGCCCCCGATGGCGCGCCGGGCGATGTCCTCCTCCACGATGCTGCCCTTCTCGACCAGCGTCATCTGCCCGACCTTTTCCTCCAGCGTCATCCGCTCCAGCAGGTCGGCCACCCGGTCTGCGATCGGCAGGTCGGCCTGCTTGTAGACCGCATCGTCTGGCACGGGGATGGCGGTGGGCCCGGGGGTGGGCTCGACCTTCGCTACCTCTGTCTGGCCGATCTCGAAGAAGACCAGCTCGCCAAAGACGCTGGGGTTCTGGTACGATGTGTCGGCCTTGTCAGCGGCTGACCAGATGAGCTTGAGATCGCGGTTGGCGGTCGAGGCGCCGTTCAAGTGGACCTGGAAGCCGATGACGTTGCCATGATCCAGGCGGATGTTCCACACGTCGTTCTTCAGGGGGACGGCCACCTCGACGGCATAGCCCTTGTCGGTCTCGACGGCCGCCACCTGCGCATCCACCGCGTCGCCCCGGACGCCGGCCACAATGGACTCCTCGGGGCTCAGGCCGATGTTCAACGCAGGGACCGTGATCTGCGCCACACCGTCGGTATAGCTAGTCAAGCTCAGCTCTCCCGTAGCGTTCACATAGAACTCCACCGAGTCCTCGTTCCAGTATTCGGTGCCATGCTCACCGCTGATGATGTTGTCATCAGTCACGTCGCCCATGAAGTAGAGGTGCGTGTCGTCCGCCGCGGCGGCGAAGGTGATCGAGGACAGGTCCGGATAGTCGTCCGCCTCCTCTGGGATGGTGACGTGGGGCACGCCCTGCCAATCGCTCAGATCGCCGTCCAGCGTGATGGGCAACGGGAAGGGTGCGTAGTAGGTCTCCCGCGGGACGCCTTCTGGCGCGAGCAGCTCTGTCTCTGTAGCAGGGCTTGGTGCCGGCGACGATGTCAAGACTGGCTCCTCGGTCGCCGCTGCCGTCGCCGGTACGGACGTCTCCGGTGCGGCTGTCGCCGCTTCCGGAGCGGGGGTGGCTTGTCTGCAGCCAGCAGGCGTCAGCAGAACACTCAGTGCCAGAAAAGCCATCAAAAGGGTGTGGCGTCTCATCAAAACCTCCCTGTCATATCCTCCCCAGCAGCGCCCAGCGCTCAACCGTCGCCTTCACCGGCCTGGTACACGCGTACGTAGTCCACGGCCATACACTGCGGGAATTCGGTCGTCTCGTCTGGGTATCCTGGCCAGCGGCCGCCCACGGCCACGTTGAGGATCAAGTGGAACGGTCGGTCGAAAGGTGCGGGGTAAGGGGCGTCCGGCGCCGACGTGAACCACTCCGTCTCCGTGTGGTAGTGGTAGCCGTCCACATACCAGCGGATCTCACCGGGCTTCCACTCGAGCGCGAAGAGATGATAATCGTCGGCGAACGTCTCTCCGGTTCGCAGGGTGTAGTAGTGGCCGCTGTGGGTATGCGGGGTACCGTAGTGGAGGGTGCCGTAGGCGCGCGTCGGATTCTGCCCCAGCATCTCCATGATGTCGATCTCTCCGCCCGTGGGCCACCCGCCATATTCGCTGTGGGAGGGGAGCATCCAGACAGCGGGCCAGATCCCCTGCCCATACGGCAGGCGGGCCCGCACCTCGAAGCGCCCGTAGGTCCAGTCTGCTCTGTCCTGAGTCCTCAACCGCGCCGAGGTGTAGCGGTAGCCGCCCTTGTTCTCTTGCGCGCAGATTAGCAGGGCCCCATCTTCGATAGCCGCGTTCTCACGCCGGTCGGTATAGTTCTGAAGCTCAGCGTTCCCCCAGCCTCCTCCTCCGGTGACGAACGACCACTTGTCAGGATTGGGGCCGGAACCATCGGGCGCGTCAAACTCACTGGACCAGACGAGCTCCCAGTCTGCGCTGGGCGTCACTGTAGGGGGCGGTTTGGATGTGGCAGTAGCCGTGGGGGATGGAAAGGCTGTGGGCGTCGGTGTCATCGTGGGGGTGGCGGATGGCCCGGATGACGCTGCGCACGCCGTCAGCAGTAGGGAGAGAGCAGACAGGCCAAGCCATAGTTTCATGTTCGGATGCTCCATCGCTTACAACAGCACCGCCTCGACAGACAACTCTGTGGTCCCACGGGGCGGGCAGGGGATGACATCTCCTGCGATCGGCTGTCCGTCGACCGCAATCGCGACCGTATTGCCCGGTCCTTCGCGCCGCACCTTGATGTGATGGACTACTCCCCGGTGGGTCCGCTTGACCTTGAACGCGGCCCAGCTGGCAGGGATCACCGGTGCGACTCGCAGGCCGCTGTAGGTGGGACGGATGCCCAGAATCCACTGGGTGATCGCCACGTAGTTCCACGCTGCGGTGCCCGTCAGCCAAGAGTTCTTGGCCTCGCCGTGCGTGGGCGCATCGCGTCCTGCAATCATCTGGGCGTAGACGTAGGGCTCGCAGCGATGAACGTCGCTGAGCCTCTCCCGCGCCGACGGGTTGATGCGTGTGTAGTAGTCGTGCGCCTTGTCGCCGCGCCCAATCATCGCCTCCGCGATCATGATCCAAGGGTTCGTATGGCAGAAGACGCTGGCATTCTCCTTGTACCCAGGCGGGTAGGAGGAGATCTCACCCAGGTTGACGTAATAGCGGGTATACGCTGGCTGATGCAGGAGGATGCCGTCCTCCGTCGCCAGCCGCTCCGCGACCGCGTCCAGCGCGCGCTCGGCGTGATCGTTCTCCAAGCCGACGCCGGCCATGACGCAGATCCCCTGCGGCTCGACGAAGATCTGCCCCTCCTCGCACGCGTGGGAGCCGACCCGGTTCCCGACATGGTCGTAGGCACGCAGGAACCAGTCTCCGTCCCAGCCGTGGGTCAGCACGGCGGCCTGCATAGCGTCGGCCGCGCTGGCATAGCGCTCCGCCTCCTTCGACAAGCCGCGCATACGGGCGATCTGGACCATCTCCCGCGCGGCCAGGACGAACTGCCCAGCAATGAAGACCGATTCGGCCACGCCGCCCTCGTCACTCCCGGCGGTCTGGAAGGACTCCCCGGGCTCCTCGGAGAAGCAGTTCAGATTGAGGCAGTCGTTCCAATCCGCGTGGCCGATGAGGGGCAGTCCGTGCGGCCCCAGACGATCCAATGTGTAGTGGATGCTACGCCGGAGATGGTCGTAGAGCGGCTGCTCGCTCCCAGGCTGGTTTTCGTACGCCACCAGCTCTTGCAGGAGGGCCACATCCCCCGTCTCCTTCAGATAGGCAGCGACAGCCAGCACGAGCCAGAGCGGATCGTCATTGAAGCCGCTCCCCAAAGCGTCGTTGCCCCGTTTAGTGAGGGGTTGGTACTGGTGGTAGGCCCCGCCCGTCTCCAGCTGGGTCGCCGCCAGGTCCAGGATCCGCTCCCGAGCGCGCTCCGGAACCATATGCACGAACCCCAGCAGATCTTGGTTCGAGTCCCGGAAGCCCATCCCCCGTCCCACCCCTGACTCAAAGTAGGAGGCCGAGCGCGAGAGGTTAAAGGTGACCATGTTCTGGTAGGCGTTCCAGATGTTGACCATGCGATCGGTGTGGACGTCAGGTGTCTCGACCTGGCATCGCGCCAGCAACGCGTCCCAGTGATCGCCCAGCGCGGCGAAGGCCTCATCCACCGCCGCGGGGTTGAGGTAGCGCTCGATCACCGGTCGCACCGTCCTCTTGTCGATGGCATTTGATTCAGGCGGATCGAACTTCCGATCCTGTGGGTTCTCATGATAACCCAGCAAGAAGCGTACCTGCCGCGTCTCCCCGGGGGCCAGATCGAATCGGAGGTGGTGGGAGCCCATCGGCGCTCCGCCGTGGGCGATAGAGTTGAAGGATGCTCCTCCCTGGACTGCCGCTGGATCGTCCCATCCCCGGTAGGGGCCCAGAAAGGCGTCGCGCTGGGTGTCGAAGCCCACGGGCGGCTCGGAGCAGGCGAAGAAAGCGAAGTGATCCCGCCGCTCCCGATACTCGGTCTTGTGGTAGATCACACCGTCATCGATCTCAACGTCTCCCGTGTTCAAGTTGCGCTGATAGTTGGTCGCGTCGTCCCATGCGTCCCACAGGCAGAACTCGACGGCCGAGAAGATCGACAGACGGGCCGAGGAGGGTCGACGGTTCGTGAGTCTCAGCTGCCAGATCTCCAGATCTGCGCCCAGGGGCACGAAGTACCGCGTCTGGGCCGCGATGCCAGTGTACGTCGAGCTGATGACGGTATAGCCCAATCCGTGGCGACAGGTGTACGCCTCCAGATCGCGGCGCGTCGGCTGCCATGTGGGAGACCAGAAAGCGCCGTTTTCATCATCGCGCAGGTAGATGGTGCGCCCACCGCAATCGGTGGGCACGTTGTTGTAGCGATAGCGGGTGATCCGTCGCAGCCGCGCGTCGCGATAGAAGCTATAGCCACCCGCCGTGTTCGAGATGAGTCCGAAATACCTCTCGGAGCCGAGGTAGTTGATCCAAGGCAGGGGCGTATCGGGCCGCCTGATCACGTACTCGCGCCGCTGATCGTCGAAGCCACCTTGTTCTTCTGTGACGTCAATCGGAGGATCGTATGCGTTCATGGTGTCATTTCGGCTAGCCCACTACGTCGAACGAATCCTTGAGCAGATCCTCGTCTCGCGACGAGCCCCCCACCATCACCTCGAACGTCCCCGGCTCGACGACCGTCTCCAGCTCAGCATTCACCAGCGCCAACTGCTCGCAGCGCAGCTCAAGCTCGACGGTCCTCCTCTCACCCGGCGCCAGTTCCACGCGCGCGAAGCCCTTCAGCTCCTTGAGCGGCGTGGTGACCGAGCTGAAGCGATCATTGACATAGAGTTGCACAATCTCAACGCCCGATCGGTCCCCCACGTTCTGGACATCCACTGCCACGCGGAGCGTCTCCCCTTCCGTCAGCACGTCTGAAGCGAGCTCTAGGTGGGAGTAACTGAAGCGCGTGTAGCTCAAGCCGTATCCAAAGGGAAAGAGCGGTTCAGCTGGCATATCCACGTACTTGGCCTCCCCGTGCCAACCGGGGATCAGGTCGTAGTACACGGGCTGCTGCCCCACATGGTAGGGAAAGGAGATGGTCAGCTTGCCGCTGGGGTTTCGATCGCCAAAGAGGGTTTCGGCGACGGCTGTGCCCCCCTCCAGACCAGGGTTCCAGGTCGCCAGCAGCGCCTGTGCGTGCTGGACAACCCAGGGAATTGTCAGCGGCTTAGAACTCATCAGCACCACCACCATGGGTGTCCCAGTGGCGTAGACAGCCTCCAGCAAGGCCTTCTGTCCGCCGCTCAGATCGAGATTCGCTCGATCCTTCGTCTCTCCAACCTGCTCCAGGTTGTCTCCCACGACGACGATGGCGACATCAGCAGCAGCAGCTAATGCGGCTGCCTCAGGGATCCCGTCCACCGCGGGATCGATCACGTTGCAGCCGCGGGCGTAGTCGACCGAGGCGCGATCTCCTGCGCGGGCGCGAATCCCGTCGAGCACCGTGATCACGCTCTCGCTGGTGCGGCCCGGCAGGCCAGTCTCTCCTAACTGCCCGCTCCACTGTACCCAGTCGCCCAACTGGGCTTGACGATCATCGGCGTTGGGGCCGATCACGGCGAGACGCCTCACATCTTCAGCTAGGGGAAGAAACCCTTCTTCATTCTTGAGCAACACCAGGGACTGGCAAGCGCTTGCCAAGGCCACCGCCCGGTGAGCGGCGCAGCCAATGGTCTCGGCTCGCTTGTCGAGGTCCGCGTAGCGATTCCCGTCAAAGAGACCAAGCGCGAACTTCACGCGCAGGACGTTGCGGACAGCCTGGTCGACCACCGTCTCGTCCAGTTCCCCTCGCTCCACCAGATCAATGACGAGCTTCGTGAAGCGCGGCGTGTTCATCGCCATGTCGTTGCCCGCCGAGACGACACGCATCGCCGCGTCCATCAGGTTGGGAGAGACTTGTTGCTCGTCGTTCATGTGCTCGACGTTCTTCCAGTCCGAGACCACGAAGCCCTGGAATCCCCACTCGTCCCGCAGTACGTCAGACAGCAGCCAGCGGTTGGCGGAGCAAGGGATGCCATCGATGGCTTGATAGCCGGCCATGAGCGTTGCGCAGCCAGCCTCGACCGCGGCCTGGAAGGGGGGCAGATAGGTAGAGCGCATCGCTCGTTCCGAAAGAGCGGCCTCAGACGAGTCACGCCCGCCTTGGGCGCCTGAGTAGCCTGCGTAGTGCTTGCCGCAGGCGGCAATGGCGTCGGGGGCGGAGAGCGCCTCTCCCTGGTATCCCCGGATCATGGCGCTGCCCAGCTCGGACACCAAGTAGGGGTCCTCGCCGAACGTCTCCCCGATCCGACCCCAGCGCAGATCTCGCGCGACCCCCAAAACGGGCGAGAAGGTCCAGTGCACGCCCGTGTGGGCGGCCTCTGTGGCCGTTATGCGGCCAACCTCTTCAACGAGTTCTGGGTTCCAGGTGCACGAGAGCGCCAGCTGGGTCGGAAACACCGTCGACGTGGGCCAGAAGGCGTGACCGTGGATGGCATCGATGCCGAAGAGAAGGGGAATGCCCAGACGTGTCTGGGCCGCCACCCCTTGGAGCGCGTTCGTCTCCTCCCCCAACATGTGGAGGAACGATCCGACGTGGTGTTCACGGAGCCACGTCTCCGCGTCGTCTCGGCCGTTCATCTGGCACATCTGGCCGACCTTCTCGGCGAGCGTCATGCGGCCCAACAGGTCCTCGATCCGCTCGGGGATGGGCCTACTTCCGTCTTGGTAAGGGTACTTGATCGACACTGAGTGCCTCCTGCCCGAAAACATACGCAGCTGGCTGCGCGCCAACAGCAGTGCGGCCTCGTTCTACTCGCTTGGTGGTAGCTCCGCATGCCGTGATGACGGCTGTGGAGCGAGCTGGCTCCGATAGCGATGGGTCGCAACGAGCCGGCAGATGCGGCTGATCCAATCGCGACGTCTGATATGGCTACGGTTTGAGCACGTATAGCGTTGCCGACTGGGTGAGGGCCGCCTCGTGACAGCCGCATACCATCGTCGCCCAGCTTTTCGGTGTGTTCGGCTCCGGATTCCCGCCTCTGCCGCTCAGCACGGCGTCAAGCAGCTTGCGGGCGACCTCGGCCGGGATGAAGCTGCGGTTCTCGAACGAGGTCATATGATTGATCTCCTTGGCCACGGTCATACAGGTCAGTAGGACTCTTGCCCTCGCTGGGATGTGTACGTCGGACTCTTCTCCATGCATGGGACCTCTCTCGGCGATAGCGCTGAGGGGCGCAAGCCGTTGGGCATGGCACACAAGGCACAGGCTGCGCGCGAGATCGGGCTAGGGCTTGCTCCTTGAGCTCTCCTCTTCCCTACATTCTTTCCCCATCCTAGCACAGGAAGGGGAAAGGGCTTGGGGATACAAGAACCGTTACTTCTCGACTCCGGAGAAGACGATGCCCTGCATGAAGACCCGCTGGGCCATGAAGAAGATGATCACCGGCAGCACCAGGGTGATCAGGGCCCCCGTCTGGATCAAATTGGGCATGCGTCCATACGTGGCATTGAACCGCTGCAGTCCGACTGAGAGCGGCCATAGCTGGGGCTTGGAGCTGAGATAGATCAGCGGCGTGAAGAAGTCGTTCCAGGCGAAGAAGAAGTGGAACAGGGACACCGCGGTTATGGCCGGCACCGACTGCGGTATGATGACCGAGGTCAGAATACGGAAGGGGCTGGCCCCATCGATCATAGCAGCCTGGTCGAGCTCACGCGGGATCTGCATGAAATACTGGCGTAGCAGGAAGACGTTGTAGGCGTTGGCAAAGAAGTGAGGCACGATCAGGGGCAGGAACGTGTTGACCCAACCTAGGCGGGCGAAGACGATGTAGGTCGGGATCAGCGTCGCCTGAACGGGCAGGATGATCGTGCCGATCAGTATCATGAACAGCACGTTCTTGCCACGGAAATCGAAGCGCGAGAAGCCATAGGCCACTAGGATCGACGACCCCACTGCGCCGATCGTCCCCGTCACTGCGATTATCAGGGTGTTGCGGAACAGCCGGGGGAAGTTCAACTCGCTCCAAGCCGTCTTGAAGTTCTCCCACTTCGGGTCGGGCCCGTAGACCGGCGTGAGCTGCCGCCAGTTCCCCTCCCACTCGATCTGGCCCGCTGCGGGATTGTCCGGATCGATGAAGCTGGTCATTGTGCGGGTCTTCTTGACCGATGCCAGCTCCTTCAAGCCATCATCGGTCGGGACCTCAAACACCTGCAGGGCCTCCCCTTCGTATTCGACCGTCTTAGGCGACTGAGGCCAGAAGGGCGAGGCGTCGGGATCGTTGATCTGGTCGGTGCTCTTGATCCCGCTGACGGCCATGTACCCCAGCGGCGCCAGAAAGACCAACAAGATGAACAGACCGATCCCGGTCACCAAGACCTTGTTCAGCATGTTGCGCTGCCTTTGCGACAGGTAGTGTTCTTTGACCGCCATGCTATTCCTCCCCTTCGCCCGCATAGTAGACCCAGCTGCTCTGTGCCCTGAAGTTCAGGACGGTCAGGACCAAGACGATAAGGAACAGAAGCCAGGCCAGCGCCGAGCCGTAGCCCATTAGGTTGTACTCGAAGGAGTTCTTGTACCAATTGAGGACGTAGAATAGGGTCTGGTCGGCCGGTCCGCCCGTGCCGTCCTTGAGCACGTAGGCCATGTCGAAGTACTTGAAGGTTCCGATTAGCATCAGGGTGAAGTTGTAGAACAGGACCGGCGAGATCATGGGCAGGGTGACGTTGCGGAACTTCTGCCAGCCGTTGGCCCCATCGAGCTCGGCGGCCTCGTACAGTTCGGTGGGCACGCCCTGCATGCCGGCCATCAGTGTCAGCATCAGGTTGCCCACGCCCCAGAGCCCGATGAACACCAGGGCCGGGGTGATCCACTTGGGGCTGTTGATCCAGTCGGGCCCCGGAATCCCTATGGCCTCAAGTCCCAGGTTGAACCAGCCGGTCTGCGTATTCAGCACCCCTTTCCAGATCACCGCGCCGGCAACGGCCGGGATCATCATCGGCATGTAGAACAGGGTGCGAAAGACGTTCTTGCCCAGCAGATGCTCGGAGTTCCCCACCATCGCCAGCAGAAGTCCAAAGCCCAGGGTGATGGGGATCGATAGAAGGGCGTAGCGGATGGTCACCCACAGCGAGGTGACGACCTTGGGATCGCTGGGCAGGCGTATGTAGTTCTTCAGGCCCACAAACTCGGTGAGCTCTGGCGTGACGGCGCTGTAGTTGGTGAAGGAGAAGACCAGGGTGGCCACCGTGGGTATCAAGATCCAGAGCAGGAAGCCGAGGATCCACGGCGAGATGAAGATCAGCCCCCACTTGTTGTGGTAGCGCCGTATGTGGCCCGGCTGGTGCTCCTCAGCAGCTCGTGCAGCCACGGGAGTCTCCGCTGTTACATGAGGGCGACTTACTGTAGCCATAGTACCTCCTTATGAGTGCTATGAGCGCTAGGGCTTCCTGTCTTTGCCCTGGTGCTAGTCACGTATCTGAGCCCGAGGCCGGGCCTCTCAGTCGCTCAAAGCCTGTCCTCGAGTCGACGCATGCTGGTTGTCGGACGCTCACTTCGAGTCGAGAGACTCGGTGCAGGGCCTGAGCGGGCTACCACCGAGGAGCCGGCAGGAGCTGACGGGAAGCCCAGTTCTGCGTGTGAAAGAGCGCCGGCGGTCCAGCTGCGGCCCCGAAGCGAGATGGGTGGCTGCTGGGATAGTAGCCACCTATCTCGCTTGGGCAGAGCTATTGCACCTCGTCGAACACAGCCTGCAGTTCCTCGACCAGCTTGTCGAGCTCTTCGTCGAGATCGAGGTCTGGTGTCGTCTCATACGTGCCGGCGAAAGTGGCGTAGGTATCGCTAGCCTTCAGGAAGTTGGGCATCGCTGACTCATGGCTGGGGTCGTCGGGGTAGTTCAAGGCGTCGACGAACACCTGCAGGTCTAGGTCGGGGAAGTTCTCAGCCATGGTGTCCAGCGCCTCTTCCTGCTGACTGGTGCGGGCAGGCAGACCGCCATAGACTGCCAGCAGATCGGGCGCGTACTCGCCCACCATTAGACCTAGCACCGCAAACGACGCTTCAGGATTCCGGGCTGCCTTCAGGATCCCAAAGGTGTCGGCGTGCAGCTCGCTGGTGATGTCGCCCTCGTACGAGGGGATGGCGCCGATGTCATAGTTGGTCGCGTCCTGGGTGCAGCAGGTGTACCAGCTCTTGATGGGGCACATGGCCAACTTGCCGGAGCCGAACGGGTTGCCCTGGGCCAGAAGGTCGCTACCGACGTAGCTGCTGTTGGGGATGAACCAGTCGGTCCACATGCCGTCGTAGTACCAGTGGGCGGCGTCGCGCCACACGTCCGGCATCTGTGCGTTGCCGTCGGGGCCTACGAAGCTGGCGGCCCCGAAGTAGGTCCAGTCCGCGCGAATGTCTTGCCACTGCGCGTCATAGCCGAACTGGACGATGTTGTCCGGGTCGAACTCCTCCATGGTGGCGTCGTTGCCGTCGGCGTCCACCGTCAGGAACATGGCGAGGTCTCGCAGCTTGTCGAAGGTCCACTCGTCGCCGTCGGCGTAGGGCGCACCCCACTCGTGCGGCGGGTAGTCCAGACCGGCCTCGTCAAATAGATCCTTGTTATAGAACAGCGCCGCGGGATAAACGGCGAAGGGCAGGAAGAGCTGTTGCCCGGTGCCAAACTGATAGAACTCGACCAGCTCGGGGGGGAAGTCGCTCAGATCATAGTCCGCCGCCTCGATGTAGGGCGACAGGTCGAGCCAGGCGCCCTCGAAGCTGGCCAGCCCACGGACACCCACCGGGCCGACGATGTCGGGCACGTCGCCGGAGGCAATCTGGGTCTTGAGCACGTCATAGGCCGTCTCGTTGGGCACGATGTCCATCACCAGTTTGTACTGGTCTCCGTGCTCGGCGTTGAACTTCTCGACGAAGGCCTCCTCTTTCTCGATCTCCTCCGGGTTGCCGCCAGCGCCGAGGCCAATGAACCACCGGATTTCGACCGCCTCCGCGGCGGGTTCTTCTTCCTCTACCGGCTCCTCAGTGGGTTCCTCGACGG
>CAZGSX010000078.1:0-13305 GCA_964528475.1 uncultured Anaerolineales bacterium
TCTGCAGCCCGACGACCGGTGTTCTGTTGGTCGACTCGATGATGATTGCCACGGACTGTGCGCTGTCGAGGGGGGAACACCTTGACGATCACAGGAACAAGGCCCCCATAGGTTGGGCGACCGCCAGCTATCAAGGCCTCTCCGTGAGCGCTTCAATCGGGTAACTCGCGTTGCCTACTCAGAGGTCTGGGGACGTCAGGACTGAGCTTCGAAGGAGCACCCGATCCAGCCCTTTGCTTCTCTAGACCGTTGAGTCCTTCAACTGCAGGAGCCTGACAGGCAAGCGCTCCGAGGTGAATCCATCTTGGGCGTAGTACGCCTCGAAGCGAGACAAGAACTCCTCCATCGAATAGTGGTGGCCCTGGGGGCCGGGCTGCTCAAGCGCATACGCCGCTGCCACGCTTCCCAGCCTGCCTGAAATCGTCCACGGCAACTCCAGCGCCAGCCCCTTGATCAGCCCCGCTCGATAGGCATCCCCCACGCCTGTGGGGTCGTCCACGCATTGCGGAACAGCTGCCGGAATGTGGTACGAGTCACGCGTGGTCCAGATACGCGACCCCTCTGCACCGTCCGTCACGATACAGGCCTCCTTCGGGGCCAGCTGGATCTGCCGGGTCGTGAGGCCCGTCTTCTCGCGCAGCATCTCGAACTCATACTCATTGACGACCAGCACGGAGGCCCCGCTCAACCCGGCAGCCAATTCCTCCCCAGTCAGTCGGACGATCTGCTGGCTCGGATCGTAGAGATAGGGGATGCTCAGGCTCTGGCATTCGGCGGCGTACTTGACCATAGCTTGAGGATCGTTGGGGGAGATGACCACGAAGTCTACGTTCTGGCGATCCAGGGTCGTGAGTGAGAGGTCACGCGCGCGAGCCATCGCGCCTGTATAGAAGTTGGCGATCTGATTACCGTCCTCATCGGTGCTGACAAAGAAGGAGGCCGTGAGAAGATTCGGGTCGACGAGGACGAGTGAGGTGTCGACGCCGTGTTTCTGCAGCCATATCTGGTAGGCGCCGAAGTCCTGTCCCACAGTTCCCATCAGCCGGGGGCGCTCGCCGAGCAAGGCCAGGTTGTACGCGATGTTCGCAGCACAGCCTCCCCGTTGCTTCCTCATCTCATCTACTAAGAAGCTCACCGACAGACGGTGGATCTGGTCCGGAAGGATGTGCTCAGCGAAGCGTCCAGGGAAGGTCATCAGGTAATCGTACGCGATAGAGCCTGTGACAACGATATTCATCTAGCTCTCCTCATCGTCTTGGGACTTCATCACCCGCCCGCCACAATCCGTGCTATCCGCCCAATCTGCGCCAGCTTCGCAATCTGCGCATCCTGCGCAGCCCCTGCCGGAGTGCCTCACGATACGAATCTCACCTTCAGGAGAATCCACAGCCAGCGAAACCCAGTGCGAACCGCCTGCAGTCCCACCAGCCCTTTTCCCTGTTCGGCCGTACGGGGGTGGTAGGCGATCGGTACCTCCATGATCGGGTGCCCTTCCTTGAGCAGCCTGCAGGGTAGCTCGAAGTCCAAGTCAAAGTCTCGATCGCTCAATTCAAGGGAGCGCACCACATCTACATGCGCCAGCTTCATCCCCACCGCGATGTCCGTGAGCTGCCCACCAAACACCCGGTTCGCGAGCCAGGTGAGGGCTTGGACGCCCCAGTAGTTCTCAGCATACTCGTAGATTTTCCGCCCCCCCAGCGTGCGGGATCCGAAGACGGCCACCGTGCGATTCGGTGTGGTTGCCGCCGCCAAAGCGGCCAAATCGTCCGCCTCATACTCAAGATCCGCGTCGAATATGACGAAGTACTCGCCCCTCGCCTCTGCGACCCCCGTCAGAATGGAGGCGCTCTTGCCCCGGTTCTCGGGATGAAAGAGCACACGTACCTCTGGGAGATCCAGCGATTGCAGCAACTCGCGGGTCCCGTCCGTGGAAAAGTTGTCGACTACAATGACTTCCTGAGTCCACGCAGGCCCCAGATCGACCTCACGAGCCTGGCGGATGGCTTCCGCGATGGTGCGACGCTCGTTGTAGGCGCAGATAATGATGGATAACAGGGTGGTTTCTGTGCTCATCCCAACCACCTACACCTGGTCGAAGAAGTCGGCAAAGGCCTCCCGCACGTAGGCGATCTGTGCCTCGTTCAGACCGGGATAGACGCCGATGAAGAAGGAGGCGCGGAGGATCAGATCCGCAGTCGGGAGATCACCGATGACGCGACGCCGAATGTCGCGATAGCCGGGCTGCCGGACCAGGTTGCCCGCCAGCAGCAGGCGAGTCTCGATGTTACGATTCTCCAGGAAGGTGATCAGCTCACGGCGGGTGAAGGGCGCCCCCGGCCGTATGGTCAGCGGAAGAGCGAACCAGGCGGGGTCGGCTCGATGGCTCCACGTGGGCAGAATGAGAAACTCCTCATGCGCCTTCAAACCCTCATACAGCCGCCGGAAGTTCTGCCTACGAACCTCGATGAATTGGGGCAGTTTCTCCAGCTGCGCCAACCCGATGGCGGCCTGAATGTCTGTCATCTTCATGTTGTAGCCGATTTCCACGTAGAGGTAGCGATGGTCGTAGGGCTCGTCCAGCCCGGGTATCTCCCAGGAGAATCGTCTCCCGCAGAACCCCTCGGGAGGACTCTCGTGCGTGCATTGACAGTCACGTCCCCAGTCTCGCAGACTGCGGACCACGCGAGCCAGGCGCGAGTTATTCGTTGTCACGGCGCCGCCCTCACCCGTCGTCATATGGTGCGAGGGATAGAAGCTGAACGTCGATAGATCGCCAAACGTGCCACACGCCTGTCCGTCGTAGACCGATCCCAGGGCTTCGCAGGTGTCTTCCACGAGGTAGAGGTCGTGATCCTGGACGAACGCCATCAGTGGCTCCATCTCGATGGGGTTGCCCAACATGTGCGCCACGAAGACGGCCCGTGTGCGATCCGATAGGGCTAGATCGAGTTGCTCCACATCGATGTTGTATGACCCCAGCTGGCAGTCGACGAATACGGGGACCAGCTCATTTTGCACGATTGGGGCGGCGGTGGTGGGGAAGCCCATGGCCGCCGTGATTACTTCGTCACTTGGCCTGAGCGGACGCCTGACACGCGCCGACCTCAGTGCCGAGATAGCAAGCAAGTTAGCTGACGATCCCGAATTGACGGTCAGTGCGTGGTTCGCGCCGACGTATTCCGCAAGTTGACGTTCAAAAGCGGCGGTGCGCGGACCGACGGTGAGCCAGAAATCGAGCGCGGCGTCCACGGCGGCTATCAGTTCTTGTTCGTCGTAGACCCGGCCGGCGTAATGAATGCGCGTCTGGCCGGGTACGAATGCCTCGCCCGCGTGCGCCTGCCGGTAGTACTCCTCAACTTTCTCCAATATGCCTTGCCGCAACACCTCTTTCGCAGTTTCCTGTTTCGATGTCATGGTAGTCGTCAACTCCCAGCTCTCAGCCGGTCTATGGTAAGCTGCAACCCCTGCTCGAGTGTCGTCGTCGCACGCCAGTCCGTGAGCCGAGCCGTACGTTCTGCATCTGCAACGAGATGCATGGTGCTGTTGAACCGATACGGAAGAGCGCCCGGACGTATTCTCGCCTGCGCACCGGTCATTGCCCAGATCCGCTGCACGACACTCCGGACTGTGGTGCCGACCCCCGTCCCCAGGTCGAGGCTCTTCCCTTCAATACCCGGCGTGTCCGCTGCGGTCACCATACCGTCGCACACATCTGCCACGAAGACGAAGTCCCGCAGCTGCTCGCCAGGCGTCATAGGGAAGTCGTCCCCTGCTAACGCCGCCCCAATTGCCGACGGAATCAGCGTGCGTCGCGACTGTCCCGGCCCGTAGACCTGGAAGGGGCGTACTGTCACGACCGGCGTGTTGTGGCCCTGCCAGTACGTTCGCGCATACGCCCACGCTGCCACTTTCGAGGCCGAATAGGCATTGAATGGATCCAATCGCTTGCTCGCATCCGAGAATCCATAGACATAGCTCGTGCCCGCCAACATCACGCGGTCGACGGCGCTGCCCCGGAGTGCCTCCAGCAGATTGATGGTGCCCCCCGCGTTCACCTCTAGTGTCCGCAAGGGATGTACGTCGGGGTTGGTGACGCCCGTAGCGGCCAGGTGAAAGACTACGCTCGGTTCGACTTCATGGATAATTCTTCGGACTGCACCGGCATCGCGGATGTCAAATCTGAGAAGCGCTGGCTGCTGTCCTTTTGGAGAGGGCGTCGAACCGCGGTCGTGTGTCGGTGCTGTGCCGGCGTAGACCGTAGCCTCGAGCTCCAGGAGCCGCTGCACCAGGTGCTGACCGATGAAGCCCGTGGCTCCAGTGACCAGAACCCGTCTCCCTCTCCAATGCGTCTCGCTTGCCACGCTCATGCCTCAGGATGTTGGAGATGCTGTGTGGAGTGAGTGACGCCGTGAGCGGCAGGGGCCGCGATGCCTCACCTGAGGAAGTCGCGATACCACGACAACGTCTCGCGCAGCCCCTCTGTCAGAGAGTGCCGGGGCATCCAGCCGAGGGTGCGACGAGCCTTGCCGCTATCCAGATACTGGGCTCGAATCTCGTTCTTGGCCTGGCCGAGAATGTGGGGCCTCAGCGCAGGCTGGTCCGATACATCGATGATAGTCTGTACGACCTCTATGACAGACTTTGGATCGTCGACGCCGAAGTTGAACGCCTCACCGCGGATCTCGGGCTCTCGCATCCGTTCAGCAAGGCGCATGTAACCCGTGACGGCATCTTCGACGTACAAATAGTCACGCAGCATTGTGCCGTCTGAGCGGATCACCGGGCGCTTGCCCCGTAAGACGCTACGGATGGTTCCTGGGATAAGGCGGTTCCAGTTCAGGTCCCCCCCGCCGTACAAGTTCGCACATCGCGTCACGGCCACTGGCAGATCGTAGGTGACGGCATACGCTCGGGCGAGACGATCGGCACACGCTTTGGAGACGTCGTAGGGGTGGCATCCCCGCAGCGCAGTCCCCTCGGTGTAGGGGAGATCTTCGTGCACACCATAGGCCTTGTCCGAGGAGGCCACCACGATTCCCTGTGTCCTGGGTGCGCGCCGCGCTGCCTCCAGCACCGTCCAAGTGCCCTTGATGTTTGTCTCGAACGTGGACAGGGGTGCCCTGTTAGCGATAGGAACGATTGTCTGTGCCGCAAGATGGAACACGGTGTCGCTCTCGTACTCGTTCAATGCCCGCTCGAGCAACGCGTAGTCGGTGACGTCCCCCCGCACCACGCGGATACGGTCTTCATACCCCGATCGTCGCAGGTACGAGAACGGGACCTCATCCCGTACAAGGCCTGTCACAGCGGCCCCAGCATCGACCAGTGCGATGGTCAGCCAGGAGCCGAGCACTCCGGTGCAACCGGTTACGAAGACAGGCCGGTCCAGCCAAAACGGCAGAGTAGGTGCTTCCATGTTGGACTCTAATCCCACACTTTCCACGGTGCGCTCTGGCGCCAGATCTCGTCCAGGGCTAGTGCGTCCTTGAACGTGTCCATTGAACGCCAGAATCCCGTATGCTGATACATCATCAACTGCTGGTCCGCGGCCAGACGCGGTAGGGTCTCCCTCTCGAGATTGACATCATCCCGCTGGCCGAGATAGTCAAGGACCTCCTGCTCAAACACCAAAAAGCCGGCATTGATCCAGTAGTCCAGTTCTGGCTTCTCGCCGAAACCTGTCACCTGGCCCTGACGGTCAATCTCCAGAATGCCGTATTGGGATCTGGGATGGACACCGGTCACGGTGGCCAGTCGCCCGTGCGCTCTGTGAAAGGCGAGCAAAGCGCCGATGTCAACGTCGCCGACCCCGTCGCCATAGGTGACGAAAAACGTGTCCTCTTCGATGTACTTGGCCACCTTGGCGATCCGTGATCCCTTCTCCGTATTCAAGCCCGTGTCCGCGAGGGTCACTGTCCAATTCTCCTCGGCGTTGGACTGGTGATAGGTGACTGCGTGGGGCTGGCCCAGCGGTATGGTGAAGTCATAGTTCATGGGCTCGTATTCGAGAAAATACCGTCGGATCGCTTCTGCCTCGTGGCCCAGCGTGAGTATGAAGTGCGTGTGCCCAAACTGGGCATAGATCTTCATGACGTGCCAGAGGATCGGCTCATCACCAATCTCCACCAGCTCCTTCTTCGACATCGTGGCCCCCTGCATCCGCGTCCCTTGCCCTCCGCACAGGATGACCACAGGCAGTGATTCGGCCTCCACGTTCATTCTCCCTCAGTCAGGACGGCTAGGCAGGTGTCTCGACCATCGATCGCAAGCTAGGCCCGAAAGGAGCATAGGCGATGCCGTGTTCCGTCACGATGCCGGTAACATAGCGGTGCGGGGTCACGTCGAAAGCAGGATTGGCGACCTTGACCTTCTCCGGAGCAATGGGCTGTCCTTGATACGTGACGTTGGTGATTTCCTCCGCTGGTCGCTCCTCGATGGGGATATCGTCGCCGCTCGACAGCGATAGATCCACGGTGGATGTGGGCACACAGGGATAAAAGGGAACACCGTTGTCGTGGGCCGCCAGCGCCAGCTTGTACGTGCCTATCTTGTTGGCCACATCCCCGTTGGCAGCGACGCGGTCGGCGCCGACCACCACGATGTCCACTTGCCCACTCCGTAGGAAGTGACCGGCGGCGTTGTCGGCGATGAGCGTGAACGGGATGTCAAGCTGTTGTAGCTCCCACGTCGTGAGTCGAGCTCCTTGAAGCCGGGGACGCGTTTCATCTACCAGGACGTGGATAGCCTTGCCCTGCTCATGGGCGGTGCGGATCACGCCTAGCGCGGTTCCGTAGTCCACTGTCGCCAGGGCCCCCGTATTGCAGTGGTGCAGGATCGTGTCTCCATCCTGGATCAGCGCAGCGCCGTGGCGTCCCAAACGCTTGTTGATCTCCACATCCTCATCAGCCAATGCCTGGGCACCCTCTAGCACAGCACGACGGACGGCATCGGAGTCCAGCTCTTCCTCCGCAATGCCCATCATCCGTGAGACCGCCCACGAAAGGTTGGTCGCTGTCGGTCTGGCGGCCTTCAACTTCTCTGCTGCAGCGCGGAGATCGGCCAGCATGCCCTCGTGGTCTTCAGCATCGCTCTCGTGCGCAGCGAGTGCCATCCCGAAAGCAGCGGCTGCCCCGATGGCCGGGGCTCCTCGAATCGCCATGTCCTGGATCGCTTCGGCGACGGCCTGGTGGCTCTCACAGGTCAACATCTGGAATCTTGAGGGGAGAAGCCGCTGATCTATCATCCTCACGGTGTTGTCACGCCATTCGATACTTCGCATCTCATCCCTCCTGTCATCTTTCCAGAAGCGCGCTATGGTAGCACGCGCTATGGAGGTTGTCAACTTCGGTCAACGCGGCTGGTACTCAAACAAATGCGGCAGCGTGGGGACACGCTGCCGCATCTCTCGTCGCTCACGGCGCTGTTTGGCCTTGGGCCGGTGCCCTATGCTGGGGTTGAGATTCCCAAGATCTCTGACTTCTTGGTGGTTGGCTCTTCCTCAGCTTCTTCTTCAGGGCCTTCTCTCACTTCGAGCTCTTCTTCAGCAGTGGGCTCTTCCTCTTCACCCTCGACCTCTTCCTCAGCCTCGATCTGCAGCTGTATGCCTTGGTAAGCGTCAATGGGCCCATCCGAGGACGGGTTGTCGCCGCGATAGCCAGTCCCTGCCGGGATGAGCTTCCCGATAATCACATTCTCCTTGAGACCCAGCAGCGGATCCTCACGGCCCTCTGCCGCAGCCTCCGTCAGAACGCGGATAGTGTGCTGGAAGGAGGCTGCTGACAGGAAGCTCTCTGTGTTCAGCGCTGCCTTTGTAATGCCCAACAGCACGGGCACCGCTTTGGCTGGTTCTCCGCCCTGTTCCAAGATCTCGTGATTGACATCTTCGAGATCCAGTCGGCGGATTAGCCGTCCAGGTAACAGGTCTGTGTCGCCGCACTGGGTTACCCTTACCTTGCTCAGCATCTTGCGGAAGATGATCTCGAAATGCTTGTCGTTGATGTTCACACCCTGCGAGCGGTAGACTTGCTGCACCTCCGAGAGCAGATAGTCCTCCGTGGATTTTCTGCCCAGGACTCTGAGGATATCGCGTGGGTTCTTCACGCCTTCCACCAGCTGTGTGCCCGGTGCGATCTGCTGTCCCTCCTCGACCAGGATGCGCCCAGTCTGAGGGAGCTTGTGCTCCACCTCGCGTCGCTCTTCGTGAATCAGGGTGACGTGATGCCCATCGACGAGGATTCGCCCGTCCTTCTCGGCCTCGATCTGTTCTTCTTCGTCCCGTGCCGCTATAGGATCCCCAGCCTGAATCTCGTCTTCGTCCTCAACAAGAATTGTCCATCCCTCTTCGATCTCATACTCGAATCGGCGTGTCCTCGTATCGACGACGACCACGTACCGCTCACCGTCTGTCTGATGGATATGGGCGATGCCCCCCACTTCCGAGACGGGTGCCTCTCCCTTTGGCGTCTTGCGCGCTTCGAACAGCTCCTCTGCGCGCGGCAGACCGACCGTGATGTCACGTCCAGCGGCAACGCCGCCGCTGTGGAACGTTCTCAGCGTCAGCTGTGTGCCAGGCTCACCGATCGACTGGGCAGCAATGATTCCCACTGCTGTTCCCACCTCAACGACGTCCCCGCGGCCCAGATCCCGCCCATAGCAGAGTGCGCAGATGCCGTGGCGCAGCTGGCACGTGAGAGGAGAGCGCACCAGCACCCGGTCGATTCCGCTCTCAGCCATCAGGTTGACAGCTTCCCGGTCGATCACTTGGTCCCGATCGATGATCAACTCCCCGGTGTCAGGGTTCGCCATCGGACTGGCTGCTACGCGGCCTACTAGTCGCTCAGCCATGCTCTGGCCGCCGATGTCCTCATCAGCCCGGATCCAGATGCCCTCCTTCGTGCCGCAGTCGTGTGCATTGATGATGATGTCCTGTGCCACATCGACCAATCGGCGTGTCAGATACCCTGCATCTGCCGTCCGGAGCGCTGTGTCAGCCAATCCCTTCCGTGAACCGTGAGTGCTGATGAAGTACTCCAGCGCGGAGAGCCCCTCTCGGAGACTACTTCGGATAGGCAACGGAATGATGCGCCCGGACGGATCTGCCATCAGACCGCGCATACCGGCCAGCTGGGAGATTGGCCCATAGCCCCCCTTGGAGGCGCCGGATCGAGCCATCACGGATACGGTACTGTGTTCTGGCTGGGCGCGTGCTACAACGTCGGCGACTTTCTCGCGCGCCCGTGACCACAGCTCTACGGTTCGCGTATACTGTTCCTCCCGAGTGAGCAATCCACGTCGATACTGCCGATCGACCTCGGCCACCGTCTCCTCTGTCCTCTCGAGGATGCTGTCCTTCTGCGCGGGAATGACCAGGTCTGAGATGGCGATCGTGATCCCAGACAACGTCGCGTACTTGAAGCCCAGATCCTTCAGGCGATCTGCTAGGTCAGTTGTCCTCTCCCGACCCAATCTCCGGTAGGCCAGGCCAATTAAGTCTTGCAGCGCGCTCTTGTCTAGCGGTTCGTTAATGAAACGTATCTCATCAGGCAGTACCTTGTTGAAGAGACAACGCCCGACGGTCGTCTCCATCGGCTTGTCGGGCGCGGGTTTGTCATCATAGATCTGTGCCACCCTGACTGGCGCATGAACATCGACGTGTCCCAGATCGTAGGCCAGCTCGACTTCCTCCAGATCGACAAACGGCTTGGGTGCCTCGTCCCCGTGTCGAGGATCTTCCATGGTCAGGTAGTAGATGCCCAGACACATATCCTTCGTCGGCCCGACGAGGGGTTGACCATTTGCCGGTTTCAGCAAGTTGCGAGTGGAGAGCATTAGCATACGAGCCTCTTCCACAGCTCGGTCCGAAAGCGGCACGTGGACCGCCATCTGGTCCCCGTCGAAGTCGGCGTTGAACGCTGGACAGACGAGAGGGTGGAGCTGAATGGCTTTCCCCTCGATCATCACCGGCTCGAAAGCCTGGATACCCAGGCGGTGCAGGGTCGGAGCGCGGTTGAGGAGTACGGGACGATCCTGAATGACTTCCTCCAGCACCTCCCACACCTCTGGGCGCTCTCGCTCAATCAGCCGCTTGGCGGCCTTCACGTTGGTGGCATAGTTATATTCCACCAGCTTGCTGATGACGAAAGGCCGGTACAGCTCCAGGGCCATCGACTTCGGCAGGCCGCACTGATGCATCTTCAGCTTAGGCCCGATGATGATCACTGAGCGTCCCGAATAGTCAACGCGCTTGCCCAGAAGATTGCGTCGGAAGCGTCCCTTCTTGCCCTTCAGCATGTCACTGAGGGACTTCAATTCACGGCCGCCGTGGCGTGACCGCGCCTTGCCGCGGCTATTGTCTATCAGACAATCCACGGCTTCCTGAAGCATGCGTTTCTCATTGCGTACAATCACGTCTGGCGCACCCAGTTCCAGGAGACGCTTCAACCGGTTGTTCCGATTGATCACCCGGCGATAGAGGTCGTTCAGGTCTGAGGTGGCGAATCGTCCGCCGTCGAGCTGCACCATCGGCCGCAGGTCTGGCGGAATGACTGGCAACACGGTCAGGATAATCCACTCTGGCTTGTTGCCACTCCTGCGCAGGGCCTCAACGACTCGCAGACGTGTCCTGGCCCTCTTTCGCCGTGTCTTCGACGTGTCGTGACGCACCTGATGCCAAAGCTCATCCGCCAGATCGTCCAGGTCCAGGTTGGAGAGGATTTCGTGGAAGGCCTCGGCGCCCATACCAGCCTTAAACACCTGTCCCCAGTGGCTTCTCAGCTCTCTCAGTCGCGGTTCGCCGATGCACTGGTACTTGGCTAGGCTTAGCAACTCCTCCCGCTCAGTGTCTAGCTGAGCTCGCCAATCAGCAACCTCCACGGCCGCTCGTTTGTTGATCTGACCGATCTCATCCTCAGTAGCTTCTCGCCAGTTCTCAAGATCTTCCTCCAGCGGGGTCGTCTTCTCCTCTTGCTCTCCTCTGAGTTTGTCCTCAACCTCGCTGAGATGGTCCTGAACCAGCGTGTTTAGAGCTGTCAGATGCTCTCGCCCGACGATCTCACCCTGTTCAGCGATGATCTCGCTGGTTGGTTTGAAGATCATGGGTGCCTGGAGTGTCTCCCCCTGTCGATCTTCGAGCTTCTGCTGAAGCGACTGAGCTGCCTCAACAACCTCGTCCGTCGCCTCGGCCAACCGGTCATCATACGTCTTGCGGATTTCGTCGAGCCGCTCCTCAATGGCGGCCTCTTCCTGCTCCAGGCGTGCCCTCAGCGCATCGATGCTCTCTTGAGCCACTCCCTCGCGCTGTGCTTTCTTCTCCTCGAAGTCCTCTTCCAGTCGCTGGAGCGCCTTCTGCCGTGCATCCTCGTTGACGTTGATAATGATGTACTTGGCGAAGTACAGGACGCGATCCATGTCGCGCTTTCGGATGCCGATCAGCTTGCTGAGGTGATTGGGGACACGGCGGGTATACCAGCTGTGAGCGGCTGGAGCCGCCAGATCGATGTGTCCCATGCGTTCGCGACGCACCGAAGAGCGCGTGACCTCGACGCCGCACTTATCACATACGATACCTTTATAGCGGATATTCTTATACTTGCCGCAGTAGCATTGATAGTCTTTCGTGGGGCCGAAAATGGCCTCACAGAAGAGTCCGTCCTTCTCCGGGCGCAGGCGGCGGTAGTTGATTGTCTCCGGTTTGGTGACCTCTCCGTAAGACCAGTCGTGAATCTCCTCGGGGGATGCTAGCTTGATCCGCAAGCTACGGAAGTCTTGCGCCTCGAGCACACTGTCATTTCGGTTATTCATCATCCTTCCTGTTTTCTAGGGAGCTCCGTAGCAGCAAGAAGCGCTGGCTGAAGGCCTTTCCCCAGCGCTTCGTGTCAAGAGCTAAGTAGAGTCTAACCGCAACCCTACATTATAGAGGCTTGATCTGTATTGTCAAGTCGTGAGGGTGTCTACGGGCCTACGGGGTAGGGCAGCCGCTCGAGTCGTCCCCGACTACGTGAGATATGCCATGGCCACGTCCTCGACGCTATCCATGACTAGATCAACGGAGCGTCCATCGGCCACCGACGGGACGTCTATCACCTTGACATACTCTGCTTGCGAAGCGTCGCCTGGCAAGAGCTCGTCCAGCGCATTGGACGCATCTTCGAAAAAGTGACGATTGAAGAAGGTATCGGGGTTGCCCAAGTACAGCGGGAGCGGGTAGATCTGGGATTCCACCAGGTCCTGGAAGAAGTGTGTGCCGTACGAGACTTCCGGTCCTGGGTCTCTCTCGCCGGTCGCCATTTCCACCAAGGCACGAGTGTTGTAGATATCTGCGTACGAGACCTTAAGGCCCAACTGTGCGTTAGTCGTCCCCCAACGCCCCGGGCCCATCAGGATGAATCGCTCACCTTCCAGCTGCCTGTTCAGGCGCCCGATGGTGCGCGCTATCTCCAATCTTGTGATCTGGTCCGCCTCCTGCTGGTAGGCCTGAGGGTCCACGTAGACAATGTAGTGAATACCCCTCACCTCACCGTGAGGCACCATGCGTCGCGTGAGGAAGATCATGTCACTCTGCGGGATCTCGTCCACCGGCACGTGCAGGCTCTCTCCCCCCTCGTGCCAGGCCTGCGGACGGCACTGCAGCAGATGGAGCACGTAGTCGCCCGGGTGCTCCTTTGAGATCTCAACGGTGAACTCGATATCCACCGGGTGCTCGTAGTGCTTCTCCAATCTCTGTAGCACCTCGCGCATCAGTGTCACGAACCTATGATCCCGGAGCAGTTCGTTGAACGTGAGCACAATCCGCGACTCTCCCAGCGTGCCTGGAGCATAGATTGGCTGCAGGTAGCTCTGCTTGTCCTCGGACGCCAGCAAGCGGATGTATGGATAGTCTGGCTCCAACACCTCTGTCGTTGGCAGCGTGGTCAACCTGTTCTCCGCGAGGTCGATAAGGTCTACGTACCGCTGGGAGTATCTGCGGATCTCCTCGGCCCCGACCTCAGGCCTTAACTCGGGGTGGCTGAGCGCGACCATGCGTGGGTAGTCGCTTGCAACTCGGTCTACAGCTCGCGTTCCCAACCCCAGCACCAGGCGCAGGAGACCATCCTCGGGGCGAATCTTCTGGCTCCAGCGGTATGGATTGCGGCTGAACCCAACGCCTGCCACTGCTGGGAAGAAGTAGTCGCCATACCGTTCGCCCTGGACCTTCTGGATCAAGATCGCCATCCGCTCGTCATAGTCAACCAGCCCCATCCGCTGCCGATACAGGAGTGCATCGGGACTCACCACGCTGGCGTAGACGCGGCGAATCGCCGTGGCGAG
>CAZGSX010000079.1:0-10736 GCA_964528475.1 uncultured Anaerolineales bacterium
CCGGCACCATCGCCGGCGCGGTCGGTAATGGCTATCTGGACGCAGCGGGGGGCTGGCAGGCATCCTGATCGGCGCCGGTCTCTTCGCCGCGCTCTACCCCGAGCTGAGCCAGGGCATCTTGACGCGGGGTGCGGTCGGCGACCTGACCTTCCCTCGCTTGTTCAAGGTTCATAATCGGGTGATCGTCATCCCCGCTGCGGTGCTCATCTTCGTGGCGCTCTACTGGCTGGAGCGGGCGGGCCTGTAGGACCCGCACTTAGCGAGCATCGCTGTGGCGCCCGGTGTATGCCGTGGACGCCGCCAGCGGAACGACAAAGGAGGAATCGTGGCAAAGAATCAACATCAAAGGAACCATCAGGGCAGCGCTGATCACGGCGGCAATCATCACGCCCACATGGTGGCGGACTTCCGCCGCCGATTCTGGATCTCGATGATCCTCACCATCCCAATCCTGGTCCTCTCTCCCTTCATTCAGGGACTGCTGGGATTGGATGAGGTGATCAGCTTCCCGGGTGACAGTGCTGTGCTCTTCGTCTTCGCCACGGCCGTCTTCTTCTACGGCGGCTGGCCCTTCCTCAGCGGCCTGTACAAGGAGGTGACGTCCCTCGAGCCGGGGATGATGACGCTCATCGGCGTCGCTATCTCGGTGGCATACGTCTACAGCGGCCTGGTCGTCTTCGGCCTGCCCGGGAAGGTCTTCTTCTGGGAGCTGGCGACGCTCATCGACGTGATGCTCCTCGGCCACTGGATCGAGATGCGCTCGGTGATGGGCGCTTCCCGCGCGCTGGAGGAGCTGGCAGCGCTGATGCCCTCCGAAGCCCACAAGCTGATGGAGGACGGCAGCGTGCAGGACGTATCCATTCACGAGCTGGAGCCCGGGGACAGGGTGGTGGTGAAGCCTGGGGAGAAGATCCCGGCCGATGGTGAAGTGACGGAGGGTCAGAGCGCGGTCAACCAGGCGATGCTGACGGGCGAGTCGAAGCCGATCTCCAAGAAAGCGGGTGAGGAGGTTATCGGCGGCTCCATCAACGGCGAGGGCTCCATCACCGTCGAGGTCAAGAAGACGGGCGACGACTCCTACCTGGCCCAGGCTATCTCACTGGTCGAGGAGGCGCAGAAGAGCAAGTCGAAGACGCAGAGCCTGGCGGATCGGGCAGCGATGTGGCTCACGGTGATCTCTCTGACGGTGGGCACGACGACCCTGTTCGTCTGGCTCTTCGCCGCCGGCCGCGACTTCGCGTTTGCGCTGGAGAGAAGTGTCACGGTAATGGTGATCACCTGCCCGCACGCGCTGGGCCTGGCGATCCCCTTGGTGGTGGCCGTCTCCACGGCGATATCCGCCCGGAACGGTCTCCTGATCCGCAATCGCACCGCCTTCGAGCGCGCGCGGAATATCGATGCCATCATCTTCGACAAGACCGGCACGCTAACTAAGGGGGAATTCGGCGTCACGGACACGCTGCTCCTCTCCGATGGGCTTGAGGAGCAAGAGCTGTTGGCCTACGCGGCAGCGGTTGAATCCCGCTCGGAGCACCCCATCGCCCAGGGGATCACGGAGGCGACGGAGGAGCGCCTGGAGATGGAGGACTTCCAGGCCATCCCCGGAAAGGGTGCGCAGGCCACGGTGAAGGGACGCGACGTGAAGGTGGTGAGTCCCGGCTATCTGCGCGAGCAGGGGCTCTCCGTGGACGACGAGCGAATTGAGCCCCTCTCCTCCCAAGGAAAGACGATCGTGTACGTGTTGATCGACGATGAGCTCAAGGGTGCCATCGCTCTTGCGGATATCATCCGTCCCGAGTCTGCAGAGGCGATCTCGAAGCTTAAGGAGATGGGTGTGGAGACGATGATGCTCACGGGCGACACCGAGGAGGTGGCCCGCTGGGTGGCTGACGAGATCGGCCTGGACGACTACTTCGCCGAGGTGCTGCCCGACGAGAAGGCGGAGAAGGTCAAGGAGGTTCAAGCGCGAGGCCGGATCGTGGCGATGACAGGGGACGGCGTCAACGACGCGCCGGCCCTGGCGACGGCGGATGTAGGGATAGCCATCGGCGCCGGCACCGACGTGGCCGTGGAGACGGCGGACATCATCCTGGTGCGGAGCAACCCGCTCGACGCGGTGTCCGTCTTTGCGCTCTCCCGCGCCACGTACCGCAAGATGGTCCAGAACCTGGCCTGGGCCACCGGCTACAACCTCTTTGCCATCCCCCTGGCGGCCGGCGTGCTCTACAACCAGGGGATCCTGCTCAGCCCGGCACTGGGGGCGCTGGTGATGTCGTTGAGCACGGTGATCGTAGCCGTCAACGCGCGGTTCCTGCGAGTGGAGGGTCGCGATGAGTAACGAGGAGCAGCAGGAATCTCGACGCTCAGATCGGGTTCTCGAGGAGCTCGAGCTGCGAGCGCTTCAGGAGGCTGGAGCGTGCGCGCAGCCGGGTCAGGACCGCGTCGTGCTGCTCCAGGGCCTGCTGCCCGAGCGGTTCTCCGATTGGAGGATTCTAGGGCTAGTGGCGGCGGATGGCGTGGTGCTCGTGGACGCAGAACAGAAAGAGTGAGGGATCTCCACCTGACGGAGGGCCCGGGAGGAGCAGCTATGTCAGCATGTGACCGTTTGACGATCCTACAGATGAACGACAGCCACGGCTACCTCGATCTGCACCAGGAGCTGTTCTGGGCCGGCGATCGGGCGGCGTATCGGAAGGCAGGGGGCTACGGGCGAGTGGCCGCTCTGCTGAACCAGGTCCGACGGGGGAATCCGGGGCGCGTGCTGGCGTTCGACTGCGGCGACACTATCCACGGTACCCACGCCGCTGTGGAAACGAAGGGCGAGGCCCTGGTCCCTATCCTTAACACGATGGGCTTCGACGCGATGACGGCTCACTGGGAGTTCGCGTACGGCCCGCAGCGATTCAAGGACCTGTCCAACCGTCTCGACTACCCGATGCTGGCCGTCAACTGCTACGAGGAGGAGTCCGGCGAGCGCGTCTTCGACCCCTATACGATCGTGGAGGCCGCGGGCCACCGAATCGGCGTCATCGGCATCGCTGCCACGATCGTCGATAAGGTGATGCCGGCCTCGTTCAGCGAAGGCATCCGGTTCACACTGGGCAATCAGGAGCTTCCGGCCATTATCGACAGGCTGCGTCGGGAGGACCGGGTCGACCTGGTGATCGTCATCTCCCACCTCGGGTTTCCGCAGGAGATAAAGCTCGCCCAAGAGGTCGACGGGATTGACGTGTTGCTGAGCGGGCATACGCACAACCGCGTCTACCGGCCCGCGCTGGTGAACGACACCATCGTCTTCCAATCGGGGTGTCACGGCTCCTTCCTCGGCCGTCTCGATCTCGGGCTCGACGGCGGCCTTCTCGTCGACTACCACCACGAGCTGCTCACCGTCGAGGAGCGCGTGGAGCCCGATCCGGAGGTGCAGGTCCTGGTGGAGGACGCGCTGGCACCGTATCGTGACGAGCTCTCACAGATCGTGGGATACACGGAGACGGCGCTGAACCGGTACACGATGCTGGAGGCGACGATGGACAATCTGCTGCTCCAGAGCCTGCTCGACCTGACCGGGGCGCAGATGGCCTTCTCCAACGGGTGGCGGTACGGCGCGCCGGTCGTACCGGGCCCGGTGACCATGAACGACTTATGGAACATCATCCCGGTCAATCCGCCGGTGTCCATGTGCGATCTCAGCGGCGACGAGCTGCGGACGATGATGGAGGAGAACCTGGAGCGCACCTTCGCGCGCGACCCCTACGAGCAGATGGGCGGCTCCGTGAAGCGGTGCCTCGGTATGAACGCCTACGTCAAGATCGAGAATCCCCATGGTCAGCGCGTCCAGGAGCTGTTCGTACGGCGCGCGGGTGGCTCCGGACTCGAGCGCGTGAAGCCAGATGAGATCTACCGCACCGTCTTCGTCACCAGTCAGGGCGTGCCGACCAAGTATGGTACCAATCGGGAGAAGCTCGACGTGAGGGCCATCGAGGCGCTCCGCCGTTATCTGCAGAGGGAGAGCCCTGTCGAGGCTGAGCTCCACGGGAGCGTGGTCGGTGTCTAAACCCACGTTTCTGCGCCGCGCGGCTGATGGCGCGCGCAACTCTGCTTCTTAACATAGGCAAGATCAGAGAACATGATAGATAGGAGGCTTTCCATATGGACATGTTGACCCTGCAGGAACTGAAGGATCTCTTCGTGAGAGACGCCGGCTGGTGTGTCTCGCTGTATATGCCGACGCATCGGCGAGGGCCAGAGACGGAACAAGACCCGATTCGCTTCCGGAATCTGCTTCGCGAGGCGAAGGAACGTCTGCTGGCCAAAGGCTTGCGCTCCCCGGACGTGGATGAGATGCTGGAGCCAGCTGAAGGTCTGTCCGTGGCGCCCGGATTCTGGCGGCATCAAAGTGGCGGCTTGGCGGTCTTCCTCACCTCCGAAGAGTTCCAGCGCTATCGTCTTCCGCTCCCGTTTGAAGAGCTGGTGGTGATCTCCAAGCGTTTTCACCTCAAACCGCTCCTTCCCTTCTTTGCCAGCGACGGTCACTTCTACATCCTCGCCCTCAGCCAGAATCAGGTGAGACTGTTGGAGGGGACGCGGCACACCGTAGACGAGGTCGACGTCGAGAGCATGCCTAAGAGCCTGGCAGAGGCCCTCCAATATGAGCGTTTCGAGAAGGAGTTGCAGTTTCACACGGGCACCACATCAGCCGGCGGTGGAGCCCGCTCGGCGATGTACCACGGCAGTGACCTAGGCGACGAAGACAAAGGGAGAATCCTGCGCTGGTTCCACAAGATTGACGACGAGTTGCCCAACGTCCTTGCAGGCGGGAAATCCCCTCTTGTGCTTGCAGGGGTCGAGTACCTCTTTCCACTATACGAAGAGGCGAGCTCCTACCCTCACCTTCTGAAGGAGGGAATTGCAGGCAACCCGGAGGAGCTGACGCCCCAACAGCTACATGCCGAAGCCTGGCCGCTCGTACAGCCCACGTTCTTGGAGGCCCGAGAGGAAGCGACGGCTCAGTACAGCCAATTGGCAGACACCGAACGGGCCAGCGCCGACGTGCAGGAGACCGTTCTGGCAGCCCACCATGGGCGGGTGGATGTCCTATTCGTTGCGCTCGGTGTCCAGGTGTGGGGCAGTTTTGATCAGCGCACAGACACCGTCGATGTGCACGAGGAACCCGAACCTGGTGACGACGATCTCCTCGACTTGGCTGCTGTTGAGTCCGTTCTAAAGGGGGGAACGGTCTACGCGGTCGAGCCGGAACAGGTGCCCGATCAAGCCCCCCTTGCAGCCGTGTTTCGCTACTGAGCTCGAGGGACGAAGAAATCGAAGGGTGTGGAAGAGGTTCCCCCAGATGCGGAGTGCCCCTGTACCCTTGAGACAGCCACGTGAGAAGCACCGATCGTGCACGAGAACACGGGACGATCGGCTATGGGCGCTGAGACAGCGTCCAAGGAGGCGTTTATGCAGAGAGGACAGGCCTTCCATATCGGTCGTTTGTTCGGTATTGATATCCGAGTCGACTGGACCTGGTTGATCATCTTCGCCCTAGTCACGTACAGCCTCGGCAATATGCTGGGGGAATACAACCCAGCATGGGACCCGACGCTGCGCTGGGGACTCGCGACCGTCGCCGCTCTACTCTTCTTCGCATCGGTCCTGGCGCATGAGCTGGCGCATTCCTTGATGTCCCAGGCGCACGGGAATCCGGTGGACAGCATCACGCTGTTTCTGTTTGGCGGGGTGGCGAGGATCCGGGTAGAACCGGACTCGCCGCGGAGCGAGTTCCTGATGGCCATCGTTGGTCCCGCCACGAGCTTCGTCATCGGGGTGCTCCTGTTGGTGCTCGGCGGATTGACTACCGCTCCCCTCACCGCCGTCACCGACCCGGCCGACATCATCCCGCAGCTCAGTCCGGGCCGGATGATCGCTCTCTGGCTGGGGTCGATCAACGTGATCCTGGCCATTTTCAACATGATTCCAGGATTCCCCCTGGACGGTGGTCGGGTGCTGCGCTCGCTCCTCTGGGCGGTGACGAATGACCTCCGCGGGGCCACGCGTTGGGCAACTTGGGTGGGGCAAGGGCTGGGGTGGGTGATGATCGCGAGCGGTATCTCCATGGTCTTCGGGGCGACCATCCCCTTCTTCGGCACCGGGCTCTTCAATGGACTCTGGCTGGCCTTCATCGGCTGGTATCTAAACAACGCGTCGTCGCAGAGCTACCAGAGGGTGGTGGTGCAGGACCTGTTGGAGGGGGTGTCCGTGGAGCGCATGATGCGCAAGGATCCTCCCACGGCCACGCCGTCGATGTCCGTCGAAGGCCTGGTGTACGAGCGCATCATGGGCACCGACGATCACGCGTTTCCCGTAGTCGACGACGGCGAGCTGGTGGGGATCGTGACGCTCACGGACGTGCGTGGTGTGGCACGGACGGAGTGGGGGCAGACCACTGTGCGGCAGATTATGACGCCGTACGATCAGTGTGCGGTGACCACGTCCGAAGAGGATGCCGCGCAGGCGATGGACAAGCTCGCTGCGTGTGACGTGCGTGAGCTTCCCGTCATCGACGATGGTCAGCTGTCCGGGGTGTTGCGCCGCCGCGATCTGATTCAGTGGCTGCAGCTGCAGGGCCAGGCGGACAGCTAGAGGGCCCCACTTGCAGGTAGGCACGTAGCGCAGCGGAGCACCGTCCCAACGGTACTCCACTCCGTTGCGTAGCTTACTACTAACGGACATGGGTCCGCCGCTATCCCCCGGGCCGCGGGTGTTACGAGAGGGGCACTTCTTGACAACCTAGTGCCGTCCAACGACCACAAGACTTAAGATAGAGGGGGAGGGACGCAAATGACGAAGAGACTCACAGCCGCTTCCCCCCGACTCACCGCTCTCCTGCTCCTGGTCACAGCCTGCGCCGGCACGGACGAGGCAGGGCCAGACAACGCACTGGTTCTGGCGTACGATTTACCGGAGGGCGCCCAGGGGTGGACCGGCGACTTCACGGACTTGCCCGTGGACTACGAGGAAGACCTCTACCAACTGACATTCGAGAACGCCAAGCGGCCCGACGAAGCGGGAGAGGGTGGGGCCCTTATGCTCAGCGGGCAGAACGCCAGCGACGACGTCGGCAACCTGTGGATCTTCGTGGGTACCGACTCCGGGTTCGAGGGACGCACCACGCGCTACTACACGTCGATCAACGTCGAGCTGGTGCCCGTCGACTGACGCATCCTCCTTGTGACAAGCGCACCTCTCATACAGCCATGGATTGGGCTCAGGTCAGCCGCGCCCAATCCATAGACACGTCATGGTGCACGGCGGCATGCTCCAGAGCACGGGACCCCCTCCCCCCTCCAGAGCATCCGGACGCGCCCGGCTCGCTCCTCTCACCGTCGAAGTGAGCGTCCAGGAATCCCAGGATGCACTCAGCGTACTCGGCATCCTATCGGGGAGTCAAGAGCTTTCCCTGTTCCACGGTGAAATGCAGGTCACCGTCGCGCACCCAGGTCTCCACGTGGGCCGGCGCATTGGCGACGATGCGCTCGAAGCTGGGATAGGGCACCTGGGAGTCACCCGTGGAATGCATGATGAGAGCCGGCCTCTCCCCCAGGTTCTTGATCTGGTTCTTCGGGGGGATGTCCCGGCTGCCCACGCCGGACTTAATCGTCGCGTAGAGCCGGACGGATAGACGTTGCAGCGAGGCAAGAGGCTCTGGCAGACCCATGTTGTCGAGGAATACGTCGGCTCAGGATGAATAGGCAGACAGGCTGACCAAGCCGTCGATCTCGGCCACTTGCCCCACCGCGTTGATCGCGCTGGCCCCTCCCATCGACATGCCGTAGACCACGATGGGCGCCCTTGCGTACTTGGGGTCGTCGGTGATCCCCTGTACCACCGCCTCCACATCCGGGTACTTCCCGGAAGCCGAGGGCGATCAGATCCCCCTCACTCACGTCGTGGGCGCGCATCTCCACGAGCAGCGACGCATACCCGCGCTCCAGGAGCATGTCGGCGTGGCCGAAGAACCCGGTGACAGAGGGGTTGTGGATCCCCGATAAGAAGATCACTACCGCCCTGGGCTCCTCAGCGGGCACCTCGTGGGCGACCAGGTCACGCCCACCGCGGGTGGTCAGGGTAGGCTCCTCCGCGTTCAGACCGTACTGCCCGTCATCCCACACCTCTTCGAAAGCGACGCGTTGGTTCACCATAGGGCCGATGATCAGCGGGGGAATGGCCGTGAGAATGCCCAGGCCGACCACGACAACGACTCCCACGACGAGCATCACCACCTTCACCCTCCCCTTCCTGGCAGCACCACCCGAAGCCGCACCGCGGCTATTCACGAAATACAGCCAGGATGCCCCGCAGCAAGCTGCGGGTTCTTTACTTGCACATCCATGCACAACTCTCTTCGGCTCTTGCCTCGACGCCTTGGCGGCGGCAGCCGACCGCCACCGCCCAGTCCGATTCCTCTCAACTCATTATGGCCCAAGGGACAGCGCTTCGGTGTCGCATTCGCAGGCCACAGACGTGCAGGTTCGCAGCAGCCTGGGGGGCATGAACCGCTGAGGACGACGCGGTCGTCACCTCTCGGGTTCAATGAGGACATCCCCCAGCAGGAAGGCGTCACCTGAGACCTGCCCTGACCGTTTGACAGGCAGCCTCTCGCCGTTGACCGCGTCGTAGACAGCTACCAAGAGGGAATAACGACCGCCGGTCGTCGACTCCGGAACGCGCACACCATAGAGGTCGACCAGGGGCTCCCCGGGCTGCCACAAGGTCGTGGGTGCGAGGCCATCGCGAGGGACTGTGTCAATCTGGCCGATCAGCCCTCCCTCACCATTGAGCATCTGCACCGTCACCTTATAGGATCGCCCAACGGTATCGAGCGCCTCCCAGAAGAGCGCCACTGGGATGATCTCACCGGGAGAGAAGGACTCGCCAGTCACGCTGAAGCCGCGCAGTTGGATGCAATCACCGAACATCACCTCACCGGCGTCATCCGCCACGCGCGGAGGAGGTGCCAGGCCATAAGTGGCCAATCGAACGTTGCCATACCAGCGATCGCTGGCTTTGTAAGCGTGGGCGGCCAGCCAAGACTCGATACGCTTGGTGGGATCCGACTCAGCGTCTCCCCAATAGAGCACGTAAAGGCGATGGTACTGTTCAGCCAGGGATTCGAGAAACGCTGCGGCCTCCCCCGGGTCCGGGCGATAGGGCGCCGGATACACGTCGCAGTCGGGGTAGTAGTAGGTGAAGACCTCCCACTGATTGGGCGCATTGAGCACGATGGCCTCCCCCGGTCGCCACATCTCCCGGATGTCCGCAGCCAGCTGGCGGTAATCGTCGCGGGCATAGACGGGATCAAAGTACAGGTTATGAAGAGACGGATAGAGAAGCAAGGCCGTCAGGCCCACGACGGTGCCGCCGACAAGAAGGCGCACGACGCGCCGACCAGCCTCTCGGCGGCTCCGGGCACGAGCCACGGCGGAGGCAAGCACGGAGGTCCCATGCGCCATCAGGAGGTGTAAGGGCGGCAAGAGGATGATGAGGAACTTCAGCCAAGCCGGCTTGTAGAGATCCAGCGCCAAGAAGAGGATCACCGGGACGACAAGATAGATGAACAGCCCAGCGGTAGCCCAGCGCTGTCCGGCTGGCCCTGCATCCGTGTCCGCGCGCCCTGCCCTCACCAGCGACCAGAGACTGACCAGCAGAAGTGCGGCCGTGGCAACTATGGCGATCGTGGCGTCCTGCAGTGGGAGTGTGACTCCGACGGCCAACACACGCGCCATGTCCAGAAGCGCCACTCCAATCTCGTAGTCCCCCCCTGCAGGCGACCAGCCGAGAGCACCCAGGGCCGTAGGGACCCAGGGCAAGTAGAGCAGGACGACTGCAACCTGTGCCAAGAGCCAAGCGCGGACCCCCTCCCAGTTCACCTTTCCGCTCACGGGCTGCGCAAGCCAGCGCAGACCAAAGAACAGGTTGTGGGAGAGGATGAGGAAGCCAAAGGTGTAATGGGTGTAGACGCCGGCCACGTTGACCAGCACGTACAGCGCAAGATCGAGGAGGGGGATGTGCCCCAGCTCCCCCCCTCCTCGGCGCCCCAACTTAGCGATGGTACGAAAAGCCAAGAGCAGCGAGGCGGCGGCAAGAGCCGCGACCAGGGCGTACATCCGCGCTTCCTGGGCGTAGTAAATGGCGAGGGGCGAAAGCGCACTGAAGGAAGTTGCCACTAGGCCGGTCGTCCGATCGAAGAGGTAACGACCTGACACATAGGTCACCACCATGAGGGCGACGCCGGCCACCACAGAGAGGGAGCGCAAGGCGAACTCGGTCTGGCCGAAGATGCCGCGCCAGGCGCGCAAGAGCAAGTAGTAGCCGGGGGGGTGGATGTCACCGGCCGCACCCTCTACAATAAGAGCTAGGGGGCGTTCAGCGATCCGGGCTGAGTTGCCCTCGTCGTTCCACAGCGATTGAGCCCCCAGGCGGTAGAATCGAAGGGAGGCACCCAGAGAAAGGATGAGCACCAATAGTAGGATCAACCCGTTGGAGGAAAGGGAGAGATCACGACGCGGGTGCGGCCGCCTCGCCGACTGAGGGCTACTCATCTGCGACGCAGCACACAGACTGAAAGCCACGTCACGACAGCGGTCAAACCGACAATCACCAGGAGAGCCCGGCGCGACGGACGCCAGGCCCCTCGGACAATCAGCTCATCCACGCCAAACTCGCCGCTAACGGCGCTC
>CAZGSX010000079.1:10836-13212 GCA_964528475.1 uncultured Anaerolineales bacterium
CAGGCCCCTCGGACAATCAGCTCATCCACGCCAAACTCGCCGCTAACGGCGCTCAAGACAACCTGGTGGGGTCTATCACGCCACCCCCTGACCAATCGCACCGTTTTACCGTCCAACGAAAGGCGCTGCGCGGCCTCACCCTCGACGAGTACGTCGATCTGTCCAGTATCGGGCCCGGGATTGAGCAAGAGCGTCGCCCCCTCGAAGGTGAACCGCACCTGAGCGCCCTCCTCCGTGGCGCGCCGATAATCAGCCAGATCATCGGAGCTGGACACCAGCTCCCACCCACCCTCGTAGTCCAGTCCCCAGTGGTCCTCCTGGTGCGTCCCAGGGTAGAGCGTTGGTGAGTGGTCGGCTGCGTAATCCTTCATCGAACGATAGACGGGCAGGGGGGTGAAGTCAGGCTCAACCAGGCGGAAGTAATACCAGGCCTGATTCCGTTCGCTGTCATCGGGACGTTTGAAGAACCAGAGATTCGCCACGCCCAACCAAGGCCAGTCCTCCTGGATACGCTGATAGGCCAAGGGCGCGTAGCGCGCCTGTTCCTCCAGCGAAACCTGGCCGTACGCGCCCGCATCCGCTATATGGGGATCATCGGGGACGGCGTTGGCGTTCATCTCCCCGATCCAGATCGGCTTATGGGCATCTCCGTTGGCGACCATGATGTCCCGGATGTAGGTCGGCCGCGAGAAGTTGATGTTCAGCGGACGCTGGCGGCGGTCAGTGGGCCCCGACCAGAGCATGTAATCGTTGACCGCCAGGATATCGAAACAGCCAGCGGCACCGGCATCGTACATCCGCTGGAGAAAGACCAGATCGTTCACGCCCCGAGCGCCGCCCGGACCGGGGTCGAGGGACACCGTGGGTGCGAGGGCACCGCTGATGATCACCGCATTGGGGTCGGCTTCCTTGGCTCGCCGATACCCTTCGCACAACAGCTCTGTATAGGCCTCGGGGTCAACAGGACGCTCGCCCCACTCAGGATAGATGTTGGGCTCGTTCCATAACTGGTAGTAGCGGACGCGACCCGCGTAGCGGGCGATCACGGCGTGGACGAAGTCCCCCCAGTCGTCAAGATCATCCGGCGGCGCGTAGGGACCTACCGTGTCGGTCAGCGCCCGGGTCCAGCGCGGCGGATTACTCAGGCGGGCAATGATCTTCAGGTCGTGCAACTCGGAGAGGCTGACGATGTTATCGTACTTGGCCCAGGCATCGACAGGATCGACCTCACCGTCGCCAGTAAGATCGTTGCGGCGATCGACGAAATCGCCCTTCCCGTGGATCTCAATATCCTCCCAAGGGAACTCCTGCCGAATCCACTTGAAGCCCGCATCCGAGATCATCTGCAGGGACCTGTGACGCTTCTCTTCCTCGACCTCTTGATGCAGAAAGACATTGATCCCAAAGGGGTTGACGCCAGCGTGGGATATGGAAGCATAGGGAGCAGTCTGGGGCTGGGGATGAACGAAGTCCGTCGCGAGCTGTAGGAGGCCCCGAAGTTGACCGGGGAGATCCTCCTCTCCGGTCCGTGCAAACACCCATCCCTGAACCCTTGGCCGACAGGCGGTCATGAACGCTAGGCCTAGCAGGGAGATGCCTAGCAGTACGGTTAGCAAGACGCGTGGCAGGACGCCTAGCAGAGAGTGGCGTGCAAGCCGACAGTAACGTCGCATGGGGGAGTGAAATGGCTTAGGCGTGGTCCGCGACGGAGCCGGGGCCTAGGCCGGCAGACCGTGGGCCAGGGCGGCAATTGGACGAGGCACGGTATCCGACTCCAGGTACTCACATACCTCAAGCCGCTTCTCATTGAACAAGGCGATCAACTCCCCGTCCGTCCCTTTGAAGCCAGAGACGGAGCGGTGGGCGCAGGTACAGCAGCCCAAGGTGGCACGATAGCTGTCCAAGTCGCAGGTCAGGCAGCTGGACAGATCAATGATGAGCAGGGAGAAACCGAGCACATCGATATGGCCATCGGGCAGCGTAGCAATCCGGTCGACCAACTCAGCCCATTGCCGCCCTCTGGTGCCACGCAGTTGGGGAATGCAATGAGGAGCAAAGAGAATCTCACTGTCAGGGTACATGTCTTATCTTCCTGTCTAAGATCCATGACAACGCTTATTGAACGAAGCGCATGATAACACGAAAGCCATCCCCCATCAACTCATCTTTCGCTCAATTTGCGGGTGCTATGGTGGAATTGGCTCGTTAGACAGAATGAGATCCTTGTTATTGGAAACAGGCAGCTGGAGCAATGTCAGGATGCGGTTCTGTAGATCGGATAAAGACGTGACATTGCGAATCACCTGAGCGGGGACCTCTACAGCCGTCAATGTTATACCGCGGAATGCCCTCAGCAATCGCTCCGTAGTCGGACGA
>CAZGSX010000080.1:0-13178 GCA_964528475.1 uncultured Anaerolineales bacterium
CTGGACCTAACACCGGTTGGGTGGGAGGAATCTCTGGAGTAGCGCGGGCCGGGCCCCAGACTTGCATGGCGGGGTCAGACACAACAGTGCGCGGGGCCGACGAGATTGCTTTCTGCGCGAACCACTCGCCAGGACTTTAGGGGCCATCCGGTGTTCCCAAGTGCTGCCTGTCCAGTACTTTCTATGTAAGTTTGGGCAGCAAGGAGGAACCATGCCTTACCCATGCAAGCTGGAGGAGCGATTCGCACAGCCCACGCTGGCGATCCGCAGTCGGGCAGCCGTACAGGATCTGCCGCGGGTGTTGAGGGAGGATTACGGAGCCATCGCACAAGAGCTTGGGGAACAAGGAGAACGACCGCCCGGGCTCCCGTTTGTCGCCTACCACAATATGGACATCCAGGATCTAGACATCGAAATCGGCTTCCCGGTCACCCGGGAGCTGCCGGGGAAGAACGATGTGCAAGCCCGTTTCACAGGCCGTGGCCAAGTCATGCGGGAGGGTTTAAGATGGAAGAAGGGCGGTTCGATATGATGGGCGCCTGCGGCCTCGACTGCGGTGACTGCGATATCCGCCGGGCACCCACAGACCCTGACGCTGCGCAGGTCGTCGTTGCCTGGTTCCAGGAGATGGGATGGCTCGAGGAAGACGAGGGCATCGCTGAGGTGACCGAACGCGGCATGGTCTGCACCGGATGCCGGGGCGACCGTTCCGTGCACTGGTCGCCCGATTGCCCGCTCCTCGGCTGCTGCGTCGATGAGAAGCATCTCGAGCACTGCGCTCAGTGTGACGAATTCGTGTGCGAGAAGCTTGAGGCGTTCGCCTCCGACGGGCAGGCGCACCATCGAGATGCTGTTCAGCGCCTGAAGCGAATCGCCAGATCGTAACAGCGGGAGAGGACCCTAATGGAGAGGATCATCGCCGCCTGCGGGCTGGTCTGTTCCGAGTGCGACGCCTATCTGGCCACGCAAGCCAACGATCTAGAAGCGTTAGAACGCCTGGCCCAGCAGGCGCGTGAGGAATTCGGTCAGGAGGATGCCACCGCAGAGACAACGATGTGCGATGGCTGCCTTACGGACACTGGTCGGCAGATCGGTTACTGCGCGACCTGCGAGGTCCGCGCGTGCGCCTTCCACCGGGGCGTGATGAATTGTGCTCACTGCGCCGACTACGCCTGCGAGACGTTGGAGGCCTTCTTCGCGCAGGCGACAGGCGCACGCCCCGTGCTAGACGAGATCCGGGTATCGCTTGCGGATACCGGCTCCGTTTCGGTCCGGAGAGACCTATGAGACGACTCAGCCCTGACCAATTCGCCAGAGCGCGCCACTTCCTTGCGGCCCAGGCCAGGCCGCTGGACAGCGCGCTCTTTGGGCATCGCTTCGAGACAATGCCTGCCGTCCGAGTCACGGAGGAGCTGGCGCACTATCAGAACAGCGATGGCGGCTTTGGACACGCCTTGGAGCCTGATGTGCGCACACCCAGCTCCTCGGCACTAGCCACGGGCATCGGCCTACAGATTCTCCGAGAGGTTGGATGCTCAGGGCAACATCCGGCAGTGAGAAGAGGCGTGGAATACCTGCTCCGGTCGTGGAACCCCCAGACCTACGTGTGGCGCGTGGTGCCCCAGGACGCGAACGAACACGCCCACGCACCCTGGTGGCACGATGAAGACGGGAGCCTGAGGCAGACGTTCGATGACTTCCTCATCATCCCGCGAGCGCAGATCGTCGGGCTCCTCCATCACTACGCCGAGCTCGTCCCGGGCAGCTGGCTTGAGACCGTAACAGAGAATACAGTCGTGGCGGTCGAGACGCTGGAGGAGGAAGCATTCGGCGGGGGAGGCGATACGCTCCGGTACGCGCTCGACCTGGCCGAGACCCAAGCCCTGCCGCAGCGCCTGAAGGATCGACTTCTGCCCCGTCTGCGAGATCTGACAGACCGCCTGGTCTGTCGCGATCAGGCTGACTGGGGCGGTTACTGCACCACGCCGCTGAAGGTAGCACCCTCCCCCGACTCGGCCATGGCGGACCACCTGCGAAACGATCTCGATCAACAGCTGGACTACGTTATCGACCATCAGGCTGCGGACGGCAGCTGGGAGCCAACATGGAGCTGGGGCGACTGCTATCCGAAAGCATGGAAACAAGCAAGACGAGAATGGCGCGGGAAGATCACTCTAGAGACTCTCACGTCTCTGCAGGCCTTTGGCCGAATCGAGAAATAGCTTGGGCCCCTCATCGCATTGTCCAGGGCGGATTGGCCACACTCGAGTGCGGAGCCATGGGAACTGTCAGGAGTTATCCATTTGTGAAGGATTGCCTTGAGCAAGCGTGAGTTCACCCTCGATGATGAGTACCGCTACAATCGGTCCGGACCGGTTGGCTGGATCGCGTCTCACGCCCTGCGGTATCCCCTCTTCCCCCTGGCGACGGTGTTGACAGCCATTGTGAACAACTGGGCGTATAGTTATCGGCAGGTGCTTGTGGGACGCGCGTTTGACCTGATCACCGCCCCGGGCTGGCAGAGGCCTGCCCTCTTGGCCCTCGCGGCCGGGATTGCCGGGGTGGCCTTGGGACAGTCCCTCACCGGCCTGTTGCGGAACTTCTCCATTGAGTTCCTCGCCCAGCGTGTGGAGCGGGATGCGCGCGACGAACTCTACGTCAATCTGCTGGGCAAGAGTCAAACCTTCCACGGACGGCAGAGAATCGGAGACATCATGGCGCGGGCGACCAATGACGTTCGCCAGCTCAACTTGATGTTCAGCCCCGGGCTCATGCTGATCATCGATTCAGCGATGGCGATCGTCGTTCCTGTTGTGCTCATCGCGGAGCTTGAGTGGCGGCTGCTCCTGGTGCCACTGATTTTCGTCGCGCTTTGGGCAGTGACTGTGGCTGACTATAACCGCCGCCTCAGACCCGTGAGTCTAGCCCAGCGCGAGCAGTTCGGGCAGATGAACGCGGGGCTGGCGGAGGCCATCGCGGGCATCGAGGTGGTTAAGGCAAACGCGCAGGAGCGACAAGAATGGCTCAGGTTCGTACGGGATGCGCGTCAGTTCCGCGACACATTCATCAGGCAAGGGCATATCCAGGCCCGATACTGGCCGATGCTTGTGTTCAGTGTGTGCTGGGCAGGCGCGTTTCTGCACGGGCTGCTGCTCTGGCGGCGTGGCGGGGTCACGCTGGGCCAAGTGGTAGCGTTCATGGGCCTGATGGGAACGCTCCAGTTTCCCACCTTTATCTCCATCTTCTCGTTCAATCTGGTACAACTGGGAATCGCAAGCGCACGACGCATCATGGAGCTGATCAACACCGAGACGGAATTGGATGAAAACGAGTCGGGTGTAACTGGGGCCATCAGAGGGAAGGTCAGCTTCGAGGGAGTCAGTTTCGACTACAACGGGAAACGCGTGCTAAGCGACATCAGTTTCACAGCTCGGCCCGGGGAGACGATCGCTATCGTAGGCCAGACCGGCTCCGGTAAGACTACGCTTACCCGCCTGATCAATCGCATCTTCGACGCCGACCAGGGGCGCGTGCTGGTGGATGACATAGACGTGCGCGACTGGAACCTGGAGTCCCTGCGCTCGCAGATATCGACGATCGAGCAGGACGTGTTCCTCTTCTCCCGCACACTGGCCGAGAACATCGCCTTTGGCTGCAGCAACGCAGACCAGCGCGCTGTTGAGCAGGCAGCCAAAGCAGCTCAAGCGCATGATTTTATCAGTAGCTTTCCCGCCGGTTATGACACCGAGATCGGGGAGCGGGGCGTGACGCTCTCTGGTGGGCAGCGGCAGCGAATCGCCATCGCGCGGGCTTTCCTGACCAACCCGCGGATCCTCATCTTGGATGACAGCACCAGTGCCGTGGACAGCGCTACTGAGGACGAGATCCAGCGGGCTATGCGTCGCGTCAGCCGTGGTGACGGCAAAACTCCCCGCACCACCTTCATCATCACCCACCGCCTGAGCCAGATTCGTTGGGCCGACCGCATCCTTGTCCTGCAGCAGGGCAACTTGGTGGACCAAGGCACCCACGAGGCATTGATGGCGCGGAGTGAGGACTACAGGCGCATCTTCACGAGGTACGACTGATGGGCTTCATACTAGACGGCCTCGAAACCGAATCCTACGATCGCACCTACAGTGACCACCAGCTGGTCAGGCGGCTCCTCAGTTACTTCCGACCCTACACGCGTCAGATGATTCTGGTGGGCCTCATGCTGACCCTCAACTCAGCGGCTGGCACAGGAGGGCCCATCCTGATATCGAGGGCCATAGATGTTGTGACGGAGAACTCCTCGACCCGTGTCATCGTTCTCCTAGCCGGTGGCGTGCTGCTGATAGGTGCCTCACGCTGGGCCTTCAACTACATCCAGCAGTGGTTCTCGGCCCGGGTGGTAGGGAACGTGGTGCTCGACCTGCGGCAGGATGTCTTCGGGGCGACCATCGAGCACGATCTTTCGTTCTTCGATGAGCATCGGTCTGGCAAGATCGTCAGCCGCATCACATCGGACACGCAGGACTTCTCAACCGTGGTGACCCTGACCATGGACCTCTTGAGCCAGGTGGTGCTTGTTCTGCTCCTCGCTGGCTGGCTGTTCGCCATTGACCTACAGCTGACGCTGTTGCTGCTGGCCATGACGCCTTTGGCCGTGGGCATCGCCCTGAACTTCCGGCGCCTGGCCCGCCGCGTTACCCGCCGAGCACGCCGCGTGACAGCGAAGATCAACGCCCAGATACAAGAGTCGATCAGCGGCATCATGATTGCCAAGAGCTTTCGCCAAGAGCATGCGATCTACGAGACGTTTGCCGTCAACAACGCTCAAGCCTACCGGGTCGGTCTCCGGCGCGGCCTGACGTTGAACACCATCTTCCCAGTCATGGGTCTGGCCTCGGGAGCGGGAATGGCCGCCCTTGCCTATGCAGGTGGGCTGGCGACTCGAGGAAGACTCAGCCCGGGAGAGTGGTATCTCTTCATGCAAGCCGTGGGATACTTCTGGTGGCCGATGATGAACATCTCCTCCTTCTGGAGCCAGTTCCAGGACGGCCTGGCGGCAGCCGAGCGTGTGTTTGCCCTCATCGACGCCGAGCCTCGGGTCAGCCAGGAGGGGAACGAGCCCATCGAGACGCTCCGGGGACACATCGAGTTCCGCCACTTGGTCTTCGGTTACGATGGCGACGAGGTGGTGCTGCCAGATTTCAGCCTGGACATCCCCGCAGGCGAGACGATCGCCCTGGTCGGACATACGGGCGCCGGAAAGAGCAGCGTGGCACGACTGATCTCCCGGTTCTATGAGTATCAGGCCGGGGAGCTGCTCGTGGAGGGTCGCGATATCCGTCAATTGGATCTACGCGCCTACCGCCGCCGAATCGGCGTGGTCCCTCAGGAACCCTTCCTGTTCTCGGGCACCGTCGCCGATAACGTACGCTACGGACAACCGGGGGCGAGCGACGAGCGGGTGGAGGAGGCGAGTCAAAGGATCTCTGAGGGCGAGTGGCTAGACGCTCTGCCGCACGGACTGGCGACAGACGTGGGAGAGCGCGGAGCCAATCTGTCTATGGGCCAGCGTCAACTAGTCGCGCTGGCGCGCGTGCTCCTTAAGGACCCGGCCATCTTTATTCTGGACGAGGCAACCGCCAGCATCGACCCATTCACCGAGATGCAGATTCAGGACGGGTTGGAGACGATCATGCGAGATCGCACAGCGATCATCATCGCCCATCGATTGTCGACGGTGAAGCACGCCGACCGGATTGTGGTGATGGATCACGGACGGATCATCGAGGCCGGCACACACGACCGGCTGTTAGCCCAGCGAAAGCCCGACGGGTCAACCGGTCACTATGCGGAGCTGTATAATACGTACTTCCGCCATCAGTCGCTCGACTACGTTGAACGGGCAGGGCGAGCTTTCAACGACCTGTGATTGACCCTACGGGTAGAACAGCCGATCCACCAGCGGGTTGATCACGTCCCAACGAGGCAACAGCACCGCGCCGCCCGTGGGCGTGGTCCAGGGGCGCGTCATGTCGCGGTCAATGACGTGATGCTCGATACCGTTAGGACCAACGCGAATCATAGTCACTGCGACGTGCAGCCCCTCCACCACGCCCAAATTCGTGTCCACGTTCTCCACCAGAGCCGCGAGGACAGCAGGCAGGCGAGGCCAATTCCTCAGAAGCACGAGCTTTCGCGCCAGAGCCATGATGACCTGCTGCTGCCGTTCAGCGCGCTCGAAATCGGAGGCCCCGTGCCGAGAACGAACAAATTGCAGGGCCTGCTCCCCATCCAGGTGCTGAGGACCGGACGGTATCTCGATGCGAGTTGTCCCATAGTCCTCTGTGGGATAGGCGTCATCCACAATCGGATCCTCGACCACGACATCTATTCCACCAGCAGCGTCAACGATGGAGCGGAACCCGTCGAAATCTACCCGGACGTAGTGATCAACCGGCACTCCAAACGTCTCGACAACCGTCCTCATGGCCAGCGCTGCACCACCCCCTGCAGCCACCTGCTCTCCCCAGAAGTGAGCCGCGTTGATTCGAGTCTGACCGTATCCGGGGACCTCTACATACAAGTCCCGCGGAATGGAAAGCAACGCCAGACGAGGATTTCGGGAATCCGCAGTCACCAACATCAGCACATCGGAACGCACCGCATAGCCCTGCTCCGGACGGCGGTCGAGCCCCAGGATGAGCAAGTTGGTACGCGAGACCGTCACTTGGGAGAACCACGCCCCCGCCACCGCGAGGCACCCACAGGAGAGAAGGATGACGAGCAGCGCCAGCACAAACGGGGAAAGCACCGAGCGCCTCCGACTCGCAGTCGGTCTCGGCGCCGGTGCGTCATCCACACGGGGCGTTGAAGACCCAGCGCGTCGCTCAGCGCCTTTGTAGATCAACCGTTCCGGAGGCGGCACGCTAGACCGCGACAAATCTCGCATCAGACGCCTTCCGCAACCTGGCGGGCTACCTCTCGGCCGGTCTCCACGGCGTAATTGCTTCCCCGATCCCAGGGATAGACCTGGCTCATGTTAGCCATCCACAGATCCGAAATCGGCGTCTGGAACTCAGGAATCCTGTGGGAGTGATTGATGCCGGGGATGGGCTGTGCGTAACGCTCGGTGAACATCCACGCGTCGCGTACCCAGTCCTCGCGGAAATCCGGATTGATCTTCCTGAGACCGGGGAGACAGATCTCCATCATCTCGGCCTTGCTCCGGTGGAAGGATGGATGATCGGCGGGAAGGTAGTCACCGCAGTACACCAGGTGATCACCCCCGTAGTGCTGGGAGTCGATGTAGTTGGTATGTTCGACCAGGCCCATAAACGGGATCTCAGCACCCTTGGGTAAGTTGATCCAGTAGTGCCCATCGGAAAGGCCATGCTTCAGAGCAAGGATGAGAGCGATGGCGCCCATCGACTTCAACTCCCGCAGCGTCGACGCATAGGAGCCCGTTAACTCGGGGGTCAATTCCAACAGCGCCTGTGGTGACACAGTGGCAATCACAGCGTCGTGCTTGACCGCCGCGCTCTCCAGATCGAGTTGGATTCCCCCCTGGCCGGCGTTGGTGGCTCTCCCACGCTTGGCGCGTATTCCGAGAACAGGGGTGCCCAAGCGTATCGAGCCACCCTGTCGTGTTATGTGGTCGATGAGCAGGTCCACAAACGCCTGGAAACCACCCTCGAAGTATCCAAGCTCGGCGGTCCGCTTGTACAATCGGGCCCACATCCAGGCCATATTGACGTCCCGGTAGTGCTTCTCGCCAAACTTGCTGATCAGCAAAGGCCGCCAGAGCACAGCGTAGGCCCGCTCACCTACTGTTCGCCGCATCCACTCGTGGGCAGTGACACGCTCCAGAGGACGCCAGTCTCGGATCAGCGTCAGATAAGCACCCACCAGGCCGGCCCGAAGACGTTGTGGGAACGTCAGGGGAGAGAACTGAAGCACGCGAATGGCGCGATGAAGAGGTGGGAACGGGATCGACGCCAGCCATGGCACGGGGCTGTCGAGAGGATAGAGCTCCCCGCCATGGTAGAGACTGGTTGTGGGCCGCCGGAAGAAGAGGCGGTCACGAGCACCCAATTCGTCAATGAGCCGGATGATCGCATCGTCCGAGGCAAACCAATGATGATAGAACCGCTCCAGGGCCCAGTCCCAGCGAGCGTCGCGGAAGCCCGCCGACAGCCCACCAGCGTACGACCGGGCCTCGTAGAGAGTAACTGCATGCCCCCAGCGTGTAAGATCGTAGGCAGCTGATAGGCCCGTGATCCCTGCACCAACAATCCCGATACTCATCTAGTGCTCACGTCCGATCATTCGATTGGCAGCCATCTTCTTCGACGAAGACATGGCGGAGACATCGCCATAGTCCTGCGAGTACGTCAACGGCAGCAGGCAGACGGCATCACACCGGTTATCCTCGGACGGGCATGAAGGCAACATCGCCCATAGCGAACCACGCCCGCCTCACTAGCCTGTGCGATGAGAGCGCTCCACCTCCCAGACTTCTGCCCAACGGACACCTTCCCTAGCCAGAAGAACCGCACCCACGAGGGTCACAGGAAGTAGCAAGATCGCGTGCAGTGCGACCACGTAGCTCGCCGCAGCGGTCGACGGCACGCCGAGAGCCCCGAGAACCTGAACCCCGCCGGCCTCAAAAGTGCCTACGTAACCCGGCAGCGAAGGGAGCGCTGTAAGCAGATTCACCACTCCGCCCATCAAGACGATTCCGGTAAACGGCAACTGAAGATCAAAGGCGAAACTGACCAGCCAATGATTGAGTGCCTCCAAGAGCCATACCGCGAGGGTCACACCAAAGACCACCAAGACATCTCGGCCACTCCGCAGGCTCTCCAAGCCAGCGATTATCCCCTCGACCAGATCGAACAGCGTTGAGCGCAGCCGCTCCGGGACAATCGAGCTGATCACAAGGTGAGAGACGCGGCGCAGGAGCTCAGGCGAAGCTGCCAGGAACAGAAAAGCAACCATCGCCCCGAAGAACACGCCACTGGCAACAACCACCAGGCGCTGGAAGAACGCTGACATAGGAACGAAGAGCAAACCAAACAGCACAAACAGCACCATGGTCAACCCATCGAAGAGTCTCTCCAGGACCGCGGTGGTGAGCGATGTCCCGAGGTTGATGCGTTCTCGACGCCACAGAACGTAGGCGCGGAGCACCTCGCCAAGACGAAAGGGGAGCACGTTGTTCCCCATATATCCCATCAGAATCACCGGCACAAGGGAACGAGCTGCGACATCCTTCGTTCCCCGCAGCAAATATCTCCAGCGCCAACTCCGAAACCCGATCGACACGGAGTAAATAGCAAGGCCGGGGAGAAGCCATCTGTAATCCGCGCCTCGCAGGGCGTCAACAATTTCCTGGAGCTGAAGACCCTGAAACGTGTACCAGAGAAGCCCTCCGCTGATGAACAGGCCCAGAACCAGAACAGGCCAGCGCCTGCGAAGCCGGCGGACAAACGAGTCCGTCATGCTATGCCACCGCAACCCGGCATCTTGTAAGTCCCATCAAGTCCAGCCTTCCCGCATCCTGGATGCCCTCAAATGGCTAACCCTGGCGCTGCCTGAGGACCTCGTACAGCACCACCGATGCCGCCACAGAGGCGTTCAGCGACGTGATTCTACCTCGCATCGGAAGGCAGATCAGGAAGTCACACCGCTCGCGAACCAGACGACGCATCCCCTTCCCCTCGCTACCCACTACAACGCCCAAGGAACCCGTCAGATCGGCCTGATGGTAAACTTGTGCTTGTTCCACGGCTTCCATGCCCGCAATCCAAACACGCTGCTCCTTGAACTGCTCCATCGTCCGCACCAGGTTCGTCACCTGAGCCACGCGAAGATGCTCCACAGCCCCCACGGAGGTATGGACGACTGCCGGGGTTATGTCAACGGCCCGGCGTCGCTGAATAATCACGCCGCGAACACCGACCGCCTCCGCAGTGCGCAGCAAGCTACCGACGTTGTGAGGGTCCTTGAGCAGATCGAGAAACAGGAAGAGAGGCGACTCATCGGCTGCCTCATCCAAAGCGACCAGGTCGTCCGCCAAGACGTAGGGGTATGCACCCGCCTCGAGGACCACGCCCTGGTGATTGAAGTGTCCAAACTCATCCAGTGAGGCCCGCTCCACACGGCTGACAGGAACTCCGAGTTGAGCTGCTCGGTGCAGAATCTGAGCGATGATCTCGGTTTCCCGGACGCCTTCAGCGACCAGAAGCTGTGAGAATTCACGGCGGCCCGCTCTGAGGCTCTCGTGGACCGCGTTCCGACCGTAGAGCGTCTCCATCACGTCGCGCACTACTCGAGCCGCCAGGTCGTGCCCTCAGGCCGATCGTCGACAGCGATTCCGAGCTCCGCGAGTCTAGCGCGCAGGGCATCCGCCTGCTGCCAGTTCTCCTCCTTGCGGTACTGCTCGCGAATCTCCAGGATGATATCCATCAGCCCGTCAATCAGGTCGCTGCTGACACCCTGAGCTAGATCGTCAGGGATAATGCCGAGAACCTCACCGCCCAGCTCGCGATACACGTCGTCAAGGGCAGCCAACGGGCCTTGACTGAGGTCCCTTCCGGAATTCAGCAGATCGTTGACCCTTCTATTGAGATCGAACAGGGCAGCAATGGCCTGCGGGGTGTTGAAATCGTCGTCCATGGCCTCCCGAAATTGATCTGCGAAAGGCAGTAGATCGCCGGTGTCGGCAGCCTCTCCCATCGCGTCAGCTCCTACCTGCTCCTTCCTCTGGCGCAGGGCACGGACGGTGTTGTGCAGCCTCTCAACCCCCCTTTCAGCGGAGAGCATTGCATCGCGACTGAAATCGACCGGCTTCCGATAGTGGCTGGATAGGATGAACATCCGAATCGCCTCGGGGCTATAGCGTTCCAGGGCCTCCTTAATCGTGACGAAGTTGCCCAGACTCTTGCTCATCTTGACATCATCGACGGTCAATGAACCGGTCAGCAGCCAGTAGCTGGCGAAGGGCTTACCGGTGGCCGCCTCGGACTGGGCGATCTCACATTCATTGTGTGGGAAGATATTGTCTATGCCCCCGCCGTGGATATCAAACGTCTCTCCCAAGTATCGGGTAGCCATCGCAGTGCACTCGACATGCCAGCCGGGGTACCCCCATCCCCAGGGAGACGGCCATCGGAGTATATGCTCGGGTTCAGCATGCTTCCACAGCGCGAAGTCGGCGGGATGCCGCTTCTCGTCTCGCACGTCCACCCGCGCCCCAGCCTCCAGGTCTTCGATGTTCCGACCCGACAGCTTGCCGTAGTCATCTACCTTCTCCACGGAGAAGTAGACGTCGCCGCTCTCTGTCTCGTACGCGTACCCCTTCTCGAGCAGCGTCTTCACAATCTGGATTTGCTCCGGGATATGGCCGCTGGCGCGAGGAGAGATATTCGGCCTCGTGACGCGGAGAGCATCCATGTCCTCGAAGTAGGAACGGGTGTACGTCTCGGCCAGCTCCATAGGTTCGACACGCTCCAGCCGGGCCTTCCTGATGATCCTGTCCTCACCACTGTCCAGCAGATGGCCAACGTCGGTGATGTTCTGAACGTAGCGAACCTGATAGCCAAGGTAACGGAGGTAACGGACCATGACGTCCAGGGCCACGTAGGTCTTCGCATGTCCCAGATGGGCATGGTCGTAGACCGTCGGGCCACAAGCATACATGCCTACGTGTCCCTCCTGGAGTGGCTCGAAGACCTCCTTCTGCCTCGTCAGATAGTTGAAAACATGCAGTGTCATAGAATTCTCCTGAGACTCTCAAGACAAGGAGGCGATTAGTCCTCAATCCCTGCAAACAGCATGCGGCCGGCGGCTGTTTGAAGCACCTTCGTGACAACCACCTCGATCTTCCGGCCGATATATGGCTTACCGTCCTCCACGACCACCATCGTTCCGTCGTCCAGATACCCCACTCCCTGGCCGACCTCCTTGCCCTCCTGGATAATCTCCAGTTCCAATGACTCTCCGGGGAGGAACATCGCTTTGACGGCGTTTGCCAGCTCATTGATGTTAAGCACGCGGACACCCTGCAGTTGGGCCACCCGGTTCAGATTGTAGTCGTTGGTGACAATGGGACACGTGAGGCGTTTTGCGAGGACGACGAGCTTGTCATCCACCTCGTGAACTTCGTCGACATCGACATCCGTCACCCGCACCGGCGACACGGAGTCGTCCTGGAGGCGACGAAGCATCTCCAGACCGCGGCGTCCCCGACGCCGACGGAGAGGGTCCGAGGAATCGGCGATGTGCTGAAGCTCACCAAGCACAAAGCTCGGCACCACCATCTCGCCTTCAATGAAGCCAGTGCGGCTGATATCCGCGATCCGACCATCGATGATCACACTGGTATCGAGCAACAGCGAGCGGCCCCTAGACTCCTTTGCGCGTCGATCCGCAATCTGACCGCGCAGCAGGCTCACAATGTCGTGCTGGCGGGTGGTCGTGACCATCACGCCGAAGTAGCCGAAGAGTATAGCAGCAATCAAAGGAAGAATCTGCTTGAAGGGAGACGGCAGGAGTGAGAGAGGAATCACGAGAAGCCCTGCTATGAGCAGTCCCACCACAAGCCCCACCGTTCCGGCCAACAGCTGTTGAGCCGGGGCCTGTCGAAGGCGCCTCTTCAGCGCCAAGAATGGGCGTACCGTTATGTACGGAGTGATGATCAGGCCGGCAAGCGCACCAAGAAGGAAGAAGATCGCTCCGTACTGATATGGCTGTCCACCGAGCTGATTGGCAAGAGAGACACCGAAGAAGATGCCAGCGAAGGCAAAGACTAGCATGCCTATCACGCGAGAGATGAAATCTGCACTCATCCGATTACCCCCTGGTATGATTCAAAGCGTCACGCAACCACAGATGGGATCAGACTGCCCATCTGTCAGGGGCACTCCGGATTAGCGCTCGCCGACTAAGAGCGCCAGATGCTATTGCGCACCCGGGTGCAGGTCTTCACTGGCATGCAGATCGAAGTGGCATGCCTTAGCAAGAGAATGATAAGCGAAAATGAAAACACGCAACCGATCCGACAACAAAAGATTGCCCCAAAATAAACCCACATCTATGTTAGCACATGCGCGGTCAAAAGTCAAAGCTAAGGCGTCTGTTTGACATTCTTCGCAACTGCAGCTAACATAGACATCCACCATCCA
>CAZGSX010000081.1:0-10092 GCA_964528475.1 uncultured Anaerolineales bacterium
TGACGATCGCCGGGTCAAGCTGCACGGAGTCGCCGCCACGGCCGAAGACGAACGTCCCGCCACTGGGCTCCACGACCTGCTCGGGCTCGGCGCCCACGTCGAAGCCGGTCTCGATGGTGCCGTCGATGATGCCCTGACGGACCTCATCCAGCTCCGCCTTCAGGTCATCCGGCACCTCGTCCTCGAACTCGTTGAACGGCGAGATCTGCACGCCGTCATTGTCCAGGGTCCCCACGAAGTTGCTTCCACCCTGGAAGCTGTCATTGTACGCCTGTTCGATGGAGGTGAAGACGGCCACGTCCATGCGCTTCTCCACGCTGGTGAGCGTGACATCGCAATACTCGGGCGCGCTCACGCACCAGTCCGTGTCCACGCCGATGAGCATCGTGCCCGGGTTCGCCTGCACAGCGGCAGCGGTGCCCAGACCCACGGGTCCGGCGACGGGCATGATGATGTCGGCACCCTCCGCGATCAGGTCCTCACCGACGCGGCGGCCATCCTCCGTCGACTCGAAGTTGCCGACGAAGAGATCCGTGCCCAGCACCTCGACGTCCGTCCCGTTCTGCTCGTTGTAGTACTCCACGCCCGCCTCGTAGGCGTACATGAAGATCGTCACCGTCGGGATCTCGAGGCCACCAAACGTGCCCACCCTGCCGGTCTCCGACATCCCAGCGGCCAGGTAGCCGGCCAGGAAAGCGGCTTGGTCCGTCGAGAAGATCAGCCCCTGCAGGTTGTCGAGACGCGGGTTCTGCTCCTCATCCCACATGCCGGGGGCCCACCCGAAGTCCACAATGGCAAACTTCGTGTCTGGGTTCTCCTCAGCAAAGGTATACGTCGCGTCCGCCAGCAGGAAGCCCACGGTGATAATGATGTTCGTATCCTGCTCCAGGAACTGGGTGATATTGGGGGCGTAGTCGGTCTGCTGCTGGGACTCCAGGTAGTCGGCCGTGATCCCCAGCTCGTCCTCCGCCATCTCCATACCGTTCCAGGAGGTCTGGTTGAAGGACTTGTCGTCGATCCCGCCAACATCCGTCACCATCCCGGCCTTGAACTCCTCTTCTTCGGCAGGGGGTTCAGTGGGCTCAGCGGCGGGGGGTTCTGTGGCCTCCTCAGGGGGGGCTTCGGTCGCTCCAAGGCCACAGGCTGCCAGCATCGATACGACTGCCAGCAGGCTCAGCATCGTCATCAGGAACTTACGCATTGCAGTTCTCCTCCTCTTTCTTGCAATTTCCGGCTTCGAAACGGAAGCTACTCTCATCCTACGTGGAAATCTACCCAGGTATTCGCCTACAGGTTCACCTCCTTTCAGGAAAGGGACTCAACAAAGCGATCTAACCTTGGTGAGAAGTGAAGCTATTATAGTCAAATCACGGAAGAGGGCAAGCTAGGGTCCGAAGAGCTCCCGGGCCTTGCACCCTATCCGCGGCCGGCCCCATCGCTGTCCAAGCTGCCCTCTCCCGGGCCCTGGGGCAAGACGGAGTGCGGATCCCTGCGGTGCGCTGAGCGTGTTGGACCATTGGCTGGTGGCTCAACCCGGGGGCGGCGCAACCCCGATTAGGGCTGATTCTCGATCTATGCTCCCCATCTCGACGTCATCTCGAGGCCGAAGGAGGGCTGCGTACTGGCCCCTCGGTCGAGCGGGGGCCTTACTGCACCCTCGATCCGGGGCGATGATATTGTTTCCCTAAGGAACTTCTTTCTGCAAAACAATACCGGTGTTATGGTAAGCGGTGATCCATTGTGGGGGGGAGTATACCACATGACCTCGGATTCGACCATTGCGCGTATTGAGGGAGGTGAGAAACGGCACGGGGGACTGATCCCGCAGGGTGAACGCTCGACCCGGGAGCTGGGGTGGCTCCGAAAGGGGAAAGGCGCGAAAAGCCGGCACTGCCTTCCGCTGGGCTGAGGAGGGGCAGGCGTTGAGCCCACGGTGATTCATCCAACAACGTCCGCCGACAGTCTTGACATCATCCGGTTTTGCCGTATACTACTCGCACCCTGTCATCCGTGCCCGCCCGCCGACAGAAGGCGTCCGTCACAGCAAGGAGGCAAGCGTGCCCTCAACCCAAGAGACGTCCCCGGTCCTGGAATTGCGTGATATCACCAAAGCCTTCCCCGGCGTGCTCGCCAATGACCACATCAATCTCACATTGAACAAAGGCGAGATCCACGCGCTCTTGGGAGAGAATGGCGCCGGCAAGACCACGTTGATGAACGTCCTCTACGGCCTCTACACGCAAGACGAGGGAGATATCATGATCCGCGGAGAGCGGGTGTCCATCGAGGACCCGAACGACGCCATCGCCCGCGGCATCGGAATGGTCCACCAGCACTTTATGCTGGTCCCCGTACTGACCGTGACGGAGAACGTGATGCTGGGTGTAGAGCCGACCCGGAACAAGATCTTCCTGGACCGCGGGACCGCCGGCAGGCGCGTGCGCGAGATCTCCGAGCAGTACGGCCTGGAGGTCGACCCGGACGCGACCATCAACAAGCTGCCCGTGGGTGTCCAGCAGCGGGTGGAGATCATCAAGCTCCTCTATCGCGAGGCCGACATTCTCATCCTGGACGAACCAACCGCCGTGCTCACCCCCCAGGAGGTCGAGGACCTTTTTGAGATCATCCAGTCCCTGGTGGATCGCGGGAAGAGTGTGATCTTCATCACGCACAAACTGAACGAAGTCATGGACATCGCCGATCGCATCACCGTTCTGCGCAACGGTCGTGTGGTAGGCACTACCACCCCTGAGGAGACGGACCAGGCCGAGCTGGCGGCCATGATGGTCGGCCGCGAGGTGGTCCTCCGCGTGGAGAAGGAGGCCGCCAAGCCGGCCGGCCCGGTCCTGGAGGTGGACGATCTGCGGGTGCTGGACGATCGTCACAACTTGGCCGTCCGCGGCGTCTCCTTCCAGGTCCGTGCCGGGGAGGTATTGGGCGTGGCAGGGGTCCAAGGGAACGGACAGACCGAGCTGGTGGAGGCACTCACCGGTTTGCGCCCGGTGCAGGCCGGCCGCATGCAGGTTCTGGACAATGCGATCACCCACGCTTCACCACGCCGTATCCTGGAACAGGGTGTGGCCCACGTTCCCGAGGATCGGCAAAAGGACGGGCTGGTGCTCAGTTTCCCGGTCGCTGAGAACCTGGTGCTGAACACGTACTACATAAAGCCCTTTGCGCGCTTCGTGTTCCTTAATCAGGAGAGGATTTTGTCCGAGGCGGAACAGCGGGTGCGCGAGTATGACGTACGGACGCCGAGTGTGCTGACCCCGGTGTCCAACCTATCGGGGGGCAACCAGCAGAAGGTGATCGTCGCGCGGGAGTTCTCCCGCCCCATCAAGCTGCTCATTGCCTCCCAGCCCACCCGGGGTCTCGATGTGGGATCGATCGAATACATCCACCGACGGATCATTGAGAAGCGAGACGACGGAACCGCGATCCTCCTCGTCTCCCCGGAGCTGGACGAGGTGCTGAGCCTCTCCGACCGCATCGCCGTGATGTACGAAGGAGAGATCGTCGACATCATCCCCGCCGAGGAGGCTACCCGAGAGAGAATTGGGCTGCTGATGGCGGGCGTCAGGGAAGACCAAAAGGAGGCTGCCGGTGCAACAGTCGCCTGATAAACTCCGGATCGGACTGGTCACGGACATCGGCCGGATCGACGACGGTACCTTCAATCAGTACGCCTACGAGGGGCTGATGCGCGCGGCCGATGAACACGGCCTGGACCCCCAGATCGTCGAGACCGACTCGCCCGACGCCTACGAGGAGAACATCGAGAAGGTCATCGAGGGGGGCCGCAACCTGATCGTCACCGTCGGCTCCCGGACCGGGGCACAGGTCCAGCAGATCGCCCGCCGTCACCCGGAGGTGCATTTCGTCGTCGCCGACTACCAGTCTGCGGAGGAGGCTTCGAACATCACGCCCCTCCTATTTGCCGAGGATGAGGCCGCGTTTCTGGCCGGTGCTCTGGCGGGCCTGGTGACCCACAGCGACACGGTGGGCTTCGTCGGCGGCCCCGACGTGCGCCCGGTCCGCAGATTCCGCCGCGGCTTTGAGCACGGCCTGGAGCATACCAATCGCCGCGCTGACATCGTGGACACCAGCACCCAGTCCTTCACGGATGCGGAGGCCGGTGCGGAAGCCGGCAGGGAGCTCGTCGGGCAGGGCGCCGACGTCGTCTTTGCCGCCGCCGGTCAGAGCGGCGGGGCGGCGATTCGGGCCGCAGCCCAGGAAGGCGCATGGGTGATAGGGGTCGACCAGGATCAGTGGGTGACCACCTTTGACGAGGGAGCGGTCTCGGGTTCGCAGCGGCTGCTGACGAGCGCCGTCAAGCGGGTCGACCGTGCAGTCTACGATGCCGTCACGCGAGCCGTCGAGGGGAAGCTCCAGGCCGGCGCACTGCGCTACAACCTGAGCAACGAAGGTGTAGGGTTGGCCCCCTATCACGAAGCAGACACCGACGTCAGCTCCGAGGTCAAGGGCAAGATCACTGAGATCGCTGACGGCCTGCGCAGGGGCGAGATCCGCACGTACGTGGGCCCGGGCGGCGAGGACCTGCGCGAGGGACTGCTGACGCGCCTGACAGAGTGGAACTGGCACGGGGTGCTCATCCCGCTGCTGGCCGTCTTCAGCGCCCTGGTCATCGGCGCCGTCTTCATCGCTGCCTTCGACCCGGTTGTGTGGGAGGCTATGGGTGAGGGGATTGGGAGCGGATTGAGGGAAGGCTGGGGCTCCATCGCCCGCGCCTACTCCGCCCTGTTCGTCGGCGCCTTCGGCAGCCCCGTCGGCATCGTGGAGGGCTTGCGCACCTACCTGCAGACGGGTGACGCCGTCGCCCTGGTGGAAGCCATCCGTCCGTTAACGGAGAGCCTGCGGATCTCCACGCCGTACATTTTCGCCGGACTAGCGGTCGCGCTCGGCTTCCGCTGCGGCCTGTTCAACATCGGGGCCGAGGGGCAGTATTTCATCGGCGGGCTGGCCGCTGTCTATGTGGGCTACGCGGTTCAGGGATTGCCGTGGATCATCCACCTCCCACTGGCCATCGTCGCCGGCATCCTGGGCGGCGCCGTGTGGGCAGGGATCGCCGGCTTCCTCAAAGCCGAGACCGGAGCCCACGAGGTGATCACCACCATCATGCTGAACTACATCGCCTACCGCCTGGCCGACTACATGCTCCAGGTGGGCGGGCCGATGGCCGCGCCCGGGTTCCGGCCGGTGAGCCCGCAGATCGAGCCCACGGCCTATCTGCCCCAGTTCTTCCCGGAGAACCCCTCCATCGGGTTCAACACCGGGATCTTCCTCGCCCTGGCGGCCGTAGCCCTGGTGTACTGGCTGCTCTTCAAGACCACCATCGGCTTCGAGATTCGCACCGTGGGAGCGAGCCCGCGGGCCGCCAGGACGGCGGGCATGAGCGTCACGAAGAACTTCATCCTGGCCATGGCGCTCAGCGGGGGGCTGGCGGGGATGGCCGCCGTCCACGACCTGCTGGGCGTGCTGCACTTCATGCCGAACGCCTTCTACTCCGGCTATGGTTTCGATGCCATCGCCCTGGCGCTGCTGGGGCGGAGCCACCCGGTGGGCGTCCTGTTGGCAGCCCTTCTGTTTGGCTTTCTGGAGGCAGGGGCGCAGCGCATGCAGGCCCCGCCGGCGAGCGTGCCCATCGACATCATCTCCATCGTGCAGGCGCTGATCATCATCTTCATCGCCGCGCCGGAGGTCATCCGGCTCATCTACCGCATTCGCGCACCGGAGGAAGAGGGGGGCGCCGTCTTCACCCGCGGGTGGGGCCAAGTGTAGGTTTCGGCGCGCTTCTATGGAGCATCGCATCGACGCTGCTGCTTACAACCGACTGTTCGGTCTGCTACGTGACCCACACATGAACTGGAGGCTCCTATGACGGCGATCTCGGCCCAAGTCGGCGCTCAAGAGGGAACATCCCGCACGCGGCGTATCGTCTACGGCCTGCTCTTTCTGGCGGCCGGACTGCTGATCCTCCTCCTATTCGCGCGGGGAGCAACCGCGGATCAGATCAGTACGTTCAACCTGACGCCCAGAGGCGAGACCGCAGCCACGTTCGTCGAAAACCTCCAAGTGCCAACCCGGACGACCCTCTACATCTTCGCCGGGATCTGCGCTTTCATCGGAGTCTGGCAGCTGGTTCTGGGCTTCCGCAGCGGCAACACACCCCTGGCCATTGTAGCCGTCGTCTTCATCCTCGCCTTTCTCACCTGGGCAGCGCGGGGCACGTCTCTCAGTCTTGTGAGCCTGCTGCGGAGCTCGCTGCTTCGGGCCGCCCCCATCGCCCTCGCAGCCCTATCGGGCCTGCTCTGCGAGCGAAGCGCGGTCATCAACATCGCCATTGAGGGCATGATGCTCACGGGAGCCTTTACGGCGGCGATTATGGGGAGCGTGGGGGCCAACTTCCTCGAGTGGCCCTTTGCCGCGTCCCAAGGCCTGGGTCTCTTCAGCGCCATCGCCGTCGGCGCCCTCCTGGGCCTTCTCCTGGCCGTCCTGTCCGTCCGCTTCAAGGTCGACCAGATCATCTCCGGCACGGCGATCAACATCCTGGCCACCGGGGTCACCAGCTTCCTCAGCGCCCGGATTCTCTCGGACTTCCCGAGGCTCAACAATCCCGGCATCCTGCCCCCCATTGACATCCCGCTGCTCTCCCAGATCCCGATCCTGGGACCCGTCTTCTTCTCGCAGAACCTGTTGATCTACGTGCTCTTCATCCTGCTGGGAGCGATTCACATCATGCTGTGGCACACGGTGTGGGGGCTGCGCACCCGAGCCGTCGGAGAACACCCGCGGGCTGCGGATACCCTGGGCATTGACGTCTTCCACAATCGCTACGTCAACGTCACCCTGGGGGGGATGGTGGCCGGGCTGAGCGGGGCGTTCCTGATCCTGGCCTCCGTGGGGCGCTTCGACGAGCTGATGACGGCGGGCAAGGGCTTCATCGGGCTGGCCGCGATGATCTTCGGTAACTGGACGCCGTTCGGGGCGTTCGGCGCGGCGACCATCTTTGGCTTCGCGGATGCCCTCCAGACGCGGTCGGCCATCCTCCGGGTGCCGATTCCCTCCCAGTTCCTGCTGATGACACCGTATCTGGTGACGATCATCGTCCTGGCCGGCGTCGTGGGCGAGGCTCAACCTCCGGCGGCGGACGGCGAGCCATATGAGAAGGAGTAGACGCTCCTAGCAGCCGATCGACCAGCACGAACACAAAGCTGACTGGGCAGCGACAGGCGCGAGATTCCTCCGCTTCACTCCGCTACGCTCCGTTCCGGTCGGAATGACGCGGTCGATGGTTCTTCCCCCGGCACACTAGGGCGGGAACCGGTCCGGGGGCATACTAGGGCCGGAACCGGTCCGGGCTCACCGCCGTCTCCCCCGGGTCGACCACGAAATACTCGCTCCAGGCATACATCCAGACGGGGAGAATCAACCGCTGCGCCCGGTCGGCGACCCCGCCGAATCCGGGGCCCAGGTACCAGATCGCCGCGCCCCGCACCTCGGGGTAGGCCCCATACAGCCGCGCCGCCCAGGCGATATCGTCCATCGCCCGTCCCACCGGGGGCACCTGCTGATACTCCCACCCCCACTCAGTGATCAGGACGGTGGGACGATCCAGGCTCTGCGCGTCGCAGATCTCAAAGAGCGCCTGGAAGCGGCCCACGAGCGACGGATATCGGTGGGCGATGTCACCGACATCGTAGCTGTACTCGTGCAGCGCCACCGCGAGGCGCTCGGGATGCTGGGCGGCCAGCCGGAGGTACGCCAGCATCCCGGGCGTCGTCCAATCCTCCGGCTCCGGCTCCCCCGAACTCCATCCGAACGCGGCCAGCCGGTACCCGTCGCGGAGGGCCAGTTCCGCCAGACGGTGGGCGCAGCTACCGAGCCAGTCGGCCCGCTCCTTATCGGGCTCGTTCATCACTTCGAGCCACGTCCGCCGATCGAACTCCGGGGGCAGCGCGGCCAGCACCCGCGCCCAGTGCTCCTCGGCTGCGGTCTCCGGCGGCAGGGAGTAGTCGGGCAGCTCCAGGTCCCCGCCGGTCATGCGAAAGACGGTGATGTGATGGGGGCTGATCTGCAGGGCCTCGGCGCAGACCCCATACGCGTCGGCGGACTTGATCACCGCGGGCACCCCCACCCCGGCCAAGCCCCGCAGGTAGTCACCCAACCCGCGGTTGTTGCCTCCCGGCCCGGCGTGGAAGCCGATCTTCACGTGCGCCAGCTCCTTCCCCTCCGCCTGCAGGTCCTGCCGCAGGGCGGCGAAGTCGAGAGGGGCGGGCGTCGGCGTGGGCGTGGGCGCAGGCTTCGCAGTCGGTGTGGGAGTCGCGAGCTGCTCGACGACGGCGGGGGCGCTGGACGCCGAACGGCCCACGAACGGCAGGAGCAGCCGTTCGTCCTTCTCGGCAGGCTCCACCGCCTGCGGGGCGGCCGGGGAGCGCGTCGCAGTGCCGGGAGGGGTCGGCGGGATGGAGGGCGACGGGGAGCGTCTGAGGAAGAGGAAGGTCAGTCCCACGCCGGTCACCACCGTCAGCGCCCCGGCGAGAAGGAGCCAGCGCGTGACAGGGCTCTCCGGCAGGGCCCGTAGCAGCCGTTCCCAGTAGGCCTTCATCGGTGTCTTGTATGCACTCTAGTCAACATTGTTCGGATCTGATCGGCCAGTCAGGAGACAGCGGCCCGCCGCGCTAAGCGCCGACGGGAGGAGGCACGGGCTAGACCAGACAACCGCGAAGCTGGTCCAGGAGATACTCCCAGAAGGGCCTCCAGAGTCGACTGAGGCCGTACAACACGATCGCGATCGGCCGCGGCAGACCCCACAATCCGACGAGCCATCCGAGCACGGCGATGATGAAGACGATCGCAGCCGCCTTCGCCACCGTCACGGCCAGCCGCAGCCCCAGGCGGACGTTGTGCAGGAGGAACATCAGTGCGAGACCCGAACCCGCGATCAGCATCACATGACTGAGTGAAATCTCCATCTCTCCTCCTCTGACGTTGCGGCACCGTCGATCGCCCACCCGTTCGCGCCAGCACAGACGGATTGTACCACACAGCGGTCAGCAGGGAAGCTCCCCTGCGGCGACGCACCTCCACGGCACGAGGCACCCCCCTGTTCAGTCTTCGCGCACGAGATGGGGGCTTGCGTAGAATCTCGTGGACCCGCATCTCCTCCAGCTCAGCCGACGAGGCAGGCGCGGCTATGATGACCGCATCAGCTCCCCGACCGGTTCCTGCGATCGCCACGCACATGCGGTCGCATCTGAGAAGACTGCCGTCGGCCGCCATCATCGCAATCTCCACGCAGACCTGCACCCCCTGGGAGAAGATCCGCAGCACGTCGCCCATGCGCTTCGGCGCCGAAAAGTCGTGGAACGCATCGGTGTGGAAGGGCATCGTCCTGCGTAGAAGGCGTGTCCGGCATTACTGAGACGGGGTATCAGCGAGGGGTCGAACTCATGCTCCTCCATCCAGCCGTACTGAGGCGAGACGACCACCATACGGATGTTCGCATCGCCAATCCGCTCCATCACCTGCAGTGCCGTCGCACCGCTGCGTGAAGCGACCACCAGCGTCTCAATGCGGCGCTCCTCGGCCGCCTCGACCGCCAGACGGAGCATCGTCGCCGACTTGTCAGGATCGGCCCCCTCGTGATGGAGAACCTTGATCTCCTTCGCATCCTCTTTTTCTCCCTGGGGGGCTTCAAGCGTCCGCCGGGCCCGCTCCATAACCTTTCTAACTGCGCGCGACCGTCCCGAGGTCGCTCGTACTCCAGGGCAGACGTGACACACAGAACAGGTCGGCCATCGGGCCACGCACGGTCCTCCTGGGCTGCGGCCAGGGGCGCTCCGCCTCCGCCCCTCGTGGTCGCCGCACGGCGACGATGAGCCCGCTCCCGCAGCTGGATCAAGTCCTCCTCACTGGGGCGGCCGCCGATGTCGCCCAGGCGGCCTTGAGTGATCGCCTCCCCGTCCGTGTGACATTCCTGCACGACGGACCATTTATCGACCACCCAGGTCCCGAGACACCCAAGCAACTGGCCCGCGACTCTCAGGGCGGAGGTGGCACGAAATGGCGATT
>CAZGSX010000081.1:10192-12572 GCA_964528475.1 uncultured Anaerolineales bacterium
ATCATTCAACCTGTTCCAGCAGGGCATCCACGATCTCCTCGGGCGTCATGGGCAGCCTATCCTCCCCAAAACGGAGAATACTGCGCAGGGGCATGTCCATGATCGACCGTGCTGGGTCGCTCCCCGTCGCATCCGACCCCTCGTCGTCGCCCGCGACGGCGCCCATGCCCCCCACGAGGAGCTCATAGAGGGGCGCAATGGCCTCCTTACCGTGGGGATCGTCCAGCCACTCCCTCAGCGTCGACTCCTCGTCAAGGAGGCTGGGCAGGTTCAGGGTGGACTCCAGCGTCACCGTCTCGGTGCAGCGGATATCGGCGGCGGACGCGCCAATCAAGAGCTCAAACTCGCCGTCCTCGGTGATCCATCGTCCATGACCAGGATGGTAGAAGGCGAAGGCGCGGAAATCGAGGGGGAACGACAGAGTCTTCGTCTCGCCCGGCTGGAGACCGACCTTGGCGAACCCCTTCAGCTCCTTGAGCGGCCGCGCCAGCGTGGACTCGCAGTCGCGAACGTAGAGCTGCACGACCTCCTGTCCGGCCAGATCCCCAGTGTTGGTGACGTCCACGGAAACGGTGAGGCCCTCGACATCCTGGAACCTGGACGCCGATACCTCCACGTGATCATAGGAGAACGTGGTGTAGCTCAGCCCGTGCCCAAAGGGGAAGAGCACCGGCATCTCCCTGGCGTCGTAGTAGCGGTAGCCGATGAACAGCCCCTCGCCGTAGCGCACCTCGCCCAGCTCTCCGGGGAAGTTGAGGTGGGCCGGGGTGTCACTGAGCTTCAGGGGGAACGTCTCCGCCAGTTTGCCGGAGGGGTTGACGCGGCCGAACAAGACGTCGGCGACGGCCCCGGCGCCCGCCTGCCCCATCAGCCAGGCCTCCAGCACAGCCGCGGTGCCATCGATCCAGTCGGCCATGGCCACCGCCGATCCCGTGTTCAGAACCACCACCGTGCGCGGCTGCACCGCGGTGACCGCCTGGATCAGCGCCACCTGCTGGGGGGTCAGATCGAGGTCGGGGCGGTCATAGCCCTCCGATTCGATGACGGGGGGCAGAGCCACAACTAGCAGGGCCACGTCAGCGCTCTCGGCCGCGCCCACCGCCTGGTCAATCAAGGCGTGGTCGCGGCCCAGATGGGCGGTATAACCGGGCGCGTAGGTCACCTCCGCGGCCGGGGCCAGAGCCCTGACGGCATCCAGAACGCTGTCCACTTGCGTGGGATTGACGTTGGAGCTCCCTCCCCCTTGGACCTGGGGTTCCTTGGCGGCACGACCGATCACGGCAACGTGGCCCGGGTCCCGCAATGGCAAGGTTCCGTCGTTCTTGAGCAACACGATGCCCTCGGCGGCGATCTTGCGCGCCAAGGCGTGGTGGGCGGAGGCGTCGAATTCACCGCCCTTAGGGGTCTGAGCCGCCCGGGCGACCACCCTCAGGATGCGGCGCACCGACCGGTCCAGAACCGCCTCGTCCAACGCCCCCTCGCGGACGGCGTCAACGACGGCCTCCACCCGGCGCGGCTTGGGACCCGGCATCTCCAGGTCCAGGCCCGCCTGCAGAGCCGCCACCCGGTCGTGGACCGCACCCCAGTCGGAGAAGACGAACCCATCGAACCCCCATTCCTCCCTGAGGATGTCCGTGAGCAGTCGATGATGCTCGGAGCAGTAGGTGGCGTTGACCCGATTGTAGGCGCACATCACCGTCCAAGGGTGGGCCTCCTTGACGGCCATCTCAAACGCGGTGAGGTAGATCTCGCGCAGCGTACGTTCGTCGACATCCGCGCTGATGCTGAAGCGCTGGAACTCCTGATTGTTGGCGGCGAAGTGCTTCAACGAGGTACCCACCCCCATGCTTTGCACGGCGTCGATGTAGTGGGCGGCCAGCACCCCGGAGAGATAGGGGTCCTCGGAGAAATACTCGAAATTCCTCCCGCAGAGGGGGGTGCGCTTCATATTGCTGCCCGGGCCCAGGATGACGCCCACGCCGAGGGCGAGGGCCTCCTCGGCGAGGGCCCGCCCCAGCTCCTCGATCAAGGCCGTGTTCCAGGTGGCCGCCTGGCACGAGGCCGTGGGGAAACAGGTGGCGGGCAGACTGGAACCCATCATCGTGGTGAGGTCCCGGAGCCGTCGCAGGCCGTGCGGCCCGTCGGCCACGGTCATCGGGGGCACCCCCAGGCGCGCCACCTCCAGCGTCGTCCACGGGCCGGCCCCGGTGCAGATCGCCGCCTTCTCCTCCAGGGTCATCCGTTCAACAATCGCATCGACGTCAAGATTAGACATAGTCCATCCTCTGTGTGTCACTCACGCGCTTCCCTGTAGATTGCACGACGCCCCCGAGTATACCGCCGGTCGCAGCCCTGTCAAAGCCCCGCAGCAAGGTGACGG
>CAZGSX010000082.1:0-12457 GCA_964528475.1 uncultured Anaerolineales bacterium
ACCCGACGGCGGAGCAGAAGCACATCCGCCTTTCGGGCACCGTGCCCAGCGCGCTCAATCCACCCAGCGGCTGCCCCTTCCACACCCGCTGTCCCCGCCGCGAGATGCTCCCCGATGGCGGTAGGATATGCGAGGAGGAGGTCCCGCCCTGGCAATACGATACGGACGATCACCGCATCTTCTGCCACATTCCCCTGGAGACTCTGCGCCAGATGGACCCCGTCGTCACGTCGCGGTAGAGCAAAGGAGACGATCAGATGTTCGTTAAAGACTACATGACCCGGCATCCTGTGATGGCTGAACCGTCGATGTCGATCGTTGAGGCACAGGGGGTGATGGCCGAGACCGGAGTGCGACACCTTCCGGTGGTAGTGACGGGTAAGCGACTGGTGGGGCTCATCACTCGGCAGAGGATGCGCATCGCGCCTGCGGAGCTGGCCAGCCTCAACGTCTGGGAGATCACGCGCTATCTCTCCAACCTGAAGCTCCAAGACGTCATGGTGAGACGGGAGAACGTGGTCACCACTGAGGCCGACGTCACCCTTGAGGAGGCGGCCCTCTCCATGGTGCGCAACAAGGTGGGTTGTCTGCCCGTAGTGGACAACGACGTCGTGATTGGCATCATCACGGAAGTGGATATGATGACGCAGTTGACCGATTTGTTGGGGGGCAATATGCCTGGTATCCGGGCCACCGTGCGCATGCCCAACCGGAAGGGCGAGCTGGCAAAGATCACCAAGGCGATCTCGGACCAGGGCTGGGGCATCTATGCCAGCGGAGGCGTGCCGACTCCGAAGGATCCCGATCACTGGGATTGCGTTCTCAAGATGCGTCACGTGTCCCAGGACGAGCTGTTGGCTGTGCTGAACGCCCTTGAGGGCCACGAGGTGATCGACATTCGGTGATGGGCTGCAAGCCAGCCCAGGGGCACAGGCGGTCCGAAATTGCGAAATCGATCCTGGAGGCCTCATCGGGCAGCGCATCGATCCTACCGGTGCCCGTTGCTCCGCCCGTGACGTCCCAATCCGTCGATCCACGAGCGCGTGGCCCCTTGCCCCTTCGCGCCGTGCACCGTCTACCGCCCGCGCTGCCTTGGAGCGTATCGTCTCACGCTATCACCCCACAGTCTAGAACCGAGGTGAACAGAACGACACGGTGACTGAGATCCAAGCAGTCCTGGCCGTGCCTATCTGCGCTGTTGCCTCCCCTGCAACCCTCGACTCGCTGCAGGATGGCGACATGCAGGAAGCCAACCCCGGCGTGCGATCGGCCGCTCCCTTCGACAACGAGAATCCGCACACGGTAGACGCTGTGTCTGTCGGACTGGTGCTGAGCAGCCCGGGAACAACATCCCCGGCCGGCACGACGCTGTGGGGAGAATGCGTCCCCGCCGATAGGATCCAGCCATACGCCCGCGATGGCACCTCCGATGCGGCCGGCTGGTTGAAGTTAGTTGAGGACGTGGTTGCTCCTGCCCTCACCGGTCTGGAGATCACTAGCTTCCGCGAGCTGGACGCCATCTCAGACGCGCTTACGCAGGAGGTACGGGTGCCCGAGCCTGCGCCTACTGGCACTGGTCCCAAAGAGAGAGACGTCCCGCCGGCGACCGGCGGCTACTCCCGTCGTGACCTGTTGGCGGCACCGTTGAGGTTCCTCAAGTCAGACGCATCCGCGGAGCAGATCAGGGGCACAGAGGAGCCGTCGGTGGCTCAATATATCACCGTCCGCCGCCCCCTGGTCCCAGGCATTCGCTACGGTATTTCGCAGGCCCTGCTGAGGGCTGTTGCCTGGTCGCAGAATGTGACTGCAGCCGAGGTGATCGCAGACGAATGGAGCCTTTCGGGCGCGGGGGCTTCGGTTTCCCTCCAAGTCGACTGCGCCATCGAGGAACGTGCCCAGGCCGAGGCGGCGATTGCGCTGCGTGCGGACTCGCTGGGACAGGTAATGCTGCCGCGAACGGGGTTTGAGCTCGGCGAAGATGGTGGGGCCCCTGTCCGCTATGTCCGGTGGCTCAGGGGCAGGCTCGATGCGCTGCAGGACGCGGCCTACCGGCCGACCATCCACATCGACCTGCGCGGGGCGCTGGGACGGCTTTACGACAACGACCTGGGGCGCGTGCTGGGCTATCTCCACCGGCTTGAGTCAGCGGCAGAGGCGTATTCCATCCGCGTGGAGGATCCGATTTCGATGGAGAGCCGGACCGAGCAGATCGAGGCCCTGCGGACCCTTCGCGAATACATCGACTTCCGCGGCATGGACGTGCCACTGACGGCTCACCAGTGGGTTGAAACGTTCGATGACGTCCAGGCTTTCGTCGATGCGGAGGCGGTCGATGCAATCCGCATCAGGATGGCCGAACAGGGGGGGATTGCGAGCTCCGTGGAGGCCATCCTCGCCGGCCAGGCCCAGGGTGTGGGGATCCTATTGGGAGACAGTTGCTTCGGGACCGATCTCAGCGCCCGGATGGCCACCCAGGTCGCTGTAGCCGTCGAGCCGGACGTTTACGTCGTGGGTCTGGGCCCAAGTATGCCTGCATCCGTCGTGGTGGTGAGGAACGAAATGGCGCGGGCCGAGGCTCTCACCAGACGATAGCAGGCGCTAGTTCCCCATAGCCGTAAAAGAAAAGAGCACCGCCCCCAGATCCTTGGGATGCGATGCTCCAAACCGTGCTTGCGCTGACTCTGGACGAGCCGTTGACGGCCCTTCTAGTCCTCTTCCTCGGCGGGCTGCTGAAGGATGGTATCCACCAGCCCGTAGTCCACCGCCTCCTGCGCTGTCATGAAGCGGTCCCGCTCGAAGTCCGCCGCGATCTGCTCCACCGGTTGCCCGGTGTGTCTTGACAGCAATCGATGCAGCAGGTCCTCAACTCGCTTCAGCTCCTTGTACTGAATCTCCACGTCCGGCGCGTAGCCCTGGGCGCTGCCTCCCGCGGGATGCATATGCACCGTGGCGTGAGGCAGGGCGTACCGATGGCCCTCGTCTCCCGACGCCAGGAGCACCGTCCCCATGCTCGCCGTCACGCCCACGGCGTAGGTATGCACCGGTGCCTGGACGTGTCGCATCGTGTCGTAGATGGCGAGCCCGTGGTAGATTACCCCACCGGGGCAGTTGATGTAGAGCGAAATCGGCTTCTCCGGATCCTCGCTCTGTAGATAGAGCATCTGTGCCACCACCAGATTCGCCACCTGGTCGTTGATAGGTGTGCCGATGAAAATGATGCGGTCCCGCAGCAACCGCGAATAGATATCATAGGCGCGCTCTCCGCGCCCCGTTGACTCCACCACCATTGGAACTAAAGGCATTGGCTCCTCCTTCGCCTAAGCGTCCTCATCGCCCGTGGGTTGCTCTTCATCCGTCTCCGTCTCGTCCGCCGTCTCCTCAAGCTCGCCCTTGGCCATGGTGACCAACCGTTCCACCGCCTTGTTCGCCAGCAGGCGGTTATAGACGCCCCTCCGCGCTTCGTCCGTGCTGAGCGCTTTGCGCACCTCTTCGGCTCGCTCGCCGTAGGCCTCGCTGGATGCATTGATCTGCTTGACCACCGCCTCCTCGCTCACCTCGAGCTCTTCCTGCTCGACCACCTCGCCCAACACCAGAGAGCGCACCAGGGAGGCCTCCACGCGGGGTCGCAGCTCTTCCCTCAGCTCCTCCATGGTCTTCCCCTGGATCCGCAGGTAGTCCTCCAGCCTCATATGCTCGCGCTGCTCGACCTCTCGTTCGTAGTCGCTCACTGCGTCGTCCAGGGCTTCGTCCAGCATCAGCGATGGGTAGGAGACGTCAGCTTGCTCGATGATGTCGCTCACCACCGACTCCGCGTACTCGGACTCGACCTCAGCCCGCCGCTCCTCTCGCAGACGCTGCCGCACCACGGCCTCGAGCTCGTCGAGCGTGTCGTAATTGCCCACCGTCCGCGCCAGGTCGTCGTCCAAATTGGGCAGGATGCGCTCGTAGACATGCTCCACCTGCACGTCAAACTCAGCCAGCTCGCCAGCCAGCTGCTCCACCTGGAAGTCGTCGGGTAGCGTCAACTCGAACGTGCCCGTCTCACCCGCCTTTAGGCCGATCAGTTTCTCGATGAGGCCGGGAATACTCACCTCACCCTCAGTCTTCAGCAGGACCCGAGCCTCCTCCTGCTCTAGGAACTGGGCCCCACCCTTGACCCGGCCGACGATATCAGCGACGAGCAGGTCCCCTTCACCAGCCGGTCGGTCCAGGGGAGCCAGGACGGCGTTTCGCTCCCTGATGGCGTTCAAGGCCTCGTCAAAGGCCTCCTGGGGCACCTCCACCTCGGGCATGTCACGACGGTAGTCGCGGTAGTCGCCCAGGTCAACCTCAGGGGCAAGGGGCACCGTGAACGTCAGCGTCAGAGGGTCGAACGACGTCTCCTCCAGCGTTCCCGGCGCGTAGGGGACGATCTCCTGCTCGTCCAGCGCCTGACGGTAGACATCCTCGGCTATCGTGGCCACCAGCTCATCGCGGACCACCCCGGGCCCCAACCGCTGTTCCACCACGTTGTACGGAGCCTTACCCTTGCGAAACCCTGGAATGTCTACCTCGCGGGAGATCTGCTGTGCAGTCTCCCTCCGCGCTCGTGCGACGCGATCCTCGTCCACTTCAATGGTAAGCGCTACCTGGCGCTCGCCAGCTGCTTCGGTCGTTATCTTCAAGTGACTATGCCTCCTGTCGGTCAGGTCCATCCCTCACGCAGCAATAGGCGCGTGTCACGCGCCTACTGGCCTCCTCCGTCGCTATCTCCATGGGGAAGGCGGGACTCGAACCCGCACGGGTTACCCCACGTGATCCTAAGTCACGCTCGTCTGCCAATTCCGACACTTCCCCCTTACAACCTCATATTATAGTCGCTCGGTCCCGTTCACGCAAGGTTGACAAGTCGCTGGAGCGTTGGTACTATCGGATCATACGCGGTTATCCAGGCGTGTCCGCCTGCCGTTAGCACGAGCGTGGAAGGAGAGGATCTCTATGCATCTCGATGACATTGCCGCCATGGCCGAGCTCGATCAGGACGACATGCTGGCACGCATTGCCGAACTGCCAGCGCAATGCCATGACGCCTGGCGGCAGGCACAGAAGCTTCAGCTGCCATCCGAGTACGGTTCGATTGAGCGTATCATCATCGTCGGGATGGGAGGGTCAGCCATCGGAGGCGCGTTGCTGCAGGACCTGGTCTGGCGAACCTGCGATGTCCCGATCACGCTGGTGCGGGGCTACACGCTCCCAACCTTTGCCAGGGGCCAGGAAACGCTCACTGTGGCCTGTAGCTACTCAGGGAACACGGAGGAGACCCTGTCGTGCTACAAGCAGGCCATGGAGAGAGGGACCAAGACGCTGGCGATCACCACAGGGGGCGAGCTGGCGCAGCTGGCCCGCGAGGCAGCCACGCCCCTGGTTCAGTTTGACTATCAGTCGCAGCCTCGGGCCGCCCTCGGCTATTCCTTCGCCCTGCTTCTAGGTGCATTCTGGCGTCTAGGCCTCGTTCGTGACTACACCGACGATGTGGTGGAGGCGGTTGCCGTGCTGGAGGCCTGGCAAAGGGAGACCGCCCACGGCGTCCCGACGGCGACAAACCCCGCGAAGCAGTTGGCGTACCATATCGAGGGGCGGCTCCCCGTCATCTACGGCGGCGGCTTCTTGAGCGCGACCGCGAACCGCTGGAAGACTCAGCTCAACGAGAACGCCAAGAGCTGGGCCTTCTTTGAGCTGCTGCCGGAGCTCAACCACAACGCGGTCGTCGGACTTGGCCTCCCGGAGATCGTGCGCCAGAATGCCTTCGTCGTCCTCCTCCGTTCCGAGCTGAGCGACAGGCGAATGGAGGAGCGCTGGGATGTCACCCAAGAGCTTCTCGAGCGGGAGGGGGTGCATAACGCCCAGGTGTGGGGACGCGGCGAGACCAAGTTGGCGCACATGCTCTCGCTGATCCACTTCGGAGACTACGTCAGCTTCTATGTGGCGATGCTCCATGGAGTGAATCCAACGCCGGTTGAGAGCATCGCGTTCCTCAAGCGGCGACTCGCCGAGCTCGGCGGCGCCGGCGACTGATCACACAAAGGACCTCATCGCCATGTCGTCATCGCACACTGCAGACAGCAGCAGACCCTTCGACCCACTTGTCTTCTGGGTATCGGCCGTTCTTACCATTCTGTTTGTCGCCTGGGCCGTCTTCCTGCCCGCGAGCATGGAGCGGGTGGTCGATGTCGTGTTCAAGTGGACGACGGAGGGCTGGGGCTGGCTCTACCTTCTCACCGTCTTCGCCCTGGTTATCGCGTGCTTCGTGCTCATGGTGACCAAGTTCGGGAGCATGAAGCTGGGACTGCCCCACGACGAACCGGAGTTCTCCGACATTTCCTGGTTTGCGATGTTGTTTGGGTCGGCCATCGCTGCTGGCATTGTCTTCTGGGGCCCTGCCGAGCCCGCCTCTCACTATATGAGCCCCCCTCCGTTCTTCGGCGGCGACCCGAAGACGCCCCAGGCTGCCATGAACGCGATGACCACCTCGTTCTTCCACTGGGGGCTCAGTGCCTGGGCGATCTACGCCCTGCTCACCATCCCGCTGGCCCACGCGTGCTTCACCCAGGGCCTGCCCTTCCGCTTCTCGAGCGCTTTCTATTACGTGTTCGGGGACCGAGTGCGTGGCACCCTGGGAAAGGTGCTGGACGTGTTCGCCGTCTTCGCCACCCTGGGCGGGCTGGCGACCACGACGGGCCTGGTTGCCCTGCAGCTGTCCAGCGGTCTCAGCTACCAGTATGGCCTTTCCCTTCCTGCCTCCACCTCCTACGTGCTCATCGGGTTGCTAACGGCCATCTTCACGCTGGCCGTCTACACCGGCCTGCAGAAGGGCATTAAGCTTCTCGGCGACATCAATATGTGGGTCTTCGTGGCCGTGTTCCTCTTCGTCTTCCTGTTCGGCCCGACCCTGTTCCTGGTCAATTTGACCACCAGCTCTGTTGGGCAGTACTTGTCTACGCTCCTGCCGATGAGCCTGTATACGGCACCGGGCGTTGAGGGTAACTGGCTGGGGGACTGGACCATCTTCTACTGGGCGTGGTGGATAAGCTGGTCGCCCTTCGTGGCTCTGTTCATCGCCCGAATATCCAAGGGTCGCACCATCCGCGAGACGGTGGCCGCCACCTTGATCCTGCCCACGCTGGCCGACTTCCTCTGGTACGGCGTAGTGGGCGGCGCGGGGATCTGTTTTGATGTCACCGGCGTGCTGGCGGAGCACGGCGTGGAGAGCGCGGTTTTCGCTACAGCCCAGCACCTGCCCTTGACGGGCGTGCTGGCGGTCGCCCTCCTGTTCCTGATCGCTACGTTCTTCCTGACCAGCGCCAATTCAGCGGCGCTTGCCCTGTCTATGTTCGTCTCGGGCAAGGAGGACCCCGGGCGCAACCTGCGGGCCTTCTGGGGCATTGCCCTGGGGGCCGTCGCGGCCGTCCTGGCGGGGACCGACAGTCTCCAGGTCATCCAGACCGCCTCTATCGCCACCGCCTTCCCATTGATGTTCTTGCTGCTGATGCTCCTCTACGGGACGTTCAAGGGGCTCCAGGCGTACAGGACGCAGCGAGACTAGGCGCTCAGCCGCGGGCACGCGTCCACGGGCGGACGGGCGTGACAGGTTCGCCCGGGATCGCTCCTGCAGTGCTTCCCTCCCCTCGACCCCCACGGGTCGCACTAAGGAAGCTCGTCTTCCTTGGTTCTGGCTGAACGGATGCGGTTATGCCTCCCCTTCGAAGGCCTTTCGCATCTCCACCTGCGATTGCCTGGCATCTTCTTTGACAAAACCTTTACATCATGGTACCATATGTGCGTCGATTAAGGAGGCAGGGCAATGTATATGGCATCACACGACGCATATGAAGATCCGATCTATAACCTGAAGGCTGTGGTGGAGCAAACGGGCGTCTCAGCGGACGCGCTTCGGGCGTGGGAGCGCCGCTATGGTTTGCCCTTGCCTTCTCGCACCGAAGCTGGCCATCGCTCGTATTCTCAGCGGGATATCGATGCCATCAAGTGGCTCGTGGCCCGTCAGGACGAGGGGCTTAGGATTGGCAGGGCCGTGAAGCTCTGGAAGACGCTCAAGGAAGAGGGGCAAGATCCGCTGCGGAGCATGCCTCTTCCCGCCGACGGGCGCGTGCGGCGAGAGGTGGCCGGACAGACCATCGCCTCCCTCCGAGACGAGTGGGTGTCCGCTTCCCTGCGCTTCGATGAGCGGGCCGCCCAGTCGGCACTCACGCAGGCGCTTGCAGTGTATCCTCCCGACCGAGCGTGCTCGCAGGTCATCCTGGCAGGAGTCGCGGAGATCGGCCGCCGCTGGTACAGTGGAGAGGTCACGGCACATCAGGAGCATTTTGCCTCGCAACTCGCGATCCGGCGCCTGCAAACGCTTCTGCAAGCGGCACCGCCCCCGACCCGCCGGGGGCGAGTCCTGACGGCGTGTCCGCCGCACGAGGAACACAGCCTGGGGCTGCTCGCATTCTCGCTCCTCCTTCGCCGCGCGGGATGGAGCGTTACCTACCTCGGTCCCAATGTCCCCTGCCAGAGACTGGAGGAGGCGGTCGTCGCCACCGAGCCCAGCTTGATGGTGATGGCTGCCCATCAACTGCACACCGCCGCAAGCCTGCTTGAGGTCGCCAAACTGCTGGAGAACCGGGAGATTGTGCTCGCCTTCGGTGGTCACATTTTCGACCAGGGACTGGGGATTTCCGACTGTGTTCCGGGATACTTCCTCGGACCCGACGTCGACCGAGCAGTCCGTGAGGCAGAGCGACTCCTGACGATGCCCCTCCGTATCCCGGACGTCGACGCGCGCTGCCGGGAAGACAAGAGGGCAAGGGCGGCCTATCGTCGCCATCGGGCGGCCCTGGAGGCTGATGTGGAAAAGGGCTTCGAGGATCTCGCTATCGATCCCCAGGCACTGCAGGAGCTGAACGAGATCCTCGGGGGGGCGATCGACGCCGCACTGGCGTTCGGCGATATTGGGCTGGCCGATTATCAACTCGATTGGCTCTACGCGCTTCATCCTGGTCATCGACCATCGGGAGAACAGCTGGATGATTACCTGGAAGTCTACAGCAGCGCTGCGGAGAGGGTTCTGGACGAAACGGGTGCCGTGGTGGTCGGTTGGCTGAGAGACAAGGCTGGCGGACGGTGGCACGCTGAACGTAGGACGGATGATTCCTAACCAATGGTACGTGGTGCTGGACTCGTCCCAAGTGCGCCACCGGCCGGTCGGCGTCACCCGCATGGGCGAGAAGCTGGTCTTCTGGCGCGATGAGGAGGGCGCCGTCAGCTGTTTGCGAGATCAATGTGCTCACCGCGGTGTACAGCTGAGCAAAGGTGAGGTCCGTGGCGACCAGCTGCAATGCCCCTTCCACGGGTTCGAGTACAGCTCATCTGGATGCGTGACCAGCATACGAGCTTGATTGCCCGTCAAGATCGGCGGGTGGTGGTGACGCAGCGCCCTCATGCCTCTGCCTTGACTATGGGGGAACGACTTATCCAGGCTGATCGGCCCATCGTCGAGTACCGCAAGCGTCGACAGCAACTGATGCAGGAGGGAGAGACAAGTGGGCCCTAAGCGGCATCAATCCGGGCAGTTCGAAGAAGGCCGATACGAGGCCCTATGAGAAGACGATGGCGTGCGCTACTCATTGTCGCTGGTGCCGTCCTGGCTATCCTACTGGTTGGCCCGTTGCTCGTCCCTGTTCCTCCGCTGGAGGATACCGTCCCGATCGACCAGCTGGCTGACGGCGACAGCCGCTTCGTGGAGGTCAATGGCCTCACGGTGCACTACAAGACCGCGGGTGATGGCGACCCAGCCATGGTCCTTCTCCACGGCTTCGGGGCCAGCGTCTTCTCGTGGCGCGAGGTCATGGAGCCGCTAGCTGAACACGGTGCGGTGATCGCCTTCGACCGACCCGCCTTCGGCCTTACCGAGCGGCCTCTCTCCTGGGATGAGGGCGCCAACCCTTATACGCCGGAGGCCCAGGTAGCCCTGGTGCTGGGCTTGATGGACGCCCTGGACATCGACCAGGCGGTCCTAGTTGGCAACTCCGCGGGCGGCACCGTGGCCGTCAATACGGCGGTGACCCACCCCGACCGCGTTCAGGCGCTGGTGCTGGTGGACGCAGCCATCTACGAGGGCGGCGGTTCTCCCTCGTGGATTCGGCCCCTATTGCAGACGCCGCAGCTCGACCGTCTGGGCCCGCTGCTGGCACGCCAGATCGCAGTGCGCGGTGACGCATTCCTGGAGAGCGCCTGGCACGACCCGAGCAAGATCACACCCGGGGTTCGTGCCGGCTACCGCAGACCGCTGCGGGCGGAGAACTGGGACCGGGCGCTGTGGGAGCTGACGAGGGCCTCCCGCTCGCTGGAGGCACCCGAGCTCGGGGCGCTTACGGTGCCTTCTTTGGTCATCAGCGGCGACGATGACCGCATCGTACCCGTCGCCTCCAGCGTCCGCCTGGCGCAGGAGCTGTCCAACGCCGAGCTGGTTATTCTGCCCAACTGCGGCCACGTGCCTCACGAGGAGTGCCCGGAGGCGTTCTTGGAGGCGGTGGAGGGTTTCCTAAGGGAGCTTCCTGGTCTGTAAGCGAGCTGGGTGTGAAGCACAGAGAAACAGGACACAGAGTGTCCAGTGAACGGCGAATGCCTGGGCAGGGGGTTGCTGACCCCTCCTACGATCCGATGCTGTGGCCTCGATGGAGGGGTCGCCGTGGGGCGACATATCCGGCTTACGCCAGCCCGTTACAACACGATTCTCCGATGAACTTCCTCCATCAGAGGATCCAGCCGAACGTGCGTGCCTGGCGCGAGGACGCCTGTCGCGCCAACGACGCCCCGGCGGGAGTTGATGCTCCCGTATCCTGTCGTGGGGTCGCGCCAACGTGGAGTTACAGGTCTCAAGGTACCCGGCAGATCAAGGACTGCGCCTGACCTCGTCTTCCAGCCCCCGTACGAGGGGGGGCGGGCGAAAGGGCCGTCCCATAGGTTTTACTCGGCGCCTTGTCGTGGCCCGATGCGATGGGTGCTGGAGCTTTTAGGTTCGCCAGCCGGAGAGTATAATTGCTGTGGTTAGGTGCGGCTGAGGACCCAAGCCGTTGGCTTTACGATGAAAATATACAACTCTAAGGAGACTAAGAATGGATGAACAAAGCAGGCGTCCCGCAACAGGCGAGGCTGGCAGCACCACCGCCAGCCGAGGCACCTCCAATCCCGACTGGTGGCCCGACCAACTGAACCTGCGTATTCTGCATCAGCACTCCCCGGCCTCTAACCCGCTGGGACCCGATTTTAGGTACGCCGAGGAGTTCAAGAAACTCGATTTTGCCGCCCTGAAGAAAGACCTGGCCGACCTCATGACCAATTCGCAAGACTGGTGGCCCGCCGACTGGGGTCACTACGGCGGCTTGATGATTCGTATGGCCTGGCACAGCGCCGGCACCTACCGCGCGGGAGATGGACGCGGCGGGGCGAGCACCGGCAACCAACGGTTTGCTCCGCTCAACAGCTGGCCAGACAACATCAACCTGGATAAGGCCCGCCGTCTGCTCTGGCCCATCAAGAAGAAATACGGCAACAAGATTTCCTGGGCCGATCTGATGATTCTGACCGGTAACGTCGCCCTTGAAACCATGGGCTTCGAGACTTTCGGCTTCGGCGGTGGACGCGAGGACATCTGGCAACCTGAAGAGGACATCTACTGGGGCTCAGAAGAGGAATGGCTGGGCGATCAGCGCTACAGCGGCGACCGCAAGCTGGAGAATCCCCTTGCCGCGGTGCAGATGGGCTTGATTTACGTCAATCCTGAAGGCCCAAATGGCAACCCCGACCCGGTGGCTTCGGGCCGCGATGTGCGTGAAACCTTTGCCCGCATGGGCATGAACGACGAGGAGACCGTCGCGCTAGTCGCCGGGGGACATACCTTCGGCAAGGCACACGGCGCCGGCGACCCTCAACTGGTCGGCCCTGAACCCGAAGCAGCCCCCCTCGAACAGATGGGCCTCGGCTGGAAGAACCGGCTCGGTACCGGGAAAGGGGACGACACCATCAGCAGCGGCATTGAAGGCGCGTGGAAGCCCAACCCCACGCAGTGGGATATGGGCTACTTGGACATGCTCTTCCGCTACGAGTGGGAGCTGACCAAAAGCCCGGCAGGCGCCCATCAGTGGACGCCCAAGGACTGCAAGCCGGAAGACCTGATTCCCGCTGCGCACGACCCCTCGGAGAAGCACCCGCCGATGATGACCACCGCTGATCTGTCGCTGCGCTTCGATCCCATCTACGAGCCAATTGCGCGCCGCTTCCATCAAGACCCCGAAGCCTTTGCGGATGCCTTCGCCCGCGCTTGGTTCAAACTGATCCACCGCGACATGGGTCCCAAGAGCCGCTATCTCGGCCCGGAGGTGCCAGAGGAGGACCTGATCTGGCAAGACCCCATCCCCGC
>CAZGSX010000083.1:0-12398 GCA_964528475.1 uncultured Anaerolineales bacterium
AATGAGCATTGACAAGCAGATGGCCATTCTCACGCGGGGCGCGGAGTTCGGCGACGAGCAGACCAAAGAGCATATGGTCGATGAGTTGCGCGAGCGGCTCATTGAGTCCGAGGAGACGGAGCGCCCGTTGCGCATCTACTGCGGCTACGACCCCACAGCCCCGGATATCCACCTGGGCCACACGGTCACCATGCGCAAACTCCGCCAGTTCCAGGAGCTGGGCCATCAGGCCATCTTCCTCATCGGCACCTTCACCGGGCTGATCGGCGACCCCTCGGACAAGGACTCAGCACGTCCCCGCCTGACGATGGAGGAGGTCAGGAAGAACGCCGATACGTACATCGAGCAGGCATACAGAATCCTGGATCCGGAGCAGACGGAGGTACGGTACAACGATGAGTGGCTGGCCGATCTGAGCTTTCAGGACGTGATTGAACTGGCAAGCCACTTCACAGTCCAGCAGTTTCTGTCCCGTGAGAAGTTCGCCCTTCGCCGAGAGAAGGGTGAAGCCATCTGGGTACACGAGTTCCTGTACGCCCTGATGCAGGGCTACGATGCGGTCGCCCTGCGAACGGACATCCAGATTGGGGGCACCGATCAGCTGTTCAATCTCATGGCTGGACGGAAGCTCCAAACTGTGTTCGGACAGACGCCACAGGTCTGCCTGACGTTCCCTATCTTGGTGGGCACCGACGGCAAGCTGCGAATGTCAAAGAGCACCGGCAACTACGTCGGCGTCACTGAGCCACCGGAAGCGAAGTACGGCAAGACGATGTCGATCCCCGACTCCGCCATGCGCAACTGGTTTGAATTGGTGACCCGCTGGAGGCCGGAGCGCATCGATGAGCTCTTCGCGGCGATGGAGCGCGGCGACGAGCACCCCATGGATGCCAAGAAGCAACTTGCCTGGGAGATCGTCTCGATTTTCGACGGCGACGAGGCCGCTGACAGAGCGGCTGCCCGCTTTCGGCGCGTCCACCAAAAACGGCAGCTACCCCAGGACATGCCCACCTGGGAGCTCACTGGCGCGCAGAACGTCGTCGATATCATCGCCGGCGCCGACCTGGCGCGAAGCAAGAGTCAGGCTCGCCGGTTGGTCCAACAGGGTGCAGTCCGCGCCGACGGCAGGAAGATCAAGGACATCGAGGAAGAGATCGACGTGCCCGAGGGCGAGGAAGTGGTCCTGCAGGTGGGCAAGCGGCGCTTCGTCAGGCTGGTCGGGCGCCCCAAGTAGATAGCGTCGGCTGCCGCCGGGAGGAAGGGCTGCCATCCCGTAAGTCTGGGCTTTTCGCCCGGCAAGTATGCGAGTGTGGGGCGCGACAAAGGAGAGAGATGGAGGATAGACCGGGGTGCTTTTCGGGGTTACTGAAGCTACTGCTCCTCAACTGGCTTTTTGATTGGTTGCAGGAGCGGTTCGGATTCGGCAGGGGCATCTCCTGCGGGGGCTGCGGATGCGGCGTGGTGCTGCTTGTGGTATTCGTCATTCTGGCGTGCTCTGTCATCACCGGCACCAACTGGCTGGAGTTGGGGTTCTGAGGATGGTCAGGCGGCAACAGGCTAGGCGGAATGACGATGGACTGCACGATCAGAGAAGGAGGCGTGGATGAAGGATAGACCAATCGTCTGGGTGTTTATGGCGTTCATATTGGGCTTTGCACTGCCGGTGTGCAGCTGCGTCGGGACGGGGATGATCGCGATGGGCACGTTGAGCCAACTGGGCTCGCAGCGGCTATACCGCACCGCAGGTGGGGATGCTGTGGCCGTGATTCGCCTGGAGGGTTCCATCACGGCCAACCCTCAAGACTACTTCACCACAGGGGGCATCACGCCCGACCGGGTACGGTCGCTCCTGGAGCAAGCCGCCGGTGATCCGGGCGTGAAGGCCGTCGTCGTCCGCGTCAACAGCCCCGGCGGGAGCGTGGTCGCCTCCGACGAGATCTACCACGCCCTCCGCTCCTACGACAAACCCGTGGTGGTCTCGATGGGAGACACGGCGGCGTCCGGCGGCTACTACATCGCCTGCGGCGGCGACTACCTGATGGCCCACCCGGACACACTGACCGGCTCCATCGGGGTGATCAGCCAGTTCATCAACGTGGAGGAGCTGTTGGACAAACTGGGCGTGGAGCCCGTGATCATCGCCACGGGCCCATACAAGGATATTGGGACACCCTTTCGCGACATGACCGAGGAGGAGAGAGCGATATGGGAAGGGATCCTCGATCAGGTTTATGAGGACTTCGTGAGCGTGGTCGCGGAGGCGCGCAATTTGCCCAAGGGTTCCGTCCGCGAGATAGCTGACGGAAGCATCTACACCGGCCAGCAGGCCAAGGAAATGGGCCTGGTGGATGACCTGGGCACGCGGCAGGCAGCCATCGAGAAAGCCGCGGAACTGGGCGGGATCGAGGGCGACCCTCGCGTCATCGAACTGAGGCCCCAACCCTCTTTCCTGGAGATGGTGTACACCTTCCAGGCCCGCTCCCCACTGCCGGCCATTGAGGAACTCCTGGGGTGGGCGGGCGCGCCCTCGCTTCATTATCGGTAACGCCCATCGGTCTTCGTTGCCGGTACGTTCGCGCCCGGGGAGGGTCAAACTACTTCGGGCGGTGTGCTCTACCGAGCATTTGCCATCGGGGATCGCGCAGCCAAGGGCGCGCGTTTAGCCAGGGCACGCCTGACGTTTCCGCGCGACCCTTCCAGACTTCTTAGCCTTGTGTGACCCGCATCACGTCGGTACTCCTCGCCGACAAGCGTGAAAGTTGCGGCTTGCCGCCGCGCCCGATCCTGTGGGACGGCGGCTAATCGTCGCTGGTAGGGCATATGGCGTCGTACCTGACGCGGATCGGACACGCGGCCGGGAGGCCAGATGGTACCCACGTCTAGGCGCAGAGGAAGGCGTCAAGAAACCTGCGCTGGGGACGTTGTGTGGGGATAGGGAGAAGTGTCCGCCGACCGGCACGTTGTTGCGCGGGAGGGAGTCGACGCGGCCTCCAATCCGCGCGACTAGTCGGCCACTCCGCCTGGTGCGGACCAAGGTCTGTAGGAGGTCAGACCTGCGGAAGCAGCATCGCCCACCACAGAAGGCGGATCGCCATCGAGTAACCAGAGCTCGATGCGCGCCTCACGCCCATGACCGTCGTCAAATTGGGCGACGGTGGCGTGCGGTGCACAGCATTGGGGCACGGTGGGAACCCCAGGCCGCGACCAGGGCCTCTCTGTGTAGCGGGTTATCTGACGATGGGGGCGAAGCACAGTGACCGTCGTATGGTCCGGCGTATTCTCCGCTGAGAAAACGGCTACCCAGTCGGCGTCCGGTGGGAGGCCGTGCTCCACGGCGACCGCCCGGACATAGTGATCGAGCACAGCCGCAGCGTAGGCCCGGGTGACCGGAAGGTGAACCTGATCCCAGCCACCGTTGTAGGCAGCCAGAGCGTAGAAGATATCCCCGTGGCCGTCGTAGATAATATGAGCCAAGGTGCGGGTGCCCGCCGAGATGTTCGTCCAGGGCTTCTCAAGTTCCTCCGCGCTGGGCCGCCAGGGGAACGGTTTGACACACATCAGGCCAACCGCCCCGGTTGGTCCCTCCACGGTGGCAACGCCCCTGGATTCCTTCCAGATGACTGAGGCGATGAGATCGGCGTCGAGCCCCCTGAGGTCCGCGTACCGGGTGATGATATGCTCCCATCGCCGAACATCATATTCCCAGTAGGGTGAGAGGCCGGTGGTGTCAGGCGGCGCATCACCCTGCGCAAGCGCAGGGTGAGCGCACGCCGCGGCGATCATCACCGCGACCAGGGCAATGGCAAGCCCCCTGAGACACGTTTCCTCGCTCAATTCCCTCCCTCCCCCAACGACACATCAGCCTCGATAGACCCGTTTATAACGGAAAGCCACCCTTTGTCAAGCTGCGGCGGCAAGCGTGCCATTGGGTTGGCCAATGCATTGTCGGGGCGAACGTGCTGTCTCACCGAGACACATTGGCAGGGCTGCAGGGCGTAGCACAGCTTGGGGTGAGTGCGATCAGCCCCTTGCGCCCACCTGAGGATCCGAAGGGCCCCGCCCCTACTGGCGGCTTACCGAGTGATCGGGCCGTCACCCTGCAGCGCAAAGCGCAGGGCCGCCTCCGCATGGATCGTGGTGGTATCGAACAGAGGCATGTCCACATCCTTCTCGCCGATGAGCAAGGGGATCTCCGTGCAGCCCAGGATCGCCCCCTGAGCTCCACGATCCCCCAGACGTCTCAGGATGCTCGCGTACGTCTCCCGGGATGAGTCGCGGATCTCGCCCGCCACTAACTCATCGTAGATGATGCGGTTGACCCGTCTCCGATCCTCGTCGTCCGGGACAAGGACTGTGATCCCCCTGGTGGCGAGGGCGCTCTGATAGAACCCCTGCTCCATAGCGAAGGTGGTACCGAGCAGGCCGACGGTGTCCATCCCCTGCGCATCGACCGCCTCGCCGACGGCGTCCAGCAGGCTGAGCATGGGCACGGAGACACTGGCGGCCACCTGATCGAACACGAGGTGCATGGTATTGGTGGCGATGAGGATGAAGTCGGCCCCGGCGGCCTCCAGGGCCTGAGCAGCTTCGCTTAGGCCAGCAGCCACCCGGTCCCACTGGCCCTGCTCGGGCCAGTCGACATAGGGCTGGAAACTGACGCTGTAGATGACGATCTCAGGATAGCCGTAGTCCCCGAACCGCCTGGTGTAGGTCCGCGTGATGTACTCATAGTACGCCACCGTGGATTCCGGGCTCATGCCCCCGAGGATGCCTATGGTTCTGTGCATTCGATCCCTCCCAATGCCCTGGGCCGCCCAGGGTGCACCGATGGACTCGGTGCGCAGGGGCGGCCGGAAACCCAGACTGCTTGGTCGCCTGGCATGTACGCTGAACTCATTGAGGCTGTGGTCTACTGGTCGGCTCCGAACAATCATCACAGCCCGAAGAGGCTTCGCAGCAGGCCCTCACCAGGCGCTCGCCCTCGTGGCACTGCCTCTCTGAGTTCGTTGAGCCTGCATGCTGCGGTTCTGGGAGAAGCCGCAAGGCCACGACACCGCCAAGGGCGAACGCGACAGCGGCCGCCAGGAACGGGGCGCGCAGACCCCACCACGCCGCCACCAGGCTGCCCATCGCGGGGGCGATTGCCTTCGCCACGGACACCACGGTGGTGTCCACCCCGTAGACAATACCCTCACGCCCACTAGGCGCCAGTGCGGCCAGGGAGGCGCCGATGGAGGCCAATATGCCTCCCATCGCCAGACCAGCCCCCAGCTGGAGCGGCATAAGCCAGACCCATCGATCGACCAGGGACTGCGGCGCGTAGAAGACCACTGATGCCATGGCGGAACCGACCAGAATCGTCCGGTACCCAAGACGGTCGCCGAGTTCGCCCAGCCCGCGACCACCCAGCGCGGCCCCCAGGGCTCTGGCTCCCGTGACCACGCCGCTGATCGTGGCCACGTGAGCACCGCGCGGCACGATAGCTTCTACGAACAGGGGCAGCGTCGGCCCTATCACCCTCGCAGCTGACTGCATGACCAGACCCACCCCCAGCAGGGCAAGGATGGGTGCCGACTCCAACACCGGGCTAAATTGCTGGAGCACCCGAGCGCGCAGGTTCACCTCGTCCTCACCACCATCACCGCTCGCGGCGGCCCGGTCACCGACAGGCCGATGGGGCTCTTTCACAAAGACGAGGACACCTGCGGCGGCAAGAAGAAGCAGAACGCCAGTGACCACAAAAGCAGACCGGTAGCCAAAGGCATCAGCGATGACGCCGCCCAACAGGGGCCCTGCCGTGGCGCCAAGGAAGATGGCCATCTGCAGCGTCCCCAGGGCGTAGCCAGCCCGATCCTTCGGAGCTGAGGTAGCCACCAGGGCGGTCGCAGCCGTCACGGTTCCGGTGAAGGCGCCCTGCACGGCCCGCAGGATCACCAGCTGAAGCGGGCTCTGGGCCAGGGCCATGAGTCCCATGATCAGGGCACCCGCTACCATCGCGCGCTCGACCATGATCTTGCGGCCGTAACGATCGCTGAGGGCGCCCCAGATTGGCCCAAAGATGGCCATCGTCGCGGCCTGCGCAGAGAAAACGGCGCCGGACCACATGGCCACCTGGCGCTCCCCCTCCACCCCGAGACTTCTGACATAGAGGGGCAGCATGGGGATGACGACGGCGAAGCCGACGATGGCCACGAACTCCGCGAACCACATGGCCCACAGGTTCTGTTGCCAGCTCAGCTCGTTCGTGTTCGGAGTTGCCAACGGTGACTTCATGGTGTGGGATCAGGCCGAAGGTGGCTTCTGGAAGTGAGTACTGGCCCATCACGCGGCGCATCGACGAATAAGGTGTGAGGGCCCCCGAGAGGCCAGTCGATCGCGCGTTCCGCAGAATCGGAGGTGGGAGCAATTCTCACGGTCCCATCGGCATGGGCAGGGTCACGGCTGCATACGCTACGGCATCTCTCCGATCGAGTATCTCGCACGTAATCATCATAACACGATTCCCGCAGATGTGAAACGGATGCGGGGGACACGGCCGCTGCCCCTGTCGGGGGGGATCGTACCGTCTGCTGGCGAGGCAGGCCCGACCCGATCCTCCCACAAGGAGCGGCCAGGCTGTCGGGAAAGAATCGGGACAGGCCCGAGGGCGAGCGGTCGCGATCGCTGACGCTGGTCGCACCCCCCACGTGCTATCAGCGGCGTTGAGATCCAGCTTGATCCGCCTGGGCGGCCAAGGCGATGGCGCCGAGCACTCCGGCCCGGTCCCCCAGGGCGGGAGGCACCACCAGCGTGTCGATGTCCTCGGTTATGGCAGGGACCTGAATGTACCCGCCCAGAAGCTCCTGCAGTTCTGAGCGGATCATGGGGTAAAGAAACGAGCGCTTCATCACCCCGCCGCCCAGGACAATGCGCTGCGGGGAGATGATGCAGACGATGGCCATCAACCCCAGCGCCAGGTAGTGCGCCTCCAGCCTCCAGCCGGGATGGCCCTCCGGTAGCTCTTCCCCCGGCCTGCCCCAGCGTGCCTGGATGGCCGGCCCTGCGGCCAGCCCCTCCAGACAGTCCCCGTGGAACGGGCAGGAACCCTCGAAGGGATCTCGGCCGCGGTCGTGAGGCACCCGGAAGTGCCCCATCTCCGGATGCATGAGGCCGTGGAGCAACTGGCCCTCCACCAACGCGCCGCCGCCGATGCCGGTCCCCACGGTGAGATACACGCAGGTATCGAGGCTCTGGGCGGCGCCCCAGCGATGCTCCGCCAGGACCGCTGCATTTACGTCAGTATCGAAGCCCACAGGGACGTCCAGCGCCGCTATCATGCGACCTCTGATGTCCACGTTCTGCCACCCAGGTTTCGGCGTTGTCGTGATCATCCCGTAGGTGGGAGAGCTGGGGTCAGCGTCCAGAGGCCCGAAGGAGGCGATGCCCAGCGCGCCAATTGGCTCCGGTTGCCCTTGAAAGAACTCGAGGGCACGGGCCAGTGTCTCGTCTGGCGTCGTGGTCGGGAACTCGGTCTGGTCATGGATGGCCTCCGGCCCCTCGCCGATGGCGCAGACGAACTTCGTCCCCCCGGCCTCAATACCACCGTAGATCGTCACACTCCCTCCTTTACGAACTACGCGTATTCGTCCAGAAGGCAACAACATGGATTGGCTCAGCGACCCGACGGCACGGACACACACTGGTGATCGTAGCCGGCAGCGCGCGGCCGGCCGATGAGTCCTGAAGGCGCCGCTCTGGGACGTCCGTATCTCTGATTGTGGGCCAGAGGCGGAGAGTTTGTCCTCTCGAATGGGAGATGGAGATTCTTAATCGCTGCACTCCTCAGACTGACACGACGAGGAAGATGACGCCGCAGCCCTCAGAATGACACCATGGAGGCTTGCCGCTCAGACAACGCGGTTCCTCATAGATCCAGCGGCGCTCCCGCGCCGCTCGATTGGCCCCTACAAACACCCGGGCGCCATTTACCCGCCCTTCCCGGCCCGCAATGCCAGCCGACTACTCCCCGTACGCCTCCCGGTAGTCCTCAATAGCCGCTTCCACCACCTTCAGCGCGTAGTCGCGGTCGAGCACCTGTTCAATACACATCTGGGACTCGCCACCAGGGACCATCTTGTAGGTGCTGAAATAGTGCTCCAGGCGGTTCACCAAGACCTGCGGCAACTCGGTGACACTCTCCACGTCCTTCCAGAAAGGATCGTTCTGCAGGATGGCGATGATCTTGTCGTCTGCCTCGCCACCGTCGATGGCCTGCATGACGCCTACAACGCGCGCGCTGAGAATGACCTCTGAACGGTTCATCGGGCGTTCACTGATCACGCAGATGTCAAGTGGGTCACCGTCCCCCCGCTCCGCTTTGGGCGAAAGGGCGTTCACACGGCTGTTGCAGAAGGTGCGCGGGATGAACCCATACAGGGTAGGCGGCTGCGATGACGTCCGCTGCGGCCGATCCACCCACATATACCCCGTCTCTTTGTCAATCTCGTACTTGATCGTATCGAACGGCGTGATCTCGATGTAGGCATGCACGAGATGCGGCGGCTCTGGCCCCACTTCCAATCCATGCCACGGATGGGGCCTCCAGCGAAAGAACGGCTTGGGAAACGACATCATGAGACTCCTTTCAGCACATCACACATGTCACAAGCGGAAAACAAAAATCGACCACTCTCATGGCGCCTGAACATCGTCTCCAGCACACACGCGCGCCCCTGATCCGCGGGCTCCGGGCAGTCGCTAGGGTGACCGCACCCCCGCTGCCTCGAAGGCCGCCAGCACGATCTCCTGCGCCTCCTGCTGAATCCTCTTTAGGTGCTCCGGGCCCTTGAAGCTCTCCGCGTAGATCTTGTAGACGTCCTCGGTACCCGAGGGCCGCGCCGCGAACCATCCGTCGTCCGTGATCACCTTCAGCCCGCCGATAGGGGCGTCGTTACAGGGCGCCTTTGTCAGCTTGGCCGTGATCGCCTCCCCAGCTAAGGCGTCGCGCTCCACCATCTCCGGAGAGAGCTCCTGCAACGCCTCTCTCTGCGCCTGGCTTGCCGGCGCTTGCGTGCGCTCGTACAATGGGCTGCCGAACTGCGCCTCCAGCTCCGAGTAGTGCTCGTTGGGATCGCGCCCGGTGGAGGCCGTGATCTCCGCCGCGAGCAGATTCAGCAGCAGGCCATCCTTGTCGGTCGTCCAGACGGAGCCGTCGTGACGCAAGAACGACGCCCCCGCACTCTCCTCACCCGCAAAGCCCATCCGGCCCTCGAGCAACCCATCCACGAACCACTTGAAGCCGACGGGCACCTCGCAGAGGTCGCGACCCAGATGCGCCGCCACCCGATCGATCATCGAGCTGGACACCAGCGTCTTGCCCACGACCACATCATCGCCCCACGAACCGCGGTGCTGGAACAGATACCAGACCGCCACCGCGAGATAGTGATTGGGGTTCATCAACCCCCCGGACCGCGTCACGATGCCATGACGGTCGAAGTCCGGGTCGTTGCCGAAGGCTATGTCGAAGTCCTCCCTCATCTCCAGAAGGCCGGCCATCGCAAACTCTGACGAGGGATCCATTCGCAGCTGCCCATCATAGTCCACCGTCATGAAGGAGAACGTAGGATCGACCCTGCGATTAACGACCTCGAGGTCCAATCCATAGGTCTCGGCGATGGGATCCCAATAGGCCACGCCAGAGCCCCCCATGGGATCGACGCCAATCCGCAGCCCCGAATCAGCCACAATCGCCAGGTCGAGGGCACTGCCGAGGTCACCCACGTAGGGCATGACGAAGTCGTGCTTATGGGTGGTCTCGGCTTCGAGCGCGCGACTAAAGGGCATCCGCTGGACGACCTGCAGCCCCTCCGCCAAGATCTGATTGGCGCGCTCCTCGATCTGCCCCGTGACCTCCGGCGTGGCCGGGCCGCCCTCCGGTGGATTATACTTGAACCCGCCGTCGCTGGGAGGATTGTGGGAGGGCGTAATGACCACGCCATCGGCCAGCCCGGTCGATCGCCCTCGATTGTAGGTCAGAATGGCGTGCGAGATCACGGGCGTCGGCGTGTAGCCAAACCCGTCCTGCACAAAGAGCTCCACCCCGTTCGCGGCGAACACCTCAATCGCCGTCCGAAGCGCCGGTTCGGAAAGGGCATGGGTGTCCATGCCCGCATAGAGAGGGCCGCTGACGCCCATCGCCCTCCGCAGCTCGCAGATTGCTTGGCAGATGGCCAGGACGTGGTGCTCATTGAAGCTGCGCTCCAATGACGATCCGCGATGACCGGAGGTCCCAAAGGAGACCTGATGTGCCGGATTCGCGGGGTCGGGGTAATCGGTGTAGTAAGCGGATACCAGCCGCGGTATGTTGACGAGCAGCTCAATCGGAGCCCTCTTACCTGCCAGTTCGTGTGGATTCATGGTGACTCCCAGTTTCGTTGGCCGACATCGGGTGGGACTGACCCGACCGGGCTGCGATCTGGTGGGCCCGGGCCAGGCGAAAACTCGATCTGCTGCAGCGCAACCGCCGCTGGCTCCCGGTATTCCCTGTAGTCTGTTAGTATACGCTCATCTCGCCCATTGATCAAGTCTGAAGAGGAGAGGCGCTCGACTATCCCCCAGCTGGAGGAGATCGGGCACGCCAGGCCACAGCCAGGGGCTGAGACGCGTTGATGGCGACGTCATGCGAGTAGTCGCGACCAGCCGGAGGCTCAGTGCGCGTCGCTGATGGGGATCTGGCGGGGTGTGTCCGACGCATCGGCCACTCCACCTCCCCAAGGGACCGTGGCACGCACCGGAGGGGAGACCCGTGCACCCTCCGCTAAGGCACGCCGGGAGCTCTTACTTCTCCTTGATCAGTCCACTTCGATAGGCACTCACCAGGGACTCCAGCTGGGTGATGCGACGTTGGATGTCGCGCCCCCGGTCCGTAACTCGCACCAGGATCCTGCCGCCATGGCTCTCCACGATTCTCATCTCGGGATCGGTGTCCAGATCGTCCTCGATGGCTTCCTGGGTGGACTCAAAGGGTTGATGCGCGGCAAGCAGCAGGCCCCAGGAGTTGGAGACCAGGGTGTAGCCGCCGATCCCAGTCTGCGCCTGGTAGGCCTTGCAGAAGCCGCCATCGATGACGATCAACCTTCCGCCGGCCTTGACCGGGCTCTCCCCCCGCTTCACCTTGACTGGCACATGGCCGTTGATGATGTGGCCCTGGTCCGGGTCGAGGCCGAATGCCTCCAGAATGCGACGCGCCACATCCTCTCTCTCCCGCAGATCGTAATAGGGATCGCGCCGCTCCTCGTGGGTGGCTGGGTCGGCAAGGAAGGTGCGCTCAAAGGTCGCCATCCTCTCCTTGCCAAAAAGGGGAGACTGGGCCCCGCTCCAGAGATACCACATCGCATCCATCCCGTACTGCTTTTGGGCTGCGTCCTCGGTGGAGAAATAGCCCTGACGAGCCAGCCGATCCACCCTGTCCATGAAGCGCCGCGCCGAATACGCCTCTCCATCCACTAGGAAGGGCCGAAACGTGCCGTCCTCGTTCATCGAGATGCAGCCGTGGTAAAGAAGGTTACCGTTGCAGATCAGGTAGACGCTTCCTCTAGAGAAGAGAAAGCGGACGTGGTCCTGAAGCCTCCGGCTGCCGGTGAACGAGAGTCTGAGCTTGTCGATCACATTCCGTTCCCCCTCAGTGAGGGAGTAGGGCTGGTCTGGATCGACAGTGGGGAAGTGGGTATCGAGAAGCGGGTGGACTGCGCCGTCGAGGGAGATGGTGCCGTGATCGTGGTCGATCTTGTGCAATAGGAGTCGGTCCTCCATCCGGTAGTGCGGCCGACGCTGGATCACCTGGGCCTCCAGCTTCAGTTGGATGATGGATATGGCTTTGTGCATCTGCGATATCAGCCTGAGCTCATCCTGGGTGAAGTCCTCCTCCCCGGAGGGCTGCGGTGTGAACTGCCCGCACGGGTCGGCCCCGTACACGTCGACGGCGAGGGAGGCAAGAGGGAGCAGGCTGATAGCATAGCCGCGCTCGAGGGTCTCCGTATTGGCGTAGCGGAGGCAGATGCGGATGACGTTAGCGATGCACGCCTCGCTGCCAGCTGCCGCCCCCATCCAGAGGATATCATGGTTGCCCCACTGGATATCGACGTTCTGGCACTCTATCAGGGCATCGAGGATGTGGTGAGCGCCGGGACCCCGATCGTAGATATCGCCGACAACGTGGAGCCTGGCGATGACAAGGCGCTGAATGAGCTCGGCCAGCGCCGTGACAAAGGCCTCCCCACTTTCGGTCGAGATCACAGTCTCGATGATGCTTTCGTAGTAGAGCTCCTTGTCCGTGACGTCCTGCTGAGCGTAGAGCAGTTCGTCGGCGATGTCAGCGAAGGGACCGGACAGTGACGCTCGCACCCTTCTTCGTGGGT
>CAZGSX010000084.1:0-8198 GCA_964528475.1 uncultured Anaerolineales bacterium
AGGAGGTCAAACTATCACAATACCCCCTGGTACAACTTTTTGGGTAAATGTCCCTGTTGCCCCTAACGATGACCTGTCCTCGCTGATACCCCACCAACATGCTATTGTTCAGTGAATTTGTCACCCCTCAACTGTTCAGCGAATATATCACCCACGGGAAGGCGGTTGACCAGGGAGGGCGCGGAATCCAGCATCGGTCAGCACATCGGCCGGGCAGCACGGCCGCCGGCTGAACCCGGGGCCGTGGCAGCGCGCATACCGCGCAGGCCTTCCAGTAACAGCCTCACGCCCCACCTTGCTACGAGAGCAGAACGACTGCGCAGAATAGGAGACCACCGGTGGGGTCAGACACATTCACGCCCGTCCGTAGGTCGGGTTTGTCTACCTGACCTCCGCTCGGGTCCCTTCAATGGACGGCGGTCCAACAGATAAGGCATTGGCGCACTGCCACTGCCGGATGGCGTGTGACTCTGGTTCAACCCAGGTCGCGGATCGGGCCCGGCAAGATGTCTTGCTGAGCGGGACGTTCTTTCGATCAGTGTAGGGCGCCTTCCCTGGCCGGGACCTATGACGCGGGTAGGAGCGAATCCCGGAAGTAGCGGCGGAGACTCCAACTCATCCACGGCCACCGTGACACGCCCCCGGTCGTCCCCTTGTCCCAGATGGTCAATGCCTGCTGGAGCGGGTATCATGTCTGGCGTGGATGAGCTTGAGATGAATGAGGTAGGGCGAACGGGAAGCTCTACACGAAGGCCGAGGTCATGTAGCATGGAACCCGCGGGACCTCCGGAGGGCCTGCTGTCGCTACGTAGCTCAAGAGGCCAGACGTCTGCTGTCCTATGGGTTGATTTCGGTCACGTTCACTGCTGCCGGGGGGGGTTGAATGTGCGAGGAACAGGCTCCGGAGATGCCTGACGTCTCCTGCAATCTTATCCTTGTGAAGCTCCGACGGTGGTAGGCCGATGTGTCAAGACGGTCAGGCGGTGACGAGCTCGACGTCCTCAGCCCATCATTGGCAAGCCGAATGATGGGCTTCGCCATGCTCTAGGTGCACGCGTGAATCTCGCAGACGGACCTGATGGGGTTGTGCTCTACCAATCGAAGCGAGTGTGGTCGTTCTTTCGCGTACTGTTCAGTAGGAGAGTGGAGGGGTTTATGGGACACAAGATGCGATGGGGCGTGATCAGCACGGCAAACATCGGTCGCGTTGCGGTCATTCCAGCTCTACAGCGGGCGCAGAACGCCGAGGTGGTAGCCGTTGCCAGCCGCGATCCGGAGAGAGCTCAAGCCTTTGCCGACGAACTGGGCATTCGCCGTTCTTATGGCAGCTACGAGGCCCTGCTTCGAGCGGAGGATATCGAAGCCGTCTACATCCCCCTGCCCAACAGTCTCCACCGGCCCTGGTCTATCAAGGCCGCCGAGGCGGGCAAGCACATCCTCTGTGAGAAGCCTCTTGCCCTGGACGCGGCCGAGTGCAGGGAGATGGAGGCTGCTGCTCGGGACAATGGGGTGCGGCTGATGGAGGCCTTCATGTATCGCTTCCATCCACAGACGGAGAAGGTCCTTGAGCTGGTGAAGCAGGGCGCGATCGGCCGGCCAAGCCTGATATACGCAGCCTTCACCTTCCGGCTGGGGGATCGCGACAACATCCGGCTGCGGCCCGAGCTGGGCGGGGGCGCCCTTATGGATGTGGGCTGCTATTGCGTCAACATCTGTCGAACGCTTGCGGATCGGGAGCCCATCAGAGCACAGGCCTTCGCGCGTTGGGGAGACACCGGGGTCGACGAGCAGATGGTCGCTACGCTGCAGTTCGACGACGGACTCCAGGCTCAGTTCAGCTGCGGCCTCTTCATGGCCCGGCGCGAGTTCTATCAAGTCGCAGGTCCCGACGGACACTTGGAGGTTCCCTCTCCATTCCTTCCTGGAACGGAGAACACGGTCATTCGCGAGGTCCACGGTCCTGAGGAGAGCATCTCCCACGAGCTCCCCGGCGTCGATGAGTACCAGTTGATGGTAGAGCACTTTGTCGACTGCGTCCGGGACCGGCAGCCCTTCCGCTATCCGGCTGGCGAAGCATGCCACAACATGCGCGCCATTGAGGCACTGTATCGATCGGCTCGACGTGCGGGCGAACCGGAAGCTGTGTAATGGTGAACGTCGGCCCGCGGCAAGGGTGATGATCGAGAGGGGGAGCGCTGGGCGAGTCATCAGTTGGGTGGAGCGAGATGCCAATGGAGCAGAGCATTCGATGAGGATGGAGGCATGACGGTAGAAAGCCGAGGTAGCGGGGTTCAAACCGCGAGACCACAGGAGCCATCAACATCGAAGCGAGGCCCTCTCTGGAGAACGCCTAGCGCAGTCATCGTCTTGAGACGGCAAGACGAGGAGGTCAGCAGCGGTGTTCAGCCGTCATCGACCAGCAACGCTTGAGCTAGAGCCCTCTGGCGGGAGCTTAACCCGCACGGTTCTCACCCTTGCGATCCCGGCGATTGGAGAGGGCCTCCTCACCACGTTGGTCCTTTTCGCCAACACGCTGTTCTTGGGACGCCTGCAGGATGATGTGACGCTGGCCGCCGTGGGACTGAGCGGTACGTTCCTCTGGATCGGAAACGGGCTCTTCACGGCCGTAGGTGTCGCTGCGACCGCCATGGTCGCGCGCTTCGTGGGTAGGAAAGAGCTCCAGATGGCAGCCAGAGTCGCTGCGCAGGCCCTGGTTGTGGGCACGGTGGCGGCTCTTGGCATAGCGGTCGCGGGCATACTCCTTTCGGACAACCTACTGAGACTCATGGGAGCGGAGGCAGAGGTGGTGAGTCAAGGGAGCCTATACATCAATGTGATCCTGGCCAGCTCCGTTCTGAGCTTCCCGACGTTTGTGGCCAGCGGCATCATGCGCGGAGCCGGTGATACGCGGACGCCGATGTTGATCGCCTTGGTTCAGAACGTGTGGAACATCATCGCCGGCTATTTGCTCATTTTCGGGGTGGGTCCACTCCCCATGTTGGGGTTGCTCGGAGCTGGCCTGGCCACGTCGACGGCTGGGGCGCTGGCAGGCTGCCTGGCGCTGGGAGCTCTCTTCACCGGTCGTACGTCGCTTCAGGTGGATCCGCGATCCTTGTTGATATGGGATGGCACACTGGCCTGGCGGATTGTCCGTCTGGCTCTGCCGAATCTCGCCAGAGAGGCTGTCAATCGCACCGGGCACATCCTCTTCATGCGGATTGTGGCTGCTCTAGGGACGGTGGCCCTGGCCGCGCACCAGATCGCGGTGCGGGTGGAGTCCCTATCCTACATGCCCGGCTGGGGGTTCTCGCTCGCGGCAGCCACGCTGGTGGGACAGTCCTTGGGGAGAGGTGAGGAAGAGACGGCTGTAGCGGCCGTGCAGCGTACGGCCGCGCTCGCCTGCGCTGTGATGGGCGGCATCGGACTCAGCTTCGCCTTTTTCAGTCAGGAGATGGTGGCGGTCTTCGGTGCGAAGCAGGAGACCCTAAGGTTGGCCAGTGTTGCCCTCCAGATTGCAGCATTGGAGCAAGTGCCCATTGCCCTCAACATGGTGCTCAGCGCCGGATTTCAGGGAGCCGGGGATACGCGGACACCCATGTACGTCACCCTGTTCGGCGTTCTCATCTTTCGAGTCGCCGTCGTGTATGCCTTGGCCATCGGTTTGGGCTTGGGGCTGAGGGGGGTGTGGCTGGGAACGGCGGCAGACTGGGCAGGGCGGGCGATGTTGACCGTAATCCTTTTCCGCTTCGGAAAATGGCGAGAGGCCTCCGTCTAGAGCGGCAGATTCACCAGCCGTTCTCCTTGCCCGGCGCGAGTCCGCAGGTCGGGTCTGCTACCCCACCAGTCCGTTGGTCCGATTTCGATATCCGACGACGCGTCCTGTCTCCACACGGGGCATCCCCTGAGGTTCTCTCCGGGTCACCAACCGGCGCCTCCATCGCGGCGTGGACGGCGGGATGCTTCTTTGCTCGCCGCAGCGACAAGACGCCCCCGGCGGACAGCTCACGGCCGGCGTCCTGGGCAGGGCAATTCGTGAGGAGAAAGCGGGCATCGTTCTGTCTGGCGAGAGAGACGCTCTCTGGAACCGGCCTCAAGTTGGCCAACTGTTGTCAGAGATCTTGTAAGCTGTCTATCTGAGCAACGTGACCGGCCTTCTGGCATCCGAGGATGGCCAACTTCTGCTCGAGAAGGCCATCGGCGACGGCGATCTGCCGTTGTGTAGGGAAGACTACCCATCGTGACAGGGCAAGGTTGGGCTCTTTCAGCCCGCTGAGGGTCCCCCGACAGACCTTCCACGTAATCAAGATGAATCTTCATCTTGATCACAGAGAGCAGCTCATTGACGACTGTACTGGAATAGCCCAGGGTCGAATGAAGGCGGCGCCGGTTGCAGAAGGACTCGATGTGGCAGAAGACTTCTACTCTGCCCTCACTGCGCGTCCAGTAAACGCAGTGTTGGCCCCCCATGGTCTTGAGCGTGCCCAGGAAGCTCTCCATCGGTCCAATGTCGTACCAACGACCTTTCCCGTTCAGGCTGACCTCAATGGCCAAGTCCTTGAGTGGTTCTTACCCGTTCTTCGACGGCAGTGTGTGGACCACTTCCTGATTCTGAATGACCGACCCGTGCACCGGTTGGACAAGGAGCACAAGACGTACGTCATCTACACGCGGCCTGATCAGCGCATCCAGCGGTGCGCACCGGGTCGGTTGTTCAGATGAGTGCCACAGCTACCCTCACGCTGTCAAGATAGTTATGTTCAGGTGAGCGCACTGGCTGATCTGCTCACCGAGAATGACTTGCGGCGCTCGATTCCATGCTGTCTATGGTCGACCGCCAGGACAGATGGGCTCTTCGGCCGGGACAGGGGGCCGCGATCTGAGGACATGCCTGGGCTCTCCGAGAGTCCGGCGCAACCAGGGAGGTCTCCACGAAACTCGAGTGCGCTTGGAGCAGTTGGTTCTGCTCCTTGGTGTATGAGTCCCGCGGTCAAGAAAGGAACTCGGTGGCCTTGCCGAGCGTGGCGGTCTCGTGAAGGCGCTTATGCATTACGGGCTGCGAGGTGCTTGGAGTGAGCTGGGTGAGGGGCAGAGAGCGAGCTCCGCGTGCAACAGCAACGCGCCGAGAGAGCGGCGAAGCGGGTCTTTCGCGCCTTCGTTCACAGTAACTTGCTGCGGAGCAGACGGTTAGAAGTCCAGTCGAGCTCTCTTGCGGCGGGTTCTCACGCACAAGGGTGACGGTGGCTGATGGAGAACAGACCCTATAGCGTCCGAAAGAAGGCAACTAGTCAAAGCGTGGGCTTCATCCACAGGAAACCGGTGAGCGCGTCGGCGCCGGAAGTAGCGCCGTAGGAAAGCACTCTCTCGGCGGCGGCGGCCAGGGCCACGTCGTCCTCCTCTGCCAGGCCCGCCAGCAGTGCGTGCCACGGGGCGCCGCATTCGCCGCGGGCCGCCGCCCGCAGGAAGGCTGCCGAGAGCGTCGTCGTCAACTCGGCAGCCGTATCGACAACGGCACGGCAGAAGCCGTCGGGATCCGGATGAGCCAGCCACGCCCAAAGCATCAGTCCCGAAAGGAAGTCATCACCGCTGGGTGTGAGTCCGCCTCCCCGGCCGGCAAGCAGCCTTGCGCCTTCGCGCAACGAGGCCCGGTTTCCCATCCACCCCTGCCGTAGAGCGTCGGCTGCGCGCCGAGCTGAGACCCCCATAGGGCTGTGCGCGGACGCTGCGCGAGGCGCCTGTTCCATCAATGTGAAGAGACTGTTGTCAGGACCCCGTTCCCAGCAGAGGCGAGACAAGCTCGACAGACGGCTAGCGGCGCCAGAACGATATGCACGTAGGACTGGCCAATTAGGTCGGGGCTCCCAAACCGTAGCCACGTTCAGGGCAATCTCCAGGCCGCCAAGCTGCACATGCCGTCGGTCCATACGGGCCGGCGCGCCCGGCTCCAGCGCCTGAAATGGTGTGTAGTCGCGATCTACCACGACGTTGAGAGGGCCATTGCCTATCCCTGGCCCGACGACAGCGATCACCTCTTTGTCTCTGGTAACAAGGTCGCAGGCGTTCTGAAAGACGGCGAGAACGCGGGCGGACGGACAGGGCTCTCGCAGCACTCGGTCGATGACGAATCGACTGACGGAACGGGCGTAAGTGTGAACCCTCACAGGTGCATTCTACTCGCGCTGCGCAAAGTAGCAAGGCCTCTGAGTGGGATAAGATTGATCTCACGCTTTCGAGAAAGCCTCAGGGTCACACTTCGCTTGCTTGCACATAGTCTGGGCGTGCCATCGGAAAGCGGCTGCTTGACATGGTCCAGATCTTCTATATACTAGACGATGTCAACCACCACCTGCGCTCGACGCCCGGTTGATCCTGCCAGGACGAGACCAAGACTAGGAGCTGTTTGACATAGTCTTGGCGTGTAGTATACTCCGCAAAGTCAGCCGGCAACTGCGCTCGACGCGCAGTTGGCAATGCCAGTAGGGCCCGGAGACTAGCAGCTGTTTGACATCTTCCAACTCTGCAATACACTGTGGAAAGTCAAGCAGTACTTCCGCCCAACGCTTGTTGATCCTAACATCACGAACCCGAAAATAGAATAAACCTACCGGTCCATGCGCTCGAGTTGAACCCCAGGAGAGTGCCCATGGCAGCGACTAAGGCAACGGTCCGCACTGGAGCCTACCACGATTCCGTGATTCTGATGCAATTGCAGCGGTCTCTGGCTGAGTTGCCTGATGTGCTCGACGCTGGTGTGGTGATGGGCACTGATGCCAACAAGGCTGTGCTAGCTCAAAGCGGCCTGTTGACCTCGGAAGCAGAGGCCGCAGGAGCAGATGATCTGGTCATCGTCGTGCGGGCTGAGGACGAGACCGTGGCTCGCGCCGCACTGGACCAGGTAGGTGACCTTCTAGCCGCTCGCCGCCGGGCGGGGACCGGTCAGAAGTATCACCCCAAGAGCTTGGAAACTGCAGCCGAAATGATGCCCGACGCCCATTGGGTACTCATATCGGTTCCAGGCCGCTATGCCGCTGGCGTCGCCCGAGAGGCACTTCGTCTTCGTAAGAACGTGTTTCTTTACAGTGACAATGTCTCCCTGGATGACGAGATTGATCTCAAGCGGGCGGCGGCTGAAAACGGTTTGCTGGTCATGGGTCCGGACTGCGGGACGGCCATCGTCAATGGGGTGGGCCTGGGCTTTGCCAATCGCGTGCGCCGAGGAGCAATAGGCCTGGTTGCTGCATCAGGAACTGGCTTGCAGCAGGTTAGTTCTCGAATCCATCAACTGGGAGGTGGCATCAGCCACGCTCTCGGTACCGGCGGCCGCGACCTCTCCGAGGCGGTGGGCGCCGTGACGGCTCATCAGGGGCTCAGCTTGCTCAGTCAGGACCCCGAGACCGAGGTCATCGTGCTCATCTCCAAGCCCCCTGCACCCCGCGTGGCCGATGAGTTACTGAACCTGGCTCGTCTCTACTCTGCGAGGTGGGGCAAGCCGGTCGTAGTGGACTTCGTCGGCTATCTATCCCCCGCCCGCCGGGTGGGCGATCTTCATTTTGCTGCCTCTTTTGACGAGGCCGCGCAGGTGGCTTTGCAGTTGGCTACCTCTGCGGGAGATGCGACATCCGCTCCAGAACTGAATCTGGAGCGCTTTTCTTCGGGGCAACGGTATTTGCGTGGGCTCTTCTCGGGTGGGACCATGGCCTATGAGACGCTCCACTTGCTACAAGGCTATCTGGATTCGGTCTACTCGAACGTGCCGCTTGATGAAGAGTATCGCCTGGCCGACTCAATGGTCAGCCAGGGGCACACGATCGTTGACCTGGGCGAAGACGAGTTCACGGTGGGACGCCTCCATCCTATGATGGATAATGAGCTTCGCATCCGGCGGATGCAACAGCAGGCCGACGATCCGGAGGTGGCCCTCATCCTGCTAGATGTCGTATTGGGATTCGGCGCTCATCCGGATCCAGCCGGCGAGCTGGCCCCGGCGATTGCCGACGCCCGTGCGAGAGCCGAGGAGGCCGGGCGATACCTGGAGGTGGTCGCTGTGGTCGTCGGGACCGACGAGGATCCACAAGGCTTCGACGCTCAGGTCGGGCAACTTGAAGCTGCAGGGGCACGGGTCGAGACCAGCAATGACCTGGCAGTCCACTACGTCGGTCGTTTGCTTCAGTCTCTCGATCAACCACCCACTGCCGAGTTTC
>CAZGSX010000084.1:8298-12245 GCA_964528475.1 uncultured Anaerolineales bacterium
CACTACGTCGGTCGTTTGCTTCAGTCTCTCGATCAACCACCCACTGCCGAGTTTCCGGTGGAGGCGGTTTCTTCTGTGCTGCGCGAGCCATTGTGCGCCATCAATGTGGGCCTGGAGTCGTTCACCGAGAGCCTGCTGGCCCAGGACGCCCCCGTGATTCAAGTGGACTGGAAACCCCCGGCCGGCGGTGACGAGCGCTTGATGGCAATGCTGCAGCGAATGAAGCGGGAGTAAGGAGGTCTTGATGAAGGAGTTTGTCGCTGCCTGTGTGCAGATCGCCGTCACGCCCAACGATGTGCAGGCCAACGTGGACAAAGGGATTGCCTGGTTGGAGAGAGCGGTCAGCGAAGGCGAGGCAGAGCTGGTTGTCTTCCCCGAGACTGTGACCACCAGCTTCGTGACTGGCCTGGAGGCTGAGGAGCTTTGGGACCTCGTGGATGATGTTCCGGGCCGCATCACCCGCGACATCCAGGAGGCGGCCCGGTCGCTGGGGGTGCACGTGGTCTGGCCATCCTATCGGCGCGGGCCGGAGCGGGGCGTGGTCTACAACTCGGCGATCCTGATTGGGCCGGACGGGGAGATCATCGGCGTCTACGACAAGACCCATCCCTTTCCACTGGAGCAGCGGGAGCGCGGAGGCTGGGTGACCCGCGGCAATCGCGCCGAGGTGTTCGAGACCTCTCTGGGCGACATCGGTATGATCATCTGCTACGACGGCGACTTCCCGGAGCTGTCGCGCCTGTTGGCTGTAAAAGGGGCCGAGGTTGTCGTCCGTCCAGCGGCTCTGCTGCGCAGCTTCGACATCTGGTACATCACCAACGCTGCCCGCGCGTACGACAATCATGTCTACGTGCTTGCCACCAACTCGGTGGGCCCGGACGCGGGCGGTAGCTACTACTTCGGCCACAGCATGATCGTCAATCCTATCGCCTGGCGCTTGGCCCAGGCCCGGGGCGGCGAGGAGATCATCACTGCCACGCTCGACCCCGACCCCCTGCGCTACGTGACCTGGGGCAGCAAGAGCCCTCAATCGTTCGACCATCTTGAGGATCGCAATCTAGATCTGTACGGTGGGATACTTAAGGAGGCCCATTCCCGGTTTGAAATCGGGAAGCGCAATAACGAATAGGAGCCGGTTAGACAAGGGAGGTCATCGATGGACATAGAAAAGGCAAATGCCGAAGCTACGGAACGAATGATGGGGGCCCAGCCGGTGCTGGTGGGGCTGCGCAAGGCCCTGGACGTTGTCCCGGGCATGCGCGACAATCTGCTACTTCACGCGGGCCCGCCCATCACCTGGGATCGAGCCTCGGGGCCGATGCGAGGTGCGATCACCGGTGCATTGATCTTCGAGGGGAAAGCGAAAGATGAGACAGGAGCCCAGGCCCTGGTTGAATCCGGCGAGATCGAGCTTGAACCTTGCCATGAGCACCAGGCTGTGGGCCCCATGGCTGGCGTCATCTGTCCTTCCATGTCGGTCTATGTTCTCGAGAACAAGACCCACGGAAACAAGGCCTATTCCAACCTGAACGAGGGCTACGGCAAGGTACTGCGCTACGGCGCCTACAGCCAAGAGGTGATCGACAAACTCCGCTGGATGGAGGACGTCATGGCACCCGCCCTGGCCGACGCGATCGAGGCCAGTGAGGGGCTCGACATTCGCGCGCTGCTATCCGAATCCCTGCACATGGGTGACGAAGGCCACAACCGCAACAAGGCAGGGTCCATACTTTACACGACCAAACTCGCTCCTTTCATCGTCAAGGTAGCTGACGCCGACGTCGCCTCGGAAATCTTGCGCTTCCTCGGCGACAATGCGCTGAGTGTGCTCAATCCAGTGATGGCCGCGTGCAAGGCAATGGTTGACGCCGCCCACGGTGTGGAAGGAAGCACAATCGTCACCGTCATGGCCCGCAATGGCACCGACTTCGGGATCCGGGTCAGCGGCCTTGGCGACCGCTGGTTTACGGCTCCGGTGGCGACGCCTCAGGGTCTCTACTTCCCGGGTTTCGAGGCCGAGGATGCCAGTGGCGACATCGGCGACAGCACGATTATGGAGACAGCCGGCATTGGTGGCTTTGCTATGGCGACCGCGCCGGCCATCGTCAACTTCGTCAGCGGCACGCCCGAGGACGCAATGAACGCCACGTTGGAGATGTACGAGATCACGTACGCCGAGCACACGCATTTCACAATCCCGGTGCTGGACTTCCGGGGCACGCCGACGGGCATTGACGTGCGGAAGGTAGTGGAGAAGAACCTTACACCCCGTATCAACACGGGAATCGCCCACAAGGACCCCGGCGTGGGGCAGGTGGGCGCTGGCCTTGTTCGTCCGCCGATGCAGATGTTTGAGGAGGCTTTGGCGGCGTTCGCCGACAAGTACGGATACTAGAGGCTAAGTAGGACCGTTTTCTCACGGCCTTCATCGTCAGTCTGGTCCTAGTGGGTCTGCACAACAAGGCCGTGGGTGGGCGTTCTAGTTCAGAGAAGGCAAGCGGCTCCAGGGCGTCCCGAAAGTCCCAAGATCAGTCACCAACGGAGGTACAAATGGATCGCGAACAATTCATCAAGATCATGGACACCGCCAAGCTGTACGACCTGACCCAGGGGTGCAGCATCTTTACGCCGCCGTGGCCGGGAGAGAAGGCGCTGGAGATTCATTTCTTCAAGCGCGTCACCGGTGCCTACGGTGGAGGGTTGGGCGCCAACGGCCAGTTGATTCAGTGGAGCAACACGGTCGGTACGCACCTCGTCGGCGAGCGCGCCTTCCACTCCGGGGCCCGAGCCCTTTCCGACGTGCCACTGGAAGACATCTGCGGGCCGGGGGTGGTGGTGGACATCTCTGACCTCATGTCTGACTACGGCCTTTACACGCCCGAGATGATCGAGAGTCGAGCGACGGTCAAAGAAGGGGACATCCTGATCATCAACACCGGCTATCACAGATACTCCTGGGACTTGCCCGATGTCCACAGTCCCGACGCTCAGGGCGGCGTCGAATCCAAGGAATTCGGTTTCCTGGTGCGGCACCCTGGACCCTCGCCCGATTTCTTCCCCTGGGCCCTGGAGAAGAAGCTGAAGGTCATCGGCGTCGACTGTGGCTGCGCCGAGCATCCCATGAACACCAACCTCCGCTACATGCACGAGAACGATTTCAAGAAGGCGGAAGCGAAGCTGCAGGCGGAGTACGGCAAGACGTGGGACGAGATGTTCCCGCCGGATGAGTACTATCAGCTGACCCACAGCACCATGCCCAAGGCTCATCTGCTCCTGGCCGAGTCCATCGTCGGCGACATCGAAGAACTGAAGAACGAGCGGGCTTGGATCATGATTCAGCCCATCCCCTTCATGGAAGTGGGGACCGCCTGGTCACGGGTGTGTGCTCTCCAGCCACCGGATGGCATGACCGAGGATACCTTCTTCCAGATCATGGATGCCGCTGAAATGGTGGACATGACCCTCCCCTTCAGCGTCCAGACCCCCCAGTGGGCGAACTACGAACCCTTGAGCGTCAAGTACACGAAGCGCGTCGGCGGCCAGTACTTCGGTATGGGGCGGAACGGTGCCATGTGTAAGGCCAGTTTCCACTTGGCGACCCACATGGACGGCGAGAAGCACTTCTGGCCAGCCGGCCGGACCATCGGCGAAGTACCTCTAGAGGAGTGGGTCGGTCCCGGTGTCATCGCCGACATCTCGGATAAGGTCAGCGATGCTAGCGTCTACACGCCCGAGATGATCGAAGACGTCGTCGAGGTTCGCCAGGGCGACATTCTGATCATCAAGACCGGGTGGCACAAGTATGGGTGGAACAGCCCAGACTCCGATGAATTCCGTTACATGATCAGGCACCCTGGGCCGTCACCTGATTTTGCACAATGGTGCGTGGACAAGGAAATCAAGTGGATTGGGGTGGATGCCGTCAGCGCCGACCATCCTATGAACAC
>CAZGSX010000085.1:0-12170 GCA_964528475.1 uncultured Anaerolineales bacterium
TGGAGCGGTGCGACCGGTGCGGAATGTGCGTCGACCACTGTCCTACCCAGGCGGTGGCCATGGGTTCAGAGGGACCGTTCATCGCCCGCCCAGAGGACTGTACGTACTGCACGGACTGTGAGATGGTCTGTCCTCAGGACGCCATCACGTGCGGATTCGAGATTGTTTGGGCTAGTTGAGTCAGAAAGGAATGAGGAAACGATGACCAAGGAACAAGTTTCGCTTAAGGAGAAAGTAGAGAAGTCGCTGGCGACCGTGAGACCCGCTTTGCAGGCAGACGGGGGTGGGGTCGACCTGGTGGATGTGTCCGACGACGGGGTTGTCTCCGTGCGCCTCACTGGCGCGTGTGGAGGGTGCCCCATGTCGACGATGACCTTGAAGATGGGGATTGAGCGCACCCTGCGGCAGCAAGTGCCCGAGGTCAAGCGCGTGGAGGCCGTATGATCAAGGGGGGAGCGACCGTGTCCTCCCCTATGGTCAGGCGGCAGATTGTCCAAATCGATGAGGAGCTGTGCGACGGCTGCGGCGCCTGCGTCACCCCGTGCGCCGAGGGCGCCATACAGATGGTGGATGGCAAAGCCCGAGTAGTGAAAGAGGAGCTCTGTGATGGGGCTGGCTTCTGCATCGGGGTGTGCCCCACCGGTGCTTTGACCATTGAGGTACGGGAGGCACCGGCGTTCGACGAGGACGCGGCTGAGGAGCAGATGGCGCATCAGAGGGGACACTACATTGAACAGACGTGCCATGTCTGCGGGGCGGGCGAGGACACCCACGTCTTGATGCCCTGCCGCAAGGGCGGTGAAAGTCTTTGGGTCTGCGCTCGCTGTCTTCCCCAGCTCATCCATGGATGAGGAAGTGCTTAGCAGCAAGGGGGATGGTGAAGGAGCCTTCGATGTCACCTATCGTCTACAGGATGGCGACGTCCGGGTTGTGATGTCGACGTATGCATCGGCCCCGTCTGATAAAGATCATGATGCAAGTTCATCTACAAGTTGATCAGAGGATCAAAGGAGAAGTCAGTTGTACTGCTTCCAATGTCAGGAAACGGCCAAGAACATAGCCTGCACCGTAAAGGGCGTCTGCGGGAAACCGGAGGAGACTGCGGATCTGCAGGATCTGCTCATCTACGTAGCGAAGGGTATCGCGGTCTACGGGGAGAAGCTCAAGGAACAGGGCACCGTGGACAAAGACGCTGCCCGCTTCATCAGTCAGGCCCTCTTTGTCACCATTACCAACACGGCCTGGGACGACGACGTCATCATCGACTGGATCAGGGAAGGCCTTGAGGTTCGGGCGGCCGTTGCGGAAAAGGTGGGATCCGCTATCACTGGCACGCTTTCCGACTGCGCCACCTGGACCCCAGACGACGATGAGGACCTCATCGCTAAGGCCTACTCCGATGAAGTTCGCATCACAGCCACCGAGGACGAGGACGTTCGCTCCCTGAGAGAGCTACTCGTCATCGGCTGCAAGGGAATCGCCGCTTACGCCGATCACGCCGCGATTCTCGGTTATGACAAGGACGAGATCGACGGTTTCCTCATGGAGGCCTTGGCATCCACCACCAAAGATCTGGGAACGGATGAAATGATCGCCATGGTGATGAAGGCGGGGGAAACGGCCGTAGATACCATGGCGCTCCTAGATGAGGCCCACACGTCCACGTATGGCCATCCCGAGATCACGGAGGTCAACATCGGCGTCAGGGACAACCCGGGAATCCTGATCTCCGGTCACGATCTGATGGATATGGACGAACTGCTGAAGCAGACCGAGGGCACGGGCGTGGATGTGTACACGCACGGGGAGATGCTGCCGGCCAACTACTATCCCGCATTCAAGAAGTATGAGCACTTTGTGGGGAACTACGGGGGTTCGTGGTGGCGTCAAAACGAGGAATTCGAATCGTTCAACGGGCCCGTGGTTCTGACTACCAACTGCCTGATTCCCATCAAGAAGCGAAATACCTACCTCGACAGGCTGTTTACCACCGGCGTGGTCAGCTACCCCGGGGCCGAGCACATTGCCGAGAGACCCGAGGGTGGGACGAAGGATTTCTCCAAGGTGGTAGAGCTGGCCAGAGAGAGCGCGCCGCCGGAAGAGATCGAGTCCGGCACAATCGTGGGTGGATTCGCACACAATCAGGTTCTGGCGCTGGCTGATAAGGTGGTCGATGCCGTGAAGACGGGTGCCATCAAGCGCTTCGTTGTCATGGGCGGTTGCGACGGACGGCAAAGAACGCGGAGTTACTACACCGACGTTGCTAAGAACCTGCCCGAGGACACGGTGATCCTCACGGCTGGGTGTGCTAAGTACCGATATAACAAGCTGGACCTGGGCGACATCGGGGGCATCCCCCGCGTCCTGGATGCAGGTCAGTGCAACGACTCGTATTCACTGGCGGTGATTGCCCTGAAGCTGAAGGAAGCCTTCGGGCTCGCTGACATCAATGAGCTCCCCATCTCCTACAACATCGCCTGGTACGAGCAGAAGGCGGTGGCCGTTCTACTGGCCCTGCTCTATCTCGGCGTCAAGGGCATGCGCCTCGGACCCACCCTGCCCGCTTTCCTCTCTCCTGGGGTAGCCAACGTTCTGGTGGAGAAATTCGACATCAAGCCGATCGGAAGCGTGGAGGAAGACATCGCGGCGATGATGCAGGGCGAGTAACAGACGTCGAACGGTACGTGAACAGCGTGGTCCACCGGCGGTAATTCAGCTGCGCTGAGTCGCCGCCGGTGAGCCGGATCGTAGAGCTGCCCGCAATGAATCATGTTGCACAGGTGTACGGAGGGAGTGGACCGATGAAGGCGAGGAAGATCGTTGACCATGTACATTGGATGGGCGCCGTGGACTGGGACAGGCGCCTGTTCGATTCCTTAATACCGCTGCCCGACGGCACCAGCTACAACGCTTACCTGATCGAGGGTAGCGAGAAGACGGCGCTGCTGGACACGGTGGACCCGACGATGACCCACGTGTTGATGGACCAGTTGGAGACTGTCCCGCGCCTCGACTACGTCGTGGCCCAGCATGCGGAGCAGGACCACGCGGGATCCATCCCTCACGTGTTGGATAAGTACAAAGAGGCCCGATTGGTCACGACGCCCAAGGGCAAGGGCATGCTGATCGATCTTCTCTGTCTGCCAGAGGAGCGCTTCGTCACCGTAGACGATGGCGAGACCCTGTCGCTGGGGGACCGCACCCTGGAGTTTATCCACACACCCTGGGTCCACTGGCCGGAGACAATGTCGACCTATCTGCGGGAGGAGAAGATCCTCTTCACCTGTGACTTCTTTGGATCGCATCTGGCCACCACTGACCTCTACGTGACCGAAGAATGGCGCGTCTACGAGGCCGCCAAGCGCTACTACGCCGAGATCATGATGCCCTTCCGGCGCGTCATCCAGAAGAACCTGGACAAGGTTGAGGCGCACGCAATCGATCTGATCGCGCCCAGCCACGGGCCGATGTACGATCGCCCCGGCTTCATTATCGACGCCTACCGCGATTGGGTCTCCGATGAACCGAAGAACGAGGTGGTGGTGCCCTATGTCTCCATGCACGGAAGCACCGAGAAGATGGTCGAGCATCTGGTCGGCGCACTGGCGGAGCGGGGTGTGACGGTTCATCAGTTCAATCTGGTCGTTACGGACATCGGGAAGCTGGCCATCGCACTGGTGGATGCGGCCACCATCATCATCGGCACCCCGACCGTTCACGTGGGGCCTCACCCGCTGGCGGTATACGCCGCGCACCTGGCAAACGTCCTGCGCCCGAAGGCGCGGTGGGCCTCGGTGATCGGCTCTTACGGCTGGAGCACGCGGGCGGTAGACCAAATCGCCGAACTGATCCCCAACCTGAAGGTCGAGCTTCTGGAGCCGGTTCTCTGCGAGGGCTTCCCGCGGGACGAGGATTTCGCCGCGCTGGACGATCTGGCTGACAGCGTGGCCGCGCAGCACCAGGCGGACGGGCTCTTTGAGTGAGGTGGCAGGTGGGAAGCAGACCATGATCAACGTGCACTTGTACGGCAAGCTGCGCCAGTACGCAAGCGACGCCCGAGCCAGCGAGGCGAGCGTGGTCAGGCTCGAGCCGCGCGAAGAGGAGACCGTGAGAAGCGTGCTCCAACGAATAGGCATCTCGCGCGACGAGATCTGTCATGTCTTTCTCAACGGCGCGCTGCTCACCACCCGTAACTCGATGGCGCCTTGGCTGGAATACGAGGCCACCGGCGGTTCGGTGGGAAGCGCAGATGTGGCAGAGGCACTGAAGACGCCCATCAGGGATGGGGATCGACTGGGGCTCTTCGCCCGGGATATGGCCCTCCTGGTGGTGTAACGGTGAGGCTCAGCCGATATGGACGCTGCGACGCTGGAGGCGGATAAGGTCCTGGAGAGAGGCGAAGAACCGCGTGCCCAGCCAGTCGCCACCTCCAGCGCGCGGATGTACGACGACTTCAGTGGTGACTACGATCGCTTCGTCAACTGGGAGGGGAGGCTGGGAGCGGAGCTACCATTCCTGGAGTCACAACTGGAAGCCGTCGACGCGCGTCGCGTCCTCGATGCCGCCTGCGGCACCGGAATGCACGCCATCGCGCTGGCCAAGAGAGGGTATCAGGTCGTGGGGGCGGACCTGAGCGCGGGCATGATCGATCTGGCGCGCGCCAACGCGACACAGGCGGGTGTTGACGTCCCGTTCCAGGTAGCAGGCTTTGGTGAGTTGAGGAAGGCCCTCGATTCCGCCGGTCCGGGCGCAGGGGGGCAGGGCTCGAGCCCGTTCCTCTCTGGCCAAGATCGACTGGCCTTTGACGCCCTGCTCTGCCTGGGAAACTCCCTACCCCATGTACTGACCCCGGAAGATCTGCTTCACGTGCTGCGCGACTTCGCGGCCGTGCTTCGACCGGGCGGCCTGCTGCTGATTCAGAATCGGAACTTCGACGCCGTGCTGGCAGAGGGCCATCGCTGGATGGGTCCAGAGGGACATGCAGAGGGGGAGAGCGAGTGGCTCTTCTTGCGCTTTTACGATTTCCTCTCTGACGGGCTCATCCGGTTCAACATCGTGCGATTGCACCGGAAGGGCCGTGGGGCGTGGAACCAGCGCGTCACGTCCACACAGCTCTGGCCCCAGACGCGCAGGGAGCTTTCAGGGGCGATCCGCGCTGCCGGCTTCGAGGCGCTCAACTGGTATGGTGACCTGCAGGGCACGTCCTTCGATGAAGAGAGCAGTCCCAATCTGGTGATGACGGCACGTCGATCTACCGATGAGTGAGGGAGGTGCGCAGATGGGCGAGGGAAGCAACGATCGGGCAGAGAGGAAGCAGGCCCTCAAACGCGTCATTCAGCAGCTGCACGAGGGCAAAACGGTCGAGGACGTTCAAGATGAATTCGCTGCCCTGATCGAGGATGTGGGCGCAATGGACATCGCCGAGATCGAGCAGGCCCTGATTGAGGAAGGCATGCCCGAGACGGAGATTCAGCGCCTGTGTGACGTCCACGTGGCGGTGTTTCGCCAGTCGCTCGATCAGGAGGAGAAGCCGGAGACCGTCCCCGGTCATCCAGTCTACACATTCCTGGCGGAGAACGCAGCAGCGGCGCGGGTGCTGGACGCGCTGGAAGAATCACTGGAGGTGCTCAAGGATGAGCCCTCCGAAGAGCACCTGGAGCAGGCACGTGACCAGCTCCGGGACCTACGGGAGTATGAGAAGCACTATGTGCGGAAGGAAAACGTCCTGTTCCCGTACCTAGAGAGGCACGGATTCAGCGGCCCCACGGCGGTGATGTGGGGCATCCACGACGAGATACGGGACGGGTGGAGAGAGCTGGAGGACCTGCTGAACGAGGGCCCTGGAGACGACGCGGAGGGCTTCAGTGCTCAGATTGAGAGCGTCTTTGAGCCCCTCGCCACCGCGATCCGGGAGATGTTCTACAAAGAGGAGAATATCCTCTACCCCACCGCCCTTGAACGGTTGAGCGGCGAAGAATGGTGGGAGATTCGGGTGCAAAGTCCGGAAATTGGCTACTGCTATGTCAGGCCGGGGGATCACTGGCCCCCCAAGGAAGCTGCGTTGGAGACGGTGGGCGGCCTGGACAAGGGAGAGAAACCACGTGCCTCGGCAGGACTGCTTCATCTGGACACAGGGACCCTCACCCCGGAGGAGGTGAACCTACTGCTGAGCCATCTGCCGGTGGAGATCAGTTTCGTGGATACCGAGGATGAGGTGCGGTTCTTCTCCCGGGGCGGCGAACGGATCTTCACCCGCTCGCCGGCCGTCATCGGCCGCAAGGTGCAGAAATGTCATCCGCCGGCCAGCGTCCATCGGGTAGAAGAGATTCTAGAGGACTTCCGGGCCAACCGCCGGGACGTCGCCGAGTTCTGGATCCAGATGGGCGAACGGTTCGTCCACATCCGCTACTTCGCCGTGCGGGACGAGGAAGATACCTACCGGGGTACGCTGGAGGTGGTGCAGGACGTGACGCACATCCGCGAGCTGGAGGGAGAGCGTCGGCTGTTGGACGAGGCTTGATGGTGCCGATATGTCGGAGGCTGACAGACGACGGGGGCCTCCGTTGGTGCCAGGGATCTCGTGCGCTGAAAGGGATATGACGTGGGAGAGATGAGATCAGAAAAGAGTCCGGGGATCACCGACTGGGTGGAAGCGCTGTCGGCCCGACAGGTCAGCCCGGCCGCAGGGAGCGCTGCTGCCATCGCCGCGGCCCTGGGGGTTGCTCTGCTGATCAAGCTGGCCCGTCGGACCCGGCCCGAGGCCATCTCGGGATACGAGCAGTTGCTGGAGGAGCTGCTGATCGCACGGGACCGATTCCTGGCCCTGGCCGAAGCGGACGCGTGGGCCATCCGATCGTGGGTCTCCACGCATGGGCGGCACGAGGATGACGAGGAACGGCGGGCAGCGCTGGAGATGCTGGTGGAAGTCCCTCTGGAGGCGGCAGATCTCTGTCGAAGCACCCGGCTGGGAGCACAGCCGTTGTTGGAAAGGGGTCATCCACCCGCCCGCCCCGACGGCGTAGTTGGCATGGCGCTTCTTGAAACCAGTCAGCGGGGCATGTGCCGACTGGCTCAGGCGAATGTGGCGAATCTACGGGACCCCTCGCAGATCGAGAGGGTTCGAGACCGCCTCGACGATCTAGGTGAGGGCTAATGCGCATTCTGGCGATTATCACGGGAGGGTACGGACAGCGTCACGTGGACAATATCCGCGCTCATAAACCGTCGCACTGGGACGTGGAGGTCTGGCGCGCGCCATCGTTCTACCCCCCGGTCATCGACTACCCGGAGGACTTCCTTCCGGACTCCCTTCCGGCGGCCGATCTGATCCTCTCGTTTGGTGAGCACAAAGGCGTGGCGGAGCTGCTGCCAGAGGTGGTCCGAAGAACCGGGGCGACGTCCGTGATCGCCCCTGTGGACCGGGAGGAGTGGCTACCGCGCGGCCTGGCCCGTCAGCTCCGGCGCTGGCTGGCGGATATGGAGGTGACGTGCGTCACACCCAAACCCCTCTGCACGCTCACCGAGACCCACTATAACGTCAAGCGCCACCGAATCGACTATGACGACCCGCTGATCGCCGAGTTCGCGGGTCACTTTGGCCGGCCGAAGTTCCGCATCTCCGTCGATCCCGAGAGCGGCGACATCGTGGAGATCACTGTGACGACGGACGCCGTCTGCGGGTGCGCTCGCCACGTGGCCCGGGAGCTACTGGGCGTGCCCGCGAAGGACGCGGAGCACCTGGCCGGCTTGCTCCATCACCACTATCCGTGCCTGGCCAGCATGGGCAAGGACACCGACTTCGACGACACCATCATGCACGTCTCGGGGAATATCATGAAGAAGGAGATCGGTGCGGAAGTGGCCCCGTACATCGAGAAACGGTACATCGTACCGGGCAAGAAGAGCGAATGAACGGGCGACCCGTCCGCGGACGTCGCCGCCCACGAGCGTACGGCGCCGCCCGCTCATTCTGCATCAGGATTTGGACCCTCGGTCAGCCTGCGTCATAGAGAGCCATCAGGTAATATCCACGACGGCCGCCGTCACCACCGGCTCGCGCCTGGTCTCGCGGCGCAGGAAGCTCGACAGGGCGCGCTCGATGTTTTCCTCCACCTCGTCTGATCTCGTACCGGGGCTGACCATCGCCGCCGATCGCACTACGTCCTGAGCCCTGCTCAACAGATCCTCCGCCCCCGGTCGGAACACGAAGCCCCGGGTGATGATCCGCGGCTGACCGCTGGGCCGTCCCGTACGCGGGTTGAATGGGACCACGGCGGTCACGAAACCCGCCTCGCCTAACTCGCCGCGCTGTCGGATCACCCGCGGGCCGATCTCGCCCACCAGCGTGCCATCCACGTAGACATAGCCTCCGGGCACGCGCTGGCCGATCTCCATCTTCCCATCCTTGAACGTAAGGGTGTAGCCATTCTCAATGGCGGCGATGTTCTCCTTGGGGATGCCGAGGGTGTGGGCGATCTTAGCGTGCTGCTTCAGATGGCGCAACTCGCCGTGGATGGGGACGAAGTAGCGCGGCTGGAGCATGTTGATCAAGGTCTTCTGCTCCTCCTGGCTGGCGTGGCCCGAGACGTGGACGTCCGCCACCGGATCATAATAGACGTCGGCCCCACGCTGGAAGAGCCGGTTGATCACCTCGTGAATCATCTCCTCGTTCCCCGGAATGGTGTGCGAGGAGAGCACCACGGTGTCGTCCTGCTGGATACGGAGCGTGTGGTGGCGGCCGGTGGCGAGCCGGTTTAGCACGGCCATGGGCTCGCCCTGGGCGCCGGTGGCCATGATCACGACCTCATCCGGGGGCAGGTTGTCCACCTCGTGCAGCTGGACCATCATCCCCTCGGGAATCTCCAGGTAGCCCAGCTCGCGCGCCATGGCCGTGTTGTTGACCATGCTGCGGCCCGCGACGGCGAACTTGCGGCCGTGCTCCTCTGCGACGTCCACCACCTGCTGAACGCGCGAGATCAACGAGGCAAACGTGGCCACGATCAACCGACCAGGAGCGTCGCGCATGATCTGGTGGAAGGCGTCGTAGAGCGCCGCCTCCGAGGCGGTGCGCCCCGGCGTGTCGGCATTGGTGCTATCAGACAGGAGCACCAGGACGCCGCGCCCGGTGAACTCGGCCAGCTTGGCGTAGTCGGGGGGCCACCCGTCGACAGGGGTGTGGTCAAACTTGAAGTCGCCACTGTGCACAATCAACCCTTCCGGCGTGGTGATGCCGAGACCGACGGTGTCCGGGATCGAGTGGCAGACGTGGTAGGGCTCCACGGTGAAGGGCCCGAAGCGCAGTTCGTCCCGAGGCGACATGGTGTGGAGCGTGGCGCGGTCCAGCATATTCCGCTGGGAGAGCTGAACCTCGATGAGCCCTCGCGTCAGGCGGGTGGCGTAGACCGGCACGTTGAACTCCTCAAGGAAGTGCGACAGCGCCCCGATGTGGTCCATATGACCGTGGGTGATGATGACGGCCCGGACCTGATCCTTCTTGTCCCGCAGATAATCCCAGTCGGGCAGGATGTAGTCGATGCCCAGCATGCCGGTCATGGGAAACATCATGCCGACATCCACGATGAGAATGTCACCACCGTACTCGATACTCATCATGTTCTTGCCAACCTCCCCCAGGCCTCCCAGGGGAACAATCCTCAGATAATCGTCCATTCCTCTAACTCCTATTGGTCTAAAAGCGTTGCTGAAACAAAAAAACACCCCCGATGACCCGGCTGTGGCTCCGATCGGGGAGCGTGGCTGAACCACGCTCAAAACAGCGTCCGCACCTGGGCCTGGTGGTGTACCTCAATCCTTCCGCAGTATCCGTGCTATCCAATCGACTGCAACTATGGTAGCACGGCAGCGCTCAGTGTCAAGTCCGTGTGCCCAACCCGAACGATGACCTCCGCTGCCAGACCCGGTCTGGGAGCGACCCACCGCGCGAGCCGCCGGGGTCACGGATGGCTTGTCGATGAACCCAACTCGTAGTATCATCTGGTGAGTGGCCGACCCCAGGAGATGAGATGACGTGAGCGAGCCTACCTATGAAATCACTGCAACTCACTGACCAGGACAGAGCTAGTCTTCAAGCCTTTCTTCGCGACCTCGTCCGCATACCCAGCCCATCCGGTGAGGAAGGGGCGGTGGCCGAGAGGATCCTGCGAGAGATGGAGGGCCTTGGTTTCTCCGACGTCCACATGGACGCCGTCGGGAACGTCGTGGGCCGGGTGGGGCCGGTCGAGGGCCCAACGCTCATGCTCAACGGGCACATGGACACGGTGCGCATCAGCGACCCGGAGACATGGACCCGCGATCCGCTGGGCGCCCAGATCGAGGACGGCCTTCTCTACGGGCTGGGCTCCGCCGACATGAAGGGCGGACTGGCGGCCATGATCTACGGAGCGAAGCTGGCGCGGGACGGGTCGCTCCCCCTGATCGGCAACCTGGTCGTGGCTTGCGTGGTCCAGGAGGAGACTTCGGAGGGGCTGGGCACGCGGACGCTGGTGGAGCAGAGCGACATCCGGCCCAACTGGGTGGTCATCGGCGAGCCGACGAACCTCAACGTCAGCCGGGGACAGCGGGGGCGGCTGGAGATGCGCATCGTGACGCGGGGGAAGTCAGCGCACGCGGCCAGCCCACAGCTCGGTGAAAACGCGATCTACCTCGCCGCGCGCCTGGTGTTTGGGCTGGAGCTGCTGGCGGAGCAGCTGGGGGAGGATGAGTTCCTGGGGCGAGGGACGCTCGCTGTGACGGAGATCTCGTCGAGCGCGGGCAGCCGCAACGCTGTGCCGGATCGATGTACGCTCCTCATCGACCGCCGCCTGACGCTGGGCGAGAACGAGACCAAGGCACTCTCGGAGGTGCAACGGGTCATCGCGCGCGAGGGCGTGGACGCGGATGTGGCGGTGACAACCTACTGCACCACCACGCATACGGGATACGAGTGCGAGATGCGGGAGTTCTACCCGGCGTGGGTGATTGCGGCGGACCACCCGCTGGTGAAGGCGACCGTGCAGGCGGCGCAGACACAGCTCAGGCGACGTCCGGAGATCACACGCTGGGGCTTCTCGACGGAGGGCGTCTACACGGCCGGCGAGGCCGGCATCCCCACCGTCGGCTTCGGACCGGGCAAGGAGGAGCTGGCCCACACCGCCGATGAGTACGTGCGGCTGGAGGACGTCACCTCCGCGGCACGGGTCTACGCGCAGCTGGCCGCTCAGCTTCTGACGTAGGGCAGATCGGGCCATGACGAGCGTTCAGGTTCGATCCGCGGTGGCAGAGGCCCTTTCGCAAGGGCGCCCGGTGGTGGCCCTCGAGTCAGCGCTCATCACCCACGGATTCCCCGCACCGGCCAACCTGGAGATCGCCCTGCGCATGGAAGCGGCCGTGCGCGAGGAGGGCGCGGTCCCGGCCACCATCGCCGTGATCGCCGGGCAACCCATCGTGGGCCTCTCGGAAGAGGAGCTGCGTCGCCTTGCTCGGGCCGCAGAGGACGACCAGGACTCAGAGAATGCACCGCGCAAGATCAGCCTGCGGGACCTGCCGATCGCGGTGGCCCAGGGCCTGAGCGGGGGCACGACGGTATCCGCCACCATGCATGTGGCCCACCTGACCGGCATTGAGATCCTGGCCACGGGCGGGATCGGCGGCGTCCATCGCGGGCACCCGGAGGATGTGTCCGCCGACCTCACCGCACTGGGCAGTATCCCCATCACGGTCGTCTGCGCCGGGGCCAAGGCGCTGCTGGACCTCCCACGGACGCTGGAGGTGCTGGAGACCCACGGCGTGGCGGTCATCGGGTACGGCACGGAGGCGTTCCCGGCCTTTTACAGTCGACGATCGGGGTTCGGGACGGACGGGAGCGTGACCTCCCCCGAGGGGGTGGCGGCACTGGCGCGGGCGAGAGGTGACCTGGGCCTGCGGGCGGCGCTTCTGGTCTGCGTGCCGGTTCCGAAGGAGGCCGCGCTTCCGCAGCCAACGGCCGAGGAGGCGATCTCGCGGGCGATGGAGGAGGCCGAGGCGGCGGGCGTCAGCGGCAGGGAGGTGACCCCCTTCCTCCTAGATCGCATCGTGGCGCACACGGAAGGCAAGGCTCGGCGGGCGAACGAGGCGCTATTGATCAACAACGCTCGCGTGGCGGCGCGGATAGCGGGCGCGATGGTGAGTGGGGA